>JBEEJZ010000141.1:0-2735 GCA_041168905.1 Pseudomonadota bacterium | reverse complement strand
CACCGGCGCCGAAATCGGCAAGATCGCCGGCAGCGTCCCCTTCAGAACCGGTGACCTTCTCGGGGCCTGAATCCATACTGCTTTATCGAATGAATACGTACCCAGACATGACGACGGCCCCGTTCAAACTCCAGGTTGAAAACATCCACAAGCGCTTTGGTGCCAACGAAGTGCTTAAAGGGGTGTCCCTGCAAGCCCGGGCTGGCGATGTGATCAGCATCATTGGTAGCTCGGGCTCAGGCAAAAGCACGTTTCTGCGCTGCATCAATCTGCTGGAGCGTCCTAATCAAGGGCGCATCGTGGTGGCTGGCGAAGAGCTGGCCCTGGCCCCGGACCGCCTTGGCGTGTTGCAGGCCAAAGACCCCAAACAACTGCAGCGCATGCGCACTCGCCTTGCGATGGTGTTTCAGCATTTCAATCTGTGGGCCCACCTCACTGTGCTGCAAAACATCATTGAGGCACCTGTCCATGTCATGGGGGTGCCGCGCGAGCAGGCAGTCGAGAAGGCGCGCGAGATGTTGGCCCTGGTTGATCTGGTTGGCATGGAAGACCGCTACCCAGCGCACATGAGCGGCGGGCAACAGCAACGGGTGGCCATTGCCCGAGCCCTGGCCATGGAACCCGAGGTCATGCTGTTTGACGAACCCACCAGTGCCTTGGACCCGGAGTTGGTGTCCGAGGTTCTTCGCGTCATGAAAACCCTGGCGCAACAAGGTCGCACCATGGTGGTGGTCACGCACGAAATCGGCTTTGCGCGAGAAGTCGCCAGCCACCTCATCTTTTTGCACCAGGGGCGTGTCGAGGAAGAAGGTGTACCAACTCAGGTGCTGGCCGCCCCGAAAAGCGAGCGTCTTGCCCAGTTTCTATCCAACAGCCTCAAGTAGGCTGGCACACACCACCCAGGCAGGGTGGTTGCGGATGTAGGGAAATTTCCTACAAGCTTTCCAGTCGAACTCCGACTCAGGAAAGACGTGTTCACAAATACAGTGAAAGCGTGGGTCCAGTGAGCAAGAGCCTCTTGTTCGGACCTCCCGCTTTGACCTCGTACAGGACATCCGCCATGAATTCGTTTTCGTCAGCCGCTACCACTGTTGCTCCCCGCCTGCAGGCCCTGAAAGAGTTTGCCTTGTCTGAGCTGCGAGCAAACGCCGCAGATCGGGCCCATGCCGAGATGGCTGAAGAGCGCCTGCCTTTCACCATACGCCTGGTCAGCGATGAAAACGCCCTGAGCAAGGCAGTTCAGGTGCGTCATGCGGCCTACGCCCGCCACGTGCCTGATTTCGCGGAAGCCCTCAGGATGCCCGAGGCCAATGATTTTGAAAACGGTGTGGCCGTCTTGCTGGCGGAATCCAAGCTCGACGGCTCTCCATTGGGCACCATGCGCATCCAGACCAACCGGCACAAGCCGCTGACGTTGGAGAAGTCCTTGGCACTGCCCCAATGGCTGCACGACAGTTCTCTGGCAGAGGCCACCCGCTTGGCCGTGGCCAATGATGCCACCAGCCGCGTCGTCAAGACTGCCCTGTTCAAGGCCTTCTTTCTTTACTGCCAGCAACAATCCATCGAATGGATGGTGATCACCGCGCGCGCACCCATCGATCGTCAGTACGAGCGCCTGATGTTCGAAGATGTCTACCCCGGCCTGGGCTATGTGCCTATGGCGCATGTCAACAACCTGCCCCATCGCGTGTTGTCATTTGAGGTGGGTATGGCGCGCGCGCGCTGGGAGGATGCAAACCACCCGATGCAAAACTTTTTTTGCGAAACAGTACATCCCGACATCTTGATCTCCGGTTCACCGGTCGCAGAAAAACGGCATTCCGGCGTGTCGTTGGGGAAAAACCCCCTTAGCAACAAAGCGTCAGATTCAATGGCGACCCGACGCGAGATCACAACTGCAGCCATGATCGCTACGTGAAACCAAGACATCACTCACCGTTCAAAATTTAACTGTGTACAGCCTGATAGACTCACATTTGTGAAGGGAAAAATATAAGCATTGGGGGAAAGAAGCTAAGTACCTCCTTCGGTATAAATCACTTGATGCCCATTACTTCTTTGTCTGTCAGGTTGCAGCAGGTGAATGACAGATTCACAGAGTTTCTGAACAAGTTCTCTACGTTCGTCGTGCCCTTTGCCATCTTGCTGGCAACCGGCGCGATGTTTGTTTTTGGGCAAAATGCGCCCTCCTCATCTCCGAAGCTGGAAGTTGGATTCAGTTTCACAAGTGACCGGGATTTAGAACTTTCCCCAACCGCAGCATTTGCCCGATTGGAAGGTCAGAAGATGGTGTCCGCGCTGGGCACCAAATTATCGGAAGATCCGTTCTGGATCCGGTTTTCTCTTCCCAAAGACCACCCCGAAGATTGGACCCAGCTCGAATTCCCTTCAAGGCACGCCATCTCGCTGAGCTGCTGGTCTGAATCGGGGAACAGGGCCTTAGGGCAAGTCGACAGGGAATCGTCACAAGGCCTTCTCAGCCCCGCAAAGTCCGGGTTTGTGCTTTTCCTGACCGATCAGGTCCGCGGCGGTGACCTCCTGTGCCGAGGGCTCTTTTTAGGCCCGGCGCAGCTCACTGTCAACCTCTGGGCTAGCGAAGATTTCAAGAGCTCAGTTGCCGAGTTTTCCCGCAGGTCGGGTCTGCTAGACGGTGGCTTGGTTGTGCTTGCAATATTTATCGCTGTGCTGGCGTCAGTCAACAGGCAGCCACTTTACTTTCTCTTTTCGGTCTGGCT
>JBEEJZ010000140.1:0-10354 GCA_041168905.1 Pseudomonadota bacterium | reverse complement strand
CAAGGCGTGGAGCAAACCTTCAAAACCAAGAAGGGCCCGTTCCAGGCCTTGAGAGATATCAACCTCTCCATCGCCAAAGGCGAGTTCGTCGCCCTCATCGGCCATTCGGGCTGCGGCAAATCCACGCTCCTGAACCTGATCGCAGGCTTGACCACCCCCAGCAGCGGGGCCCTGCTATGCGCCAACCGTGAAATCGCCGGTCCTGGCCCGGAGCGGGCAGTGGTGTTTCAAAACCACTCCCTTTTGCCCTGGTTGACCTGTTTCGAAAACATTTATCTGGGTGTGGAACGGGTCTTTGGCGCTGGTGGCAAAAGTACGGGTGCAGCAGCAGAAAGCAAAGCCCAGCTCAAGGCCCGCACAGATCAGGCTTTGGCCCTGGTGAGCCTGAGCCATGCTGCACAAAAGCGCCCGGGAGAAATCTCGGGTGGCATGAAGCAGAGGGTGGGTATCGCCCGCGCCTTGGCCATGGAGCCCAAGGTGCTGCTGATGGATGAGCCCTTTGGCGCTCTGGACGCCCTCACCCGCGCCAAGCTGCAAGACGAGCTGCTGGAGATCGTGGCACGTACCCAGAGCACCGTGGTCATGGTCACGCACGACGTCGATGAAGCGGTGCTGCTGTCCGACAAGATCGTGATGATGACCAACGGCCCGGCCGCCACCATCGGCGAAGTCCTGACGGTCGATCTGCCACGGCCACGCTCGCGGGTGCAACTGGCCGACGACCCACGCTACCAGCACTGTCGCAAGGCGGTGATCGACTTCCTCTACACGCGCCAGGCGCATGTGGAAAAAGCGGCCTGAGAACCGCTAACGCATTGGAGAAACAACATGGACATGCGTGTAACCCCCCACGTCAAGCAAAAGCTGGTGATGATCGGCAACGGTATGGCCGGCGTGCGCACCCTGGAGGAGTTGCTCAAGGTCGCCCCGGATCTGTACGACATCACCGTGTATGGTGCCGAGCCTCACCCCAACTACAACCGCATCCTGCTCTCGCCCGTACTGGCGGGCGAGCAAACGCTCGACGAAATCATCCTGAACGACTGGTCCTGGTACACCGACAACGGCATCACCCTGCACGCCGGCTGGACCGTGACCGAGGTGGACCGGGTGCAACGCGTGGTGCACGCCCAAAACGCGGCAGGCGAGCAGATCAGCGCCGAGTACGACCGCCTGCTCATGGCAACGGGCTCCAACCCTTTCATCCTGCCCATCCCTGGCAAGCAACTTGAAGGCGTGCTGGCCTACCGCGATATTGCAGACACCCAGGCCATGATTGAAGCCGCCGCCAGCTACAAGCATGCGGTGGTCATTGGCGGTGGCCTGCTGGGCCTGGAGGCGGCCAACGGCCTTATGAAGCGGGGCATGACGGTCAGCGTGGTGCATGTGGGCGACTGGCTGATGGAACGCCAACTGGACGATGTTGCCGGCAAACTCTTGCAAAAGTCCCTGGCTGAGCGCGGTATGACGTTTTTGATGGGTGCCAACACCCAGGCCTTGATCGGAGACCAGGACGACGGCAAGGCAGGTCGGGTAAAGGCCATCCAATTCAAAGATGGCAGTGAAGTGCCCGCGGATCTGGTGGTGATGGCGGTGGGCATACGCCCCAACACCGCGCTGGCCGAGACAATGCGCCTGCATGTGAACCGCGGCATTGTGGTCAGCGACACCTTGCAGACGGTGACAGACCCTCGCATCTACGCAGTGGGCGAATGTGCGGCCCACCGGGGCATCGCCTACGGACTGGTCGCTCCGCTGTTTGAACAAGGCAAGGTGCTGGCTAACCATCTGGCAGAGTTCGGCATAGGCCGCTACACCGGCTCGCTGACGTCCACCAAGCTCAAGGTCACCGGCATCGATCTCTTCAGCGCCGGCGATTTTCAGGGGGGTGAAAACACTGAAGAAATTGTCATGAGCGACCCCTACGGCGGTGTGTACAAAAAGCTGGTCATCAAAGACGACAAGCTGGTCGGCGCATGCCTGTATGGCGACACCGTGGACGGCAGCTGGTACTTCAAACTGTTGCGCGAGGGCCGTAGCATCGCCGACATCCGCGACAAGCTGATGTTTGGCGAATCCAATATCGGCGATGTGGGCCACGAGGGCCACAGCAAGGCCGCCAGCATGCCCGACGATGCTGAGGTCTGCGGCTGCAACGGCGTCAAGAAAGGCGCCATCTGCAAGGCCATCAAGGACAAGGGCCTGTTCACACTGGAGGAAGTGCGCAAGCACACCAAGGCCAGCGCCAGCTGCGGCTCCTGCACAGGCCTGGTCGAACAGATCCTGATGTTCACGGCTGGTGGTGACTACTCGGCCACCCCCAGGCTCAAAGCCATGTGTGGCTGTACTCCTCATGGTCACCAGGCGGTGCGGGATGCCATTCGGGACCGCAAATTACTGAAGATTGCGGATGTTTTCAAGGCCATGGACTGGACCACGCCCAACGGTTGTGCCAGTTGCCGGCCGGCCGTCAACTACTACCTCATCAGCACCTGGCCCAAAGAGGCCCGGGACGACCCGCAAAGTCGCTTCATCAACGAGCGCAGCCACGCCAATATCCAGAAGGACGGCACTTACTCGGTCATCCCCCGCATGTGGGGCGGCGAAACCACGGCAGACGAACTGCGCCGCATTGCCGACGCAGCTGACAAATACAAGGTTCCAACCATCAAGGTCACGGGCGGCCAGCGCATCGATTTGCTGGGCGTTAAAAAAGAGGACCTGGTGAGCATTTGGAAAGATATCGGCATGCCCAGCGGGCACGCTTACGCCAAGGCGCTGCGTACCGTCAAAACCTGTGTGGGCAGCGAATGGTGCCGAATGGGCACGCAAGACAGCACCCAGATGGGCAAGGATCTTGAACGTGCCATGTGGCGCATGTATGCACCGCACAAGGTGAAGTTTGCAGTGAGCGGCTGCCCACGCAACTGCGCCGAAGCGGGCATCAAGGACGTGGGCATCATCGGCGTGGACAGTGGCTGGGAGATGTACATCGCTGGCAACGGCGGTATCAAGACCGAGGTGGCGCACTTCTTCACCAAGCTCAAAACCGCCGAGGAAGTGCTGGAGTACACCGGCGCTTTTTGCGAGCTCTACCGCCTGGAGGGCTGGTACCTGGAACGGACCGTGCACTTTGTGAACCGGGTGGGCCTGGACTACGTGAAAAAGCGCATTCTGGAGGACACCGCCGGCCGCAAGGCGCTGTGGGATCGCCTGCAGTTCGCCCTCGATGGCGAGCCGGACCCCTGGTTCGACTTCAAGGATGCCGAGGTGGACACACGCCAGTTCGACAAGCTCACCGTCTCTTGAGCCCCTGACAAAGATGGAGAAACACGATGAGTGAATGGACAAAAATCTGCTTTGTGAGCGACATCCCCGTGCTGGGTGCGCGCCGTGTGTCCCGGCCCCAGGGCATGGATGTGGCGGTGTTCCGAAACGACCAGGACCAGGTCTTCGCCCTGCTCGACCGCTGCCCCCACAAGGGTGGCCCGCTGAGCCAGGGCATCGTATTTGGAACCAGCGTCGCCTGCCCCCTGCACAACTGGGCGATCGGCCTGAAGGACGGGTGTGCACATGCCCCCGACGAAGGTTGCACCCCGGCCTTCTCCGTCAAAGTCACCCATGGTGAGGTACACCTGAACAGCGTGGAACTGGCAACCCTGGCCACGGATCAGACCGCACCTTTGGCAGGGCCCGCTACGCGGTCCTGTCAAGGAATCTGAGCATGTCCAGCGTTGCCGCCACCGAGACCCGCTCAACCTGCCCCTACTGCGGCGTGGGCTGCGGCGTGATCATCAGCGCCGAGGCAGGCCAGATCACCGGCGTGCGCGGCGACCCGGAACACCCGGCCAATTTCGGTCGTCTGTGTAGCAAAGGCTCCACGCTGCACCTCACCGCTACCGCGGCTGTGACCCGGCAATCACGGCTCTTGCAACCCATGTTGCGGGCCCGGCGAGGGTTGCCTGCACAAGCCGTGAACTGGGACCAGGCGCTGGATCATGCCAGCTCGCAATTCGGGCGCATCATTCGCGAGCACGGGCCCGACGCGGTCGGCTTTTACGTGTCTGGCCAACTGCTGACCGAGGACTACTACGTTTTCAACAAGCTGGCCAAGGGGCTGATTGGCACCAACAACATCGACACCAACTCCCGCCTGTGCATGAGCAGTGCGGTGGCCGGCTACAAGCAGACCCTGGGTGCCGACGCGCCGCCCGCCTGCTACGACGATGTGAACCACGCCGGTTGCATCTTCATCGTGGGGTCCAACACCGCCTACGCCCATCCCATCTTGTTCAGGCGCATCGAAGACGCCAGGCGCGCCAATCCGCAGCTCAAAATCATCTTCTGCGATCCGCGCAAGACCGACACCGCCGAAATTGCCGACCTTTACCTGCCCCTGCTACCCGGCACGGACGTCAGGCTGTTCAACGGCATGCTGCACATCATGCTGTGGGAGGGTTGGCTGGATACCGACTTCATTGCAGCGCACACCCGGGGGTTCGAGGAACTCAAGGCCATGGTGCGCGAGGACACGCCCGAGCTCGTGGCGCAGACCTGCGGTATCACCCAGGCGGATTTGTTCGAGGCGGCCCGGCTGTTTGCCACCGGTGCCACGGGCAGCACCCAGCGCCGCGCCTCCACACTGAGCCTGTATTGCCAGGGTCTGAACCAGTCAAGCAGCGGCACGGCCAAGAACACAGCGCTTATCAACCTGCACCTGGCCACCGGCCAGATCGGCAAGGCCGGTGCCGGCCCCTTTTCTCTGACAGGTCAACCCAACGCCATGGGCGGACGCGAGGTGGGCGGGCTGGCCAATTTGCTGTCGGCCCATCGCGACCTGCTCAACCCTCAACACCGCGCCGAGGTGGCGGCACTGTGGGGTGTGCCCGACATACCCGGTGTGCCGGGCAAAACGGCGATCGAGATGTTTCAGGCAGCGGCCGACGGCGACATCAAGGCGCTGTGGATCGCCTGCACCAACCCGGCGCAGAGCATGCCCGATCAGACCACGGTGCGCCGGGCCCTGCAGCGGGCTGAACTGGTCGTTGTGCAAGAAGCCTTTGGCACCACCGCCAGCTGCGACTACGCCGACCTGCTGCTGCCTGCCACCACCTGGGGCGAAAAAGACGGCACTGTGACCAACAGCGAGCGCACCATCAGCCGGGTGCGTCCGGCCGTCGCAGGTGCGGGTCAGGCCCGCCACGACTGGCGCATCGTGGTGGACTTTGCCCGCAGACTCGAAACCCGATTGCCAGCTCGACAGCCCGAAGGACTCAGCCTGTTTCCCTACGAAACGCCGGAGTCCATCTGGCAGGAGCACCGCGAAAGCACCCGTGATCGTGATCTGGACATCACCGGCATGAGCTACCGAATGCTGGAAACCGCCCCACAACAATGGCCTCTGCCCGAAGGGCACACCGCAGGCCGCAAGCGCCTGTATGAGGACGGTGTTTTCCCCACCAGCGACGGTCGCGCCAACTTTGTGGCCAAGCGCTATGAGCCGGTGGCAGAGGCAAGGGTGTCCCAATACCCGTTCTCACTGACCACCGGGCGATTGCGTGATCAGTGGCACGGCATGAGCCGCACCGGCACCTTGGGACGCTTGTTTGGGCATGCGCCCGAACCCAGCTTGCAAATGCACCCGCAGGATATGGCGCGGCGCGGCCTGACAACTGGAACCCTGGTGCAGGTCTCCAGCAAACGGGGCAGCCTGCTCGTTCCTGTGCAGAGCAGCGAAGACCTGGGTCTGTCCCAGGTCTTCATGGCCATGCACTGGGGTAGCGAATTCATCAGCGGCCTAGGCGCTGACGGACAACCGCTGGCCGGCGTCAACGCCCTCACCACCTCTGCCTTTTGCCCCAGTTCCAAACAGCCCGAGTTCAAGCATGCGGCGGTGCGCATCGACAAAGCCGCCCTGCCCTGGACATTGCTGGCCTTGGCATGGTTACCTGACGACGACGCCCTGCAGGCACGCGAACAATTGCGGGGACTGATGAGTCAGTTCGCCTTTGCCAGCTGCACACCATTTGGGCGCGAACGCAGTGGCCTGTTGTTCAGGGCAGCCAGCACGCAGGCCCCCAACGACGACCTGATCGACCGGATCGAGCAGCTCCTGGGCCTGAAGCAAGCCGATGTGCTGCGCTATGCGGACCGGCGCCAGGGCCAGCGGCGTGCCGTGCGCCTGGCACGAAATGGCCAGGATGCATCACAACTGGAAGGCTTTGTGCTGGCCGGAGACACCAGTGCCGAAAACTGGATCAAGACCCTGCTGCAAGATGAGCTGCCGGCCCAGTCCTACGGGCGCCTGCTCCTGCTGCCGGGCGCGCACCCCCCGGTCACTGTGAGCACCCGAGGTCAACAGGTCTGCACGTGTCTAAATGTGACCGATCTGGCCATTAGCGACGAGCTGACACGTTGTCAGGGCGGTGAAGACGAACGCCTCGCGCAGCTGCAGGGCCGTTTGCGTTGCGGTACACAGTGCGGCTCCTGCCTCCCCACCCTCAAGCGCATGGTGCGAGTGTCCACGCCGGCACCCGCCTTAAGCTCATAACCATCGGTTATCAGGATTCCCGCACAATCACGCCATGAGCATTGCGCACTACATCAAGGAGATCGGTCGGGGCAAGGATGGCGCCCGGTCGCTCAGTCGCGAGCAGGCGGAAGACCTCTTCGGCCAGGTGCTGGATGGCAGCATCACCGACTTGGAAATGGGTGGCTTTTGCCTGGCGATGCGCATCAAGGGTGAAACGCCTGAAGAAATGGCCGGCTTTTTGGATGCCACCCACCAGCGCCTGCAGCCGTTCGCGGCCAGCAACCGACCGGTGATCGTGATTCCCAGCTACAACGGTGCCCGTCGCTTGCCCAACCTCACACCCCTGCTGGCCCTGCTGCTGGCGCGGGAAGGACTGCCGGTGCTGGTGCATGGTGCAGCCACCGAGGCCAGCCGGGTGACCACCGACAGCATCCTTGCTGAGCTCGGCATACCCCCCAGCGAGCACATCGGTGGCCTGACACCCGGGACCGTGACTTACGCGCCGACTACCTTGCTATGCCCAGGCCTGCAAAAGCTGCTGGATGTGCGGCGGGTGGTGGGCTTGCGCAACCCGGGCCACAGCCTGGCCAAGTTGATGAACCCAGTGCGAGGCCCTAGCCTGATCGTCAGCAGCTACACCCACCCGGAATACGCGGTGTCCATGGCTGCAGTGTTTGAATTGATGCAGTCCAACGCCCTGCTATTGCGCGGTACCGAAGGGGAATCTGTCGCCGACCCGCGACGTACGCCGCACATGGAGAGCTTTGTCGGCGGCCAGCGTCAGTTGCTTGGAGGCACGCAAGGCGGCAGTTTGCAAAGCCTGCCGGATTTACCCAAGGACATATCCGCTGCCAGCACTGCCGCCTACACCCAACAGGTGCTTGCGGGCACGTGCGCTCTGCCCCCGCCGATTGCGATCCAACTGCAACACATCCTGAACCTGGTCCATCAATTAGATAACCTGGCCTCGTAAGCATCATGAACACCGATCTGCCACGCAAAAACGTCTATGCACAGGCTCACCATAGCGGTCGTTGCACCCTGGTCGGTGCGGGGCCCGGCGATCCCGAGCTGCTCACACTGAAGGCAGTGAAGGCGATCCAGGCGGCCACCGTGCTGCTGGTGGACGATCTGGTCAACGAGGACATCGTCAAGCAATTTGCCTCGCCAACCGCCAGGGTGGTTTATGTGGGTAAGCGCGGCGGCTGCAAGTCCACGCCGCAAGCCTTCATCGAAAAATTGATGATTACCGAAGTACAGGCGGGCGAAAACGTGGTGCGCCTCAAAGGGGGCGACCCCTTCATTTTTGGACGTGGAGGCGAGGAACTAGAGCACCTGGGCGAGGCCGGCGTTCAGCTTGAGGTCATCAACGGGATCACCTCGGGGTTGGCAGCCGTCAGCTCTCTGGGCGTACCGCTCACTCACCGTGCTCATGCGCATGGCGTGGTGTTCGTGACCGGGCATGCAAAGCCCGGTGCCTCCGGTCCCAACTGGGAACTTCTTGCGAGCACGGCCTATGAGGCTAGGCTCACGCTGGTCATCTACATGGGCGTCAGTGGTGCCAGCTCCATACAAGCCGAACTGCTCAAAGGCTTGCCATCCACGACACCCGTAGCCGTCATCCAGAACGCCAGCCTGCCGACCCAGCGCCACGCAGTTTGCACCTTGGCAGAGCTGCAGAGCACCATCACCCGCGAGCAACTTGCCAGCCCCAGCGTCATGGTGGTGGGCGATGTGTTTCAGGGCCTGCTGGCCTTGCAGCAGCCTGAGGTAAGCTCAAAACCTGCACGCTTCGGATAACCGGTAAGGCCGTCAGGGCACGCCACTAAACTGCGCCCCATGCAAAATTTCGATGTCGCCATCATTGGCGCGGGTGCGGCTGGTCTGTTTTGTGCCGGGGTGGCCGGACAGTTGGGTCTGAATGTTCTGGTACTGGACCACAGCGACAAGGTAGCCGAAAAAATCAGAATCTCGGGGGGTGGGCGTGCCAACTTCACCAACCGCGAGGTGGGGCCCGCGAACTTCCTGAGTGACAACCCACACTTTTGCCGATCTGCCCTGTCGCGCTACACACCTCAACATTTTGTGGCGCTGATGCAGCGTCACGGTGTAGCGTTTCACGAGAAGCACAAGGGGCAGTTGTTTTGTGACCGCTCTGCCGAAGACCTGATTCAGATGCTGCTGGCCGAATGTGCGGCCGGTGGCGTGCAGCGCTGGCAACCCTGTAGCGTGCAAAAGATCACGCTTGCCGAGGCTGAGTCCGCAGGCCAGACCCGCTACGAATTGCAGACAGACCGGGGAGCCGTGCATGCGCGTGCGCTGGTGGTGGCCACTGGTGGCCTGTCTATCCCCAAAATTGGCGCAACGGATTTTGGCTATCGAATTGCGACCCAATTTGGCTTACCGTTGGTCGCCACCCGCCCAGCTCTGGTCCCTCTCACCTTTGACAGCGATGCCTGGGTGCCCTATGCCGCGCTATCGGGTCTTTCTCTGCCAGTCGAGGTGGAAACTGGCGTTAAAAAAAGCCGGCAGCTTTTTTCTGAAGATTTGCTGCTCACCCATCGCGGACTGTCTGGGCCGGCGGTCCTGCAAATTTCCAGCTACTGGCAACCGGGCACACCCATCCGTCTCAACCTTGCCCCCGGATGTGACCTGCTGGCCAAGTTGCAGTACGCCAAGCAGGCCTCGCGCAAATTGATCATCAACGAACTCTCCGGCTTGGTTCCAGCTCGGCTGGCCGACGTGTGGGTGGCACAAGAACCCCAGTGGCAACGCCCTGTGGTCGAAGCCAGTGACAAAGCTCTGGCCTTGCTAGCAGATCGCCTGAGCCGCTGGGAAATCACGCCCACGGGCACCGACGGTTACAAAAAGGCGGAGGTGACGGCTGGCGGCGTGGACACGCGCTGCCTTTCGAGCCAGACCATGGAATCCAGGCAGCCCGGCCTCTACTTCATCGGCGAGGTGATGGACGTCACAGGCTGGCTGGGAGGCTACAACTTTCAGTGGGCCTGGTCGAGCGCCTTTGCTTGTGCCCAGGGCCTGGCGGCCAAGCTGGGGGCCAGCGCAGGGTAGGCCAGACCTCCAATTTGACTGGCTATAATCTTGGGCTTTGCTGGCAAACCCCGTCGGCCAATACTAGTTATAGACGGGGAACTTCGCTGCAAGCGGCCTGAGGGGCCCGATCTTCCCCTCGGTACATGCTGCAGCACATTTTGGATACATAGCCCTAATGACCACGATCCGTGTTAAAGAGAACGAGCCTTTTGACGTTGCACTGCGTCGCTTCAAGCGCACCATTGAGAAACTGGGCCTGCTGACCGACCTGCGCGCCCGCGAGTTCTACGAAAAGCCAACCGCCGAGCGCAAGCGCAAGAAGGCAGCTGCCGTCAAGCGCAACTACAAGCGTATTCGCTCGATGCAGTTGCCCAAGAAGATGTACTGATCTTCGATCCAGACCCCGGTCTGCATCAAAAAAGCCCGCCGGGGACGCTCAGGCGGGCTTTTTTACGCCTACTCACCTACTCCACCAAACAACCCATCAGGATGACCACCATGACCCTCAAAGACCAGATCACCGAAGACATGAAAGCCGCGATGCGCGCCAAGGACAGCGAACGCCTGGGCACCATCCGTCTGCTGTTGGCGGCCCTCAAGCAAAAAGAGGTGGATGAACGCGTGGTGCTGGACGATGCTGCCGTGGTTGCCATCGTGGACAAGCTCATCAAACAGCGCAAAGACTCGTTGCAGGCCTTCCAGACGGCCGGCCGCACCGACTTGGCCGACAAGGAAGCCGCTGAACTGAAAGTGCTGGAAGCCTATCTG
>JBEEJZ010000139.1:0-5872 GCA_041168905.1 Pseudomonadota bacterium | reverse complement strand
CTGGCAACAAATCACCAGCACCATGGTGCGCAAGGGTTGGCTGGCCATCATGGTCGCGGCCAATGGCGGCCCGGCCTGAGCCTGTGCTGCCGATGCTTGCCCTACTGCGTGTACTGCCAGTGAGTCGTTCATGAGCGCATCCACCCTGGCGCCCTGGCTGCAGCAGCAGTTGACTGGCCTGCTGTTGCAGCGTGGTCACGCCCGGCTGCTGGCGGGTCCTTCGGGGCTCGGGCAGTATTCACTGGCACTTTCGCTGGCCCGTGCCTGGCTCTGCGACCAGCCTCACCCTCAGGGGGGCTGTGGCCACTGCGCCAGCTGCCACGCCATCGATGTGCGTGCCCATGCTGATTTGTGTGTGCTGATGCCTGAGACCGACATGCTGGACCTGGGCTGGCCCTTGCCCGAAAAAGCCCAGTCGGACATCGACGACAAGAAGCGTAAGGCCAGCAAGGAAATTCGAGTCGACGCGATGCGCGATGCGGTGGAGTTTGCCCAGCGCACCAGCGGTCGTGGCCGTGGCAAGGTGGTGCTGATTTTTCCGGCTGAGCGCATGAACCACATCACGGCCAATGCACTTCTCAAAACCCTGGAAGAACCTGCTGGCGACGTGCGCTTTGTGCTGGCCTCCGAGGCGGCCCATCAGTTGTTGCCCACGATACGCAGCCGCTGTCAGGTGCACAACATGTTGTGGCCGTCATTTGATGAGGCGCTGGCCTGGCTGAAACAGGCCGGCGTCGCCGCTGATGTGGCACCCACCTTGCTGCGCGCAGCCGGTGGCCGACCCGAAGATGCCTTGCGCCACGCCCACGCCGGCCTGGATGCGCGCATGTGGGCAGCCTTCCCCAAGGCAGCCTCGCGTGGAGAAGTCGCAGCTGTCAAGGACTGGCCTGCGCCCGTCCTGGTGGATGCGCTTCAAAAAGTGTGTCACGACCTCATGGTCAGAACGACCGGCGGTCGTCCTCGTTTTTTTGAGGTTCAAGACCTTCCGGCCTCGCCTTCCATGGCGGCCCTGGCGGGTTGGGCCCGCGCACTTTCCAGGACAATGCAGACCGTTGAACACCCCTACTCAGCGGGTTTGATGACCGAAGCGCTGATGTCCCAGGCGCAGGCCGCCATCCACCCGCATACAGGACAAAGAACATGAGCTCGACGACAGCACTTCGGCCCAGCGTGATCCGATTGGCCGTGAAAGACTTGGCAGAACTGCAGGTTTCCTTCATTCCCCTGTTTACCAACGGTGGTCTTTTCATACCCACGCCACGGGAATATCGCCTGGGCGATGACGTGTATGTCCTGCTGTCGCTACCGAAGGACAAGCAGAGCTACCCTGTGGCAGGCACTGTGGCCTGGGTCACGCCTGCGCGTGCGGTCAACGGCCGCCCACAGGGCATCGGCTTTCGTTTCTCCAACGACGATAAGTCGGCCCAACTGAGGGCCCGCATTGAGGATATGGTCAGCACGGGCCCTGCCAGTGACCGTCTGCGGTACGCCTTCTAACCCCGAGCTCGCCTCTCGCTTCATGTACGTTGATTCACACTGCCACCTCGTTTTCCCGGAACTGATCGGCCAGTTGCCCGATGTGCAGGCAGCTATGGCGCAAGCCCAGGTCGATCGCGCACTTTGCATATGCACCACCCTGGAGGAGTTCGAGTCTGTCCACGCTCTGGCTATGCGCTACGACAACCTGTGGGCGACCGTGGGCGTACATCCCGACAACGAAGGCGTTGCCGAGCCCAGCCTGCAGGACCTGCTGACCCTAGGGGGCAAGCCCAGAGTCATCGGCATAGGTGAGACCGGGCTGGACTACTATCGCCTCGGTGAGCGCACGCTGGCGGATATGGGCTGGCAACGGGACCGTTTCCGCACACATATTCGGGCCGCACGGGCCCTGGGCAAGCCACTGATCATTCACACCCGCAGCGCCTCTGACGACACCCTGGCCATCCTGCGGGAACAAGGCGAAGATGGATCGGCCGGGTCGGCAGGCGGTGTTTTTCACTGCTTTACCGAAACCGAGCAGGTTGCCAGGGCAGCATTGGACCTGGGTTTTTATATCTCCTTCTCCGGCATCCTGACCTTCAAGAGCGCTCAGGATATTCGGGACGTCGCGGCCTTTGTGCCGCTCGATCGCATGCTCATCGAGACGGACAGCCCCTACCTAGCACCCGTCCCGTACCGGGGTAAAACCAACCAGCCAGCGTTTGTGCCCTACGTCGCCAAACAGATCGGGCAAATCAAGGGCCTGAGCCCGGAGGACATTGGTGCCATCACCAGTCACAATTTTGAAACCTTGTTTTGCCTGCCCGCCAGTTTGGCTGTCCAAAATCTCTTGTAAAACATGAAGAAAATTGTTTTATTGCTTGTTTTATATGGATATTCTTGGTGCCACGCCGGATCGTTTGAAGATTATTTTTCGGCCATCAAACGCAACGATCCGCCTGTTGTGCAGCGCTTGTTACAGCGTGGTTTTGACCCCAATACACGCAACGAAGCGGGTGAACACGGTTTGTTTTTAGCCCTCAAGGGCTCGGCCACCGGCATAGCCCGCATGCTGATGGACGCCCCCAAAATCGACCTGGAAGCCCGAAGTGCCAAGGACGAGAGCGCGCTGATGATTGCGGTGCTCAAGGGATTTGATGACCTGGTTCAAACCTTGATCGACAAGGGTGCTGACGTCAACAAGCCCGGCTGGACGCCCTTGCATTACGCGGCAAAGGCGGGCAACGTGCCCCTTATCAATCTGTTGCTGGAGCACGACGCCTACATCGATGCCAGCTCACCCAACGAAAGCACGCCCTTGATGATGGCCGCCTTGTATGGCTCCCCGGCGGCCGTCAAAACCCTGTTGGAGGCGGGGGCCGACCCCACCATCGTCAACGGAGCCGGCCTCACGGCGCTGGACTTTGCCCGGGGTGGCAAAAAGCCGGAATCCGCCCAGATCATCGATGCCTTTGTGCGGGGGCGGCAGGCACCTCAACAATAAGTGACTCTCGCGGGGAATGGCCCCGCGACAGCATCAGGCGAATGAATCACCCATCAGGGTATTGAACCAGGTGTTCATCTGGCGGAAGTTCTGGGTACTGTGATTGGCCGCTTCGGTGGCTTTCGCTCCCGTGGTGTTACCCCCGTTGCTGGCTACGGCCATTTTCTTGTTCACGCTGTCGTACTGATACACCGCCGTCAGCCACGACGCTGTGGTGGCGGTGATGGGTGAGTAGCAGGCCGAATTGGCTACCGGCGCTGCGTCTGGCTGCTGACCACTGAACAAGCGCACGATGGCATCTGCGCAAATTTTGGCTTCCTGGTTGGCCACGTGGCCGGCCTTGGGCAAACCGCAGCTGGAGGCATCGCCGATGACGTGCACGCCGGGTGCTGCCGTGGATTCGTAGCTGAGGACGTCGACCAAACACCATTTGCCGTCGGTGCTGTTTGCCACACCCGCAGTAGTCAACCACCCGCCAGTTCCAGCGCCACGTGCACGATGCGGCACGATGGGGTTGACGACTTTGGCGTTGATGGTTTGTGGCGTCAGTACACCGTCCTTGTAGGTGACTACCCGGGTGATGGGGTTCACTTGGATATCCGAGACGCTGTGTACGTAGGTCACTACGCCCGCATGCAGAACTTTGAATGCATCTGTGAAGTTTTCCACTTCTGCTTGTATCGATGCGTTCTCGTCCAGCACGATCACCTTGGCCGTTGTACCTGTGCCCAGCCGGGTTTTCAGCGTATCTGCCACTAGGCAAGCGCGCTCGTACGGGCCGGGCGGGCAGCGGTAGGGTGCCTTGGGGATGGTCATGACGAAGGTGTCGCCATTGCTCATGCCCGCAATCTGGCTGGCCAGCAAGGTCGTCTGTGCGCCGGCCTGCCAGGCGTGGGGTGTTGTGGCGTCGTAATCAGTCTGAGTCAACCCGTAGGCGTCATCAAACTCGATGCCCGGGGCCAGCACCACCCGGTCGTAGCTCAGGATGTCGTTGTTGCTTAGCGTGATGGTTTTAGCCCCGGTATTCAGCGCCGTCACGCTGGCGGTGACCAGGGTGATGTTGTATTTGCTGGCCAGGGCGTCGCGGGTGTAGCCCAGGCTGGCGACATCACGGCTGCCGTTGAGCACCAGATTGCTCATGATGTTGGAGGTGTAGGTCGCCACCGGGTCCACCAGCGTGATGGACAGACCCGCGCCGCCCCACAGGCGCAGGTACTTGGCCGCCGTGGCACCGGCCATGCCACCGCCCACAATCACCACTTTTTGCGTCAGGCCGGTGGTGGCTGGGAGGTAGGTGGTGTTGGAGCTGCTAGCTTCGTCTTCGCCCTCATGGTCATCATCTGTCCAGCCCACCGTGGGTGCCAGGGCGGCAATCACACCCGCTCCGGCGAGGGTCAGCCAGCGTCGGCGCTGCAAGGCGTCTTGATTGAATGTCATGTTGTTTCTCCTGTCTGGGTGGTGGGCTTACTGCTGGAGGTAGGCGATGATGGATTGCAGCTGTGCGCGGGTGTAACCCTGCGCGTGCGCCGCCATGATGTCTTTATTGGCTGTTTTGGTCAGGTACTCGAGTACCTCGCTGGCGTCGCTGCCCCGGATGCTTTCAAAACCACCTCGGCCCAGGGTGCCATGGCACTGAAAACAGTTGGAGGCCAGCAGGCGGCCCTCGGTGTTGGCGGGTTGGGCCATCATCTGGGTGCCACCAGATCCACCTGTGCCGGTTTTGCCCTTGTAGCCTTTGTGTGCTTGTGAGCCGTCATGGCGATGGCGTTCGAAGTGGTTTCTCGCGTCGTCCGCCTTAACCAGGAATTTCTTGGTTTCCAGGTGATCTTCCACCTCTGTGTCGCTGTGATCTTCATCTAGGCGAACCTGCCGGGCCAGCTTGCGCGCGTAGTCCCGGGCGGCGGGCGTGATCTGAATCCCGTTGTCCGGGTTGGCATCGCTGTCCAGGGTTTGCAGGACTTGCAGCATACGGGTCACGCGGGGGTCGGTGGACGACGTCACGCCAGGCACCAGGTCCAAAGGCGTGACTTTGTCGCCCGTGGGGGTGATGGTGCCCAGTATCAGATTGCCGATGGAGAAGGTGATGGTCTCACCCGCCTGATACGGGAAATTGCCATTCACGTCGGTGAGGCCGCTGCGGGTCGCGGACCTGAACTCGAGTCCAGCAACGTGTGAGTCAATAAAGGTGGCCACTCGGTCGGCATTGGCCGAGCTGCCGCTACCGCCGCCGCAGGCAGCAAGCATGGCAGCAACGACGGGCATCAGCCACCAGCGCCGGATGTGCCGGGAGATTCCTCGGGTTGGGTTATTCATGGGGATTCCTTTCTGATGTGCCGCCCAAGCCAGGCGGTTGGTGCATAAAAATGGGGGAGACTCAGGTGTCGAGCTCGATCTTGGTGGCGATCAGTTGGCCGTTTGCGCCGATCACCGCTTTGACCTCAACGTTCAACGAGTCAGTTAAAAGTGAAATATCGAAGTCGAATTGAGTGCTGCCGTCATAGGCCACGGTGTAGCCCTTGACGCTAAAACTCTTTGTGCTGGTGTTCAGATTCGCTACTCGGTCATGGAATTCAAATTCGCGCGCTTCCACGGTGTTGTCGTCTTCCAATTCAACCTTGCTGGCCACGATAGTTCCATTGGCTACAGTGCCTTCAACCTTGATGCGGCTGCCAAGACCGAGGCCGGAGGGCAGGTTTGTATTGGATGCATCAATCGAGATGCCGTTGACACTGAATACGCTGCTGCCGTTGGTAAACGCGGTAATGGAGCCCTCAATTTCAGCCTCATCATCCTCGTCAAGCCTGATACCTGCCAGTGCATCCACGCTTCGAATGCGGGTCGCGGTCCAGGGCGAACCCGTGGAGCTATTCGCAATGTCTACCTTCACCA
>JBEEJZ010000138.1:0-4830 GCA_041168905.1 Pseudomonadota bacterium | reverse complement strand
TGAGCACCACCCCGCCACCCGTTGGCGGCTTGAGCCACACCTGCGGCATTTGCTCACCACGGCGCAAGCGGCTGGCATGGGCGGGCCTGACGAAGCACCCGCGCTTGAAGCGGTTGCGCGGTTTGATCTCCTGCGCCTCAAACAACCGCTTGAGCCGGGGGATGTGGGACAAGGTTCGCATCAAGCCGTGCGTGAACCACGCGGCCGCGCGGTTGCTGGGCATCACCAGGCGGCCCATCATCAAAGCGAGCTGGATCATGGCCTGGGCATGGGGGCGGCGCTCCTGGTGGTAGCTGTCCAGCAGCGCGGGCCGCGCCCAGCCCTGGCAGACCCAGGTCAGCTTCCAGGCCAGGTTGGCCGCATCGCGCAAGCCTGCCACAAGGCCCTGCCCCGCAAACGGCGGCGTGATGTGGGCGGCATCCCCCACCAGGAACACGCGCCCCACCTGGAAGCGATCCGCCACCCGGGCATGGAAGCGGTAGACCGCCACGCGCTCGATCTCGATCGGCCGACCCTGCGTCCACGGCTGCAGCAGCTGCATGACCGTGTCGTGGCGCTCCATGTGCTCGCGCGTTTCGCCGGGTTGGAGCTTGAACTCCCAGCGCTGGCGTCCGCCAGGCGCCACCATGTGGGGCGTGGGCCGACGCGGATCGCAGATGAACTCGACGTGGTCCATCGGCGTGGGCACGTGCTTGGCGTCGACCACCAGCCAGTCTTCGGCAAAGGTCTTGCCCTTGAAGTCCTGGCCCAGCATGCGCCGCACCGCTGAATTGGCGCCGTCGGCCCCCACCACCCAGCTAGCGCGCACCTGGGTGTGACGGCCGTCGTCACTCTGCAGGTCAGCCAGCACCGCATCGGGCTGCTGGGTCAACGAGACCAGGCTCACGCCCAAGGCCACGTGCACATGCTGGCTGTGTTGCAACTGGTCGCGCAAGGCGCGCTCCAGCTCAGGCTGAAAGAAGGTGACGAGCTTGGGGTGCCCATCGGTGCACCCAGCGGTGACGGCGCGGCTGTACTGGCCGAACACGGGCGAGTGCATGCGCACTTCGGGAATGGCCACCTTCTGGAAGGCGTCCTCGCCCAGGCCGCACAGCTGCAGCACACGCAGGGCCTCGTTGTCCAAGGCGATGGCGCGGGGCGCAGTGAAGATGTCGCGGGCCTTGTCGATCACCAAGGTGCGCGTGCCGTGGCGGTTCAACAGTTGGGCCAGTGCGGCGCCGACTGGACCCAGGCCGACGATGAGCACGTCGACTTCGGCAGGAATGGGCTGCATGCGTCCTCCGATCTCAGCCAAACGTGATCACCGCACGGCCCGGGCCTTGCGCGGCGACATGCGCAAAGGCCTGGTCCGCTTGCGACAGCGGCACCTGCACCCCGATGGGCAATGGCTGGCCTGGGCGCTCGTGCAGCCAGGCCACCAAGGCATCCAGGGCAGCACCATCGGGCTGAAAAATCGTCCAGGCGTAGCGCGTGCCCGGCCCACCTGCGGCCACGCACTGCTGACGCATCGCCGACCACGCGCGCCATGCCTGCCAGCCACCGCGCCACCAACCGTGTTCATCGAAGCTGCCCAGCAGCGGGTGCACGGTGGTGGCGTGGCCCAGCGCACCTGGCCGCAGCCGGCTGATCAAGGCGGCCTCGTCAGGCCAGTGTGCAAAGTTGAAGCTGGCATCGTGGTGCGCTGGCAGGGCCGACAGCGGCTGCCGCGTGCGATCCCACACGGCGGCGGCACCCAGGTTGATGCAGGCTTGCACATGGGATGTGCTGCACACGGCTGTCACCTGTGCGCCCCACTGGCCCAAGAGCTGAATGGCCATCTGCCCCAGGCCGCCGGAGGCACCGTGCACCAGCACCCGTTTGCCGGCCGCGTTGTGCGGGCCCAGACCCACGCTGCGCAGTGCCAGCCACAGCGTGGTGAAGGTGTAGGGCAAGACGGCCAGGGCCGCAGCGCTGCGGGTGCTCGGCGCGGGGCGCAACAGCGCCGCATCGGCGATCACATGGCTGGCATGGGTGCCCCCCCAGCGCCCGGTGGGCAGCAAGCCCCAGACGCGGTCACCCGGCTTGAACGAGGCCCCTGGCCCGACCGCCAGCACGCGCCCGACCAGGTCATTGCCCAAGACCAACGGAAAGCGCGCGGCGCCCTTGAGCGCCAGCAAGCGTCGCCCATAGCCCGTGGCCCGTTTGGCATCGATGGGGTTAACGGCGCTGGCCTCCAGTTGCACGAGCACCTGCATCGGCCCCGGGGCGCCCAGCTCGCGCGAGCGCAGGGCAAACTGTGGCGGCTGGCCGGGCGCCAGGCATTGCCATGCTTGTGCGGTGATCATCCCTGCTTGACCTCGGTGCGTTGCTGACCCAAGTCCAAGGCCCCGTCGTCGGTGCGAATGCTGAGGGTCATCAGGTCTTTCGGTTGGAGGTAACGCGGGTTGCGCAACCCGCCCTGGATGAACAGCTTCCACTTGAGCGGCTCCGACAAGAAGTGCCGTGCCACCCACATGGGCAGCCTGCCCGGGGCCCTGGCCGCGCAACCGGCCGGTGTGCCGGTGGCGATCAGGTCACCCGCCGAGAGGTTTTGCAGCGCCGAGAACTCGCTGACCGTGGCATGTGGGGGGTGGATCATGTCTCGGCAGTAGGTGTCCTGCCGCAACTGGCCATTGACACTCAGCTGCATGTGCAGCTCTGGCCAGCGCTGCCACTCGGCGGGCTCCAGCCACAGCAGCACCGGGCCGGTGGGGCCGAAAGTGCGGTAGCTCTTGCCTTTGTAGAACTGCCCCTGCGGCAGCTGCACATCGCGGGCCGAGACGTCGTTGACGATGATGATGCCCGCCAGCACCTCGTGCAGCGCATCGGGCCTGACGGTCACGCCACGATCCAGGTCGCGTCCCATCACCAGGCCCAACTCGACCTCATAGTCCAGCAGCCGCACATGGGGTGGGCGGATCACCGGGTCAAACGGCCCGCTCAGCGACGACGAGGCCTTGGTGAAGAAGGTGTTGAACGGCATGTCCGCTGGGTCGAGACCAGACTCGCGCACATGGCTGCCGTAGTTGACGCCCTGACACAGGAACTGCTGGTTCTCGGTGATGGGCGACAACAGCCTCACCCCATCCAGCGGCACCGTGGCCTGCGCACGGGTCAGACCACGCGCCAGGGGCAGGCCGTGCCGGATCAGGTCACCCGTGGTGAGGGGGTGCTCGGGCAAGGGGGCAATGTGCCGATCGAACAGCACGCCCCAGTGTGGCGAGCCCGGCGCGTGGAGCGAGGTGTAGCGAACAAGTGCAATGGCCATGTGGACCTCAAGGCAGAGTCAGTGATGGATGACGGGGACGGGGGATGACGCAGCGGGCGCAGGGCTCACAGCCAGGGGCGTGCCCGGGCCTCGACCGTGCGGCCCAACATCAACAGACGCCGTAACGTCGTGCGCCCCGATCGCAGCAGCTGGATGGCCTGCCAGAGCATCGCGGGCGTCTTGGCCGGGAACATGCTGGCCGGCACATCGGCGCCCCACGCCCACAGCGCGCCGGGGGTGAACGGCACGTAATGGGGCTCACGCTGAGCGGTGAACATGTCGCCGTCCGTGTAGTGTTCAAACGCCAAGCCATCGGCATCACGCCAATAGTCGAACAGCTGGCTGCCCAGCAAATGCCGGCCGATGCCCCACATGTGGTCGTGCCCGTTGGCCCGCAACACCTGCTGCCCCTGGCCCAGGGCATCGAGGTCGTTCACCTCCCAGGCGCTGTGCTCGTAGCAGGGCGTCAGCCCACCGGCGATCACCAGGGTGTGGTGATCGGCTGGCACCATCCCCAGGTCCAGGCGAAAGAAGGCCAAGAGGGGTGAACCGTCCTCCAGGTACTGCACATCTGAGGGGATCAGGCCCAGGTGGCGCATGTACCAGTCGGCCATGGTGTGAAAGTCGGTGGTCTGCAACACCACATGCCCCAGGCGGCCCACCGTCGCCGCTTCAATGGGGGTGCGCAAGGGCGCGTCCACCCGCGGCATGGCTTGCAGGCCATTGACCTGGCGGTGCGTGGGCTCGCGCAGCGGCATCGCTTCCACCCGGCCCCAATCCGAGATCAACCAGACCTCGTTGCCGTCTGGATCGTTCAGGGCCACGCCACGTGCGCCACCCGGCACCGCATCCTCGGGCAAGCGTCGCGCCCCGCCGGTGTGCAACATACGCTCGAAGTCCGTGTCCGCTGGCACCACGAAGGCGGCGCCCACATAGCGTGAGCGGCGCGCCGCTGTGGCCACCAGCGTGGCTGGCGCTGAGCCGGCCCCGCGCATCACGAGTTGGCTGGCCGTGCGCGACACCGTGATCAGCCCGAAGTCGGTCCAGAAGCGCTGCGCCGCATCCAGGTCAGCCTTCTCGAAGCGCAAGAAGGCCAGTTGCGTGGCCTTTTGCATGGCGGCCGGCCGCGGCAATTTGTGCACATGCGGGGGCAGCGCGCTTTCAGGGTGCTCGGGCGGCGCCCTCAGAACCGGGATGTGACTCATGGGTGGTGGCGATGGGTTGCAGGCGGCCTCTGACACCGCTCACTATCATATTGACGGTTTTGTCATTATGACGCATTTGTCGTTTTCCCGAGGTTGAATCGGGTAACCTCAGGCCATGAGCACTCCGGATTTCCGCAGCCGCGTCGCCGCCGACAAGCGCGAGCGCATGCGCGCACGCTTGATCGAAGCCGCCATGGAGGTCTTTGCGACCCAAGGTGTTGAAGCCACGGTCATCGAGGACGTGATCGCCCAGGCGGGTGTGTCGCGCGGCACCTTCTACAACTACTTCCGCACCACCGAGGCCGTCATGTCGGCCGTGCAACAGGCCGTGGGCAACGA
>JBEEJZ010000137.1:0-3046 GCA_041168905.1 Pseudomonadota bacterium | reverse complement strand
CACCAGCGGCAGGGACTGGCGGGCGAACACCAGGCTCACGGGCCCATCGGTGCGCGCGAGTGCCGCTTCCCAACATTCCGCGGCCTCCACCGCGTCTGCGGGGCGCATCACCCACATGCGGGGCATGGCCCGCAGCGACGCCAGTATCTCCACCGGTTGGTGGGTGGGCCCGTTTTTGCCGATGCCGATCGAGTCGTGGCTGAACACAAACTTGACAGGCAGACCCATCAGGGCCGCCATGCGCATGGCCGGGCGCTGATAGTCGGCAAACGCGAGGTAGGTGACCGACAGCGGGATGATGCCGCCGTGCGCGGCCATGCCGTTAGCCATGGATCCCATCACATGCTCACGCACGCCGCAATGCACATAAGAACCCCCACGGTCGTCGGCGGTAAAGGCGCTAAGGCCGCGCTTGTGGCTGGTAGGGGCTTCGAGGTCCGCGCAGCCCACCATGCGCTCGGGCAAAACCGGCGTCAGCAGATCATTGATTTCGGCCGAGATGAAGATGCCACTGGGGGCAGGTGGTGATTGCAGCGCGTTTTGTTTGTAGTCCAACAAGACTTGCTGCCAGTCGGCGGGAAGCTCGCCGGTCATCACGCGCTCGAACTCGGCGCGCTCGGCAGTGGGCAGGGCGGCCACACGCGATTGCCAGGCACTGTGCTCGCGTTGGCTGCGCTGGCCTGCGACGCGCCAGGCGTGCAGCACATCGGACGGCACTTCAAAAGGCCCGTGTATCCAGCCCAGCAATTCACGCGCGGCCTGGGCGTCTTCGGGATGAAGCCGACCACTGTGGCCGCCGCGCTGGCCTTGCAGGCGGGCGATGCCTTTGGCGATGACCGTACGACACGCCAGCATGGACGGGCGCGGGTCGGCCCGGGCAGCCACAAGTGCTTCTGACACCGACTCGATGTTGTGCCCATCGACCTCGACCACATGCCAGCCCGCCACACGAAAGCGCTCGGCCACGTTTTCGCTGATCGACAGTGCGGTGCTGCCGTCGTCGGTGATCAGGTTGTCGTCCCACAGCAGCACCAGCTTGCCCAAGTTAAGGTGGCCTGCGAGCGAAATCATTTCCTGCCCCACACCTTCTTGCAGACAGCCGTCGCCTACAAATGCGTAGGTGTAGTGGTTGACCAGATCGTCGCCAAAGCGGGCGTTCAGATAGGCCTCGGCCACAGCCATGCCAAAGGCGTTGGCAATGCCCTGGCCCAGTGGGCCGGTCGTGACCTCGATGCCATTTGCAGAGCCTGGTGCTGCGCCATGGGGTCGCTCCGGGTGCCCTTCGCAGACCGAGCCCAGCTCACGAAAACGCTGGATTTCTTCGATAGGGAAATCCGGATAACCGGTCAGGTGCAGCAACGCATACAGCAACATGGAGCCATGCCCGTTGGACAACACCACCCGGTCGCGGTCAAACCAGCCCGCATCTTGCGGGTTGAACTTGAGGTGGCGCGTGTACAGCGCCGTTGCAATGTCGGCCATGCCCAGGGGCACGCCCTGGTGCCCTTCCTGGGCTTTGACAATGGCGTCGATGGAGAGAAAACGGATGGCGTGGGCCAGGGCTTGTTGGGGGTGTGCGCTCATGTCGTGGACGCCGGCCGCCATCAGCGTGGGCGCATGTCTCCTGTGTTCTTAAACGATGGCAGGGATTCTTGCCAGCCCAACACATGAACACAAGCGATGAAAATTCAGGGTCGGATGAATGCTGTTCAAGTGGTTTGGGTGATGGCGGCTTTCGACCCACTGCAGATGTTCAAAGGCGGTATGCGTGAAGACTTATTGGGGGGCAACATCGAAAGTGGGCTTGTAGCTCACGGGAAAATTAACAGATCCTACAATAAAGCAAAAGTCATGAAATTTACCGCAATGTGTTTTCAAATCGCCATAACTATTAAGACGATACCTCGCAAACTCAAGATTATTATATTAATGCTAATTGCAGAAACATTTAATTTCTTTGCGCAGTAAAATACTGTTGTTGAATTTGATGACGAATACTATGGCTCGTCAAATACATCGCGACAGTATATAACTCTATAAACTTTGTGGGCTGACAGATCTGTAATATCGTTCAGCCGCATTTTTTTAATAATTTGTGAAGTTCATATAAATTCATTTGTGGAGTTGTTACAGTTTTAATAGAAAATGTCTTTGATGAATTTTGCACATTTTGACAAATTGCAGCTCCAACAGCATTTGGCACTATCGCACCAGTGCATCTATATGAGGCATCATCTAAGTTCTTAGATGTGAATCCTTGCAAATTAAATTCTTGAATTGAGAAAGGATATGAATGCTGAACATATACACGAAAAACATTTTCGTTTGAATAATTTCTCAACGGCTCCCAGGCTAATTTTATTATTTTAATACTGCCAAAATCATTAGGCACAGGAAAATTAACTTCCGCATATTCATTTGGATCAATATCCCTTCCATTGCACCGAACCATCTTGAGCTTCTTATTTTTTGATTCAGTGGGAAATTTAGAATCGCATGCATAAGCTACTGCACTTGCAGCTTGATCAGTTTTAACATTTTTCATATTCTCCAAAATGCATTCATCATAATTTTTTGGCGAGAACAACGACCAAGAGGAGGCAATATTATGCTGCGACATAATTAATATTGCAAAAAAACATAATCTGAAGTATTGGGTAAATTTCATTATTTCGATCTCGCAGATTCAAAGAAAAAATTGATTGTTTAGCGCTTTACGCTTACCCGGCATCATGGCAATTTGCAAATCCACACCAGGGTGCTGGACCTGCACCTCTTCACGCTTGTGAACGCCCCTATAGCCCGAGTCGGCAAAGACCACTTCCTCCTGTCCATGCAGCAGTGCTGCCGCCTGCGTGACATCGTGGGCATTGGCAGAGGTGGTCGTGACCGTGTGCACCAGTCCAGAGTCTGCATCCACGCCTATGTGCGCCTTCATCCCAAAGTGCCACTGATTGCCCTTTTTGGTCTGGTGCATCTCGGGGTCTCGCTCACCTTTGCCGTTCTTGGTGGAACTGGGCGCAGCAATCAATGTGGCATCCACCAC
>JBEEJZ010000136.1:0-2836 GCA_041168905.1 Pseudomonadota bacterium | reverse complement strand
ACCACCGCATCATCATCATGACCGACGCCGACGTGGACGGCGCCCACATCCGCACCCTGCTGCTGACCTTCTTCTTCCGCCAGATGCCGGAGCTGGTCGAGCGCGGCCACATCTACATCGCCCAGCCGCCGCTCTACAAGGTCAAGCACGGCAAACAAGAGCAGTACCTGAAGGACGCCCACGCGCTGGACGACTACCTGATGAAGGTGGCCCTGGACGGCGCCACGGTGGAGCCGGGTGCCGGCAAGCCCGCCATCACAGGCGAGGCCCTGCAAGCCCTGGCCGTGGCCTACGTGAAGGCCAACGCCGTGGTGGAGCGCCTGGGCAACTGGATGGACATCGAGGCCCTGCGCGCCATCGCCAATGGCCTGACGCTGGATTTGGACACGCTGCAAGCCGCTGAGGCCAGTGCCGCCGCGCTCAAGGCCGCGCTGCACAACGCCGAGGTGACGGCCGAGTTTGACGCCCGCAGCGACAAGCACATCCTGCGCATCAGCCGCATCTTCCACGGCAACACCAAGTACAGCGTCATCACGCCCGACTTCGTGCACGGCGCCGATTACGAAGTGCTCACCCAAGCTGGCGTGACCTTCAAGGGCTTGCTGACCGACGAAGCCATCGCCCGCCGTGGCGAAGGCGAGAAGGCCAAGGAAGTGAAGGTGGTGGACTTCCGCGCCGCCATGGCCTGGCTGATCCAGCAGGCCGAGAACTCGGTGGGCCGCCAGCGCTACAAGGGCCTGGGCGAGATGAACCCCGAGCAGCTGTGGGAGACCACGATGGACCCCGAAGTGCGCCGCCTGCTGCGCGTGCAGATCGAGGACGCCATCGAGGCGGACCGCGTGTTCACCATGCTGATGGGCGACGAGGTGGAGCCGCGTCGGGACTTCATCGAGAGCAATGCGTTGAGGGCGACGAACATCGATGCTTGATGCTGTAGGTTCTCAATGAATCTGCGAATTTTCTCAACAGTTGCGAATTGTCGGGTGACACAGATAGTGAGATCCGTGCCAGGTTAGTGAGAGATTGCTGACGCAGTTGTTGAAATTTCTTCTCTAAGGCTCTCGGCCCAAGGGGTGTGGAGAGCCTTGGGGTCATCCGTTTTGATAGGTGCTCCGGCTGCTATACGGTAGGTCTGAAGTCTTGGGAGAACCGGAAAGCTGGTAAGGAGAAGAGCAAGGGAGATTTGTGTCCATTTCGATCCCGACCATTTCTGCAGCACAGTTCTCAACGGCCTTCGCCTTGAGGCCCAACTTGGTGGCCTGGTTCCTCGGGGCCGGCGCTTCCGCCGCGTCAGGAATTCCTACTGGCTACGCGATGATTCGGGACTTCAAGGCCCAAATCTTCTGCCGCGAGAACAATCTCTCCAAGCGCGAGATCGACACCGGCGACCAAGTCTGGATTGACCGGATCGACGCCTTCTTCAGGCAAACCTCGCTTCTCCCGCCAGATGGAGACCCGACCGAGTACGCTGCGGCGTTCGAAGCGGTCTACCCTCAGCCCCGGCATCGCAGGCAGTACATTGACGACGCCATCTCTAAAGGCACGCCTTGCTTTGGACACAAGGTTCTCGGAAGCCTGATTGCCGCCCGCAAGGTGGACTGCGTATTCACCACCAACTTTGACCCCCTGGTGGAGGAATCCGCAGTCAGTGCCAACGCATTGCTGCCCACGGCGGATCAGGCGAGGCCAACGGTCGCGGCCATCGACTCGGGAGAGCGCGCGATGCGCTGCCTCAACGAGTCGGACTGGCCCCTGGTAGCCAAGCTCCACGGCGATTACCAATCCATCGCCATCAAGAACACGGGGTCTGAACTCGAGCGGCAAGACGAGCGCATGCGGCATGTGCTCGTCGAGGCCAGCAAACGCTTCGGGATGGTGTTCGTCGGCTACAGCGGGCGGGACGCTTCGGTCATGGAGGCGTTGACCGCAGTCTTGCGGGAACCTGCACCGTTTCCGAATGGCTTGTATTGGGTGACATCGTCTGCCTCCCGTCTCCTACCTGCGGTCACTGAGTTCCTGGAACACGCTCATCTTGCTGGCGTCGACGTCGCGGTGGTCGAGTGCAAGACGTTCGACGAATTGGCCGGTGATGTTATCAAGCATGTCGACCTGCCGCAGGTGCTGATGGAGCATGTGATGCAAGGCAGGGCTGCCCCCCGTCTGGTGCCCGTCAATTTGCCGAACAGCGACGCCCGACCGTTTCCGGTGCTGCGGTACTCCGCACTCCTCATCGAATCGTTGCCGCGCGTTGCACGGAGGATGACCCTGGCGCAGGCTACGACCTCTCCCACGGTCAGAGCACTATTAAAAGAACAGCACAGCAGGGCAGTCGTCGCCGCAAATGGCCGTGAACTAGCAGTGTTCGGGAAAGACGAAGAAGTCTTGGCAGCGCTGGCGCCCCTCGGAGCTCAGATCGCAGGAACGGTGGACTTGGATGCGGCCAGGGACAGCTGGGCGTTGGGCCTTCTGTACGACGCGTTGGTTAAAGCCCTGTCTCGGTATCGCCCCCTCATTCCTCGGTTCAAGCGTTCTGGGCACTCACTCATCGTCGCCAGCCCTCGGGAAGGCGAGGACCCGGAATTCGCTCTGAAGCGTTCACAGGATCTCACCCCGCTGCGCATGGCGTATGAGAGCGCCCTCACGGGCAATGTCCCGAAGCTCAACTTTCCATTCAATGAAGGCGTCTTCTTGAAGCTGGAACAGATAGAGGGCCGTTGGTGGTGCGGCTTCGAACCGTACACGTTCGTAGACATTCCCCGGCCTGAGCACTCTGAGCATGCCGTTCAGCCAGAGTCAGGTAGCACCGAAAACGATGCGCTGGGAGTGCCATTCGAAC
>JBEEJZ010000135.1:0-19005 GCA_041168905.1 Pseudomonadota bacterium | reverse complement strand
TGGTGGTCTTGCCGTCGGCCGGTGGGTAGCTGCCCGTGTGACACGTAGAGCACTGGTTGGCTACCGTCAGCTGGGTGTGGTTCCAGGTGCTGGGCTTCCAGCCTGATGCCGTCGCACTGTGGCAGCTGATGCAATTCTCCACCGTTGGTATGTGAGCCGCATTCTTGCCCGGTGCAACCGATCCATCGTGGCAGGTAACACAGTTGGTATTCACATTAAACAGTGTGTGGTTAGGTTTCACCCCCAACCAGACCGCAGTGGATGTGTGGCAAGACTCGCAACTGCCGTTTACGCTCTGGTGTATGGCATTGTTGGGTTTTCCAGTAACTCCAAAACCTGTACCTAAGTGACACGTGGCGCATTGATTCGTGACCTTCACGTTGGTGTGAAACAGGCTTGGGACCCAAGCGGTTTCGGCAAATCCGGCTTTGTGACACGTGTCGCAGTTCTGTACAGCCACACCTGTCAGCCTTTTGTAGGGTATGTGCGTCGCTGGCTCGCCTCGCGCATGGGAATACCCGCCTGTATGACAAACAGAGCACTTGTTTGTGACTGGTGTTTGAGTGTGGTTCCACTTGGTTGGCATCCAAGCACTTGTTTGGTGGCATCCCGCGCAATTGCCGGTTGTGGGGATGTGGGTCGCAATCTTTCCGACCGCAGATCTGCCGTTGTGACAACTGGCGCAATTGGTGGCATCGGTGAATCCACTGTGGTCCATGCCAGTTGCCGGCAGCCACGCGCGGGTGGTGTGGCACGTACTGCACGTCACCTGGGTGACGATGTGATTGATGGCCTTGCCCGTCTGGATGACGTTGTTATGGCAGTTGGCACAGTCTGTTGGCATGACGCCAATGTGGTCAAACTTGACCCCCGAAAACGTTGACGTGTTGTGGCAAGCATTGCAAGCCAGTGGCGTCTGGAAGTGATTCGACGGCTTCACGATGTTCGTTGCCGCTTGCACCGCACCGGTCACGTGACAGGTCGAACAAGTGCGCGGAGTACCAAGAAACACACCACTCACATGACAAGCCTCACAGGCCGTGCTGGCGTGAACACCATCCAGAGCGAACCCTGTTCGAAAGTGATCAAAGTCACGGCCGGTGATTTGCGCGGTAGCCGCCCCCATGGCCAAAGCCAGGGTGATCAGAGTGAGCCACTTCCACAAGGAGCGAATGGCAATACCCGAGTGATTCAGGAGACCCATGATGCACCTCCGCGAAGTCTGATCGTTCGGTCACGCCTCGAATCCAGGGCCCCGAACTTGCCCGCACCTCTATCAAACTGAATCTTCAGCTTCTTCCAATTTTCTACACCGTGGCACTGGGCACAACGAGTACCCAAAGCACCTTCGTGAACATCGGCCTTCGCATGACAGGAGACACATGTCATTGCAAGCGGTGCCGCGGTCTTGCCTTTGGGTGCTGGTTGACTATGACATGTTTCACAGGCAACTTTGGCGTGGGCCCCATCTAGCGCGAATTTGGTTTTGGTCCCGTGATCAAAACTCCAAAGGCGCCAGGCACGGGCGTTGTGACAGGACTCACACTGCTGTCCAAACTTTTCCTTGTGCGTATCTTCCTTGAGATGGCACCCTACACAGGTGCGTTCGGCATCTTTGTACCTGGGCGTGGCATGGCAGTCCTTGCAGGCGACAACGATATGGCGACCCAGCAGCGGGAATCTAGAACGATCGTGATCAAACCGCGCCTCCTTCCAGGTCTTGTCTGAGTGGCACTGCTCACACTTCACCCCCAATTGGCGCTCGTGCTTATCGTCTTTTTTATGGCAGCTATCGCAGTCCATGGGGGTGTTTCTGTAGCTCTGCAAATCCTTGTGGCAATCGACGCACTTTACTGCAGCAGCGGCGTGTGCATTTCTCAATTTAAACCGGGTTTTGTCGTGCTTGAATCGGCCTTCAGTTGATTTCCAGTCGACCTCGTTGTGGCAATCGGCACACTGCGAACCCAGGTTTTTCTTATGCTTGTCGTCATTTTCATGGCAAGCAATGCACTCCTTGGGAGCGTCCTTGAACACAGGACTCTTGTGGCAGTCTTTGCACTGGGCCTTGTCATGCTTACCAAACAAGGGGAAGTTGCTGGTCTGGTGGTCGAACTTGACCGATTCTTTCCAACCGCGCTCAACGTGGCAGCTCGCGCAGTCCTTGCCCAAAGATCCTTTGTGCTTATCGTCTTTTTCATGGCAAGAAAAGCAGGTCTGCTGAAGTTTGACCTTGTAGAGATGCCCTTTGTGACACTCCACACATTCGACATTGCGGTGCTTGGCAAGCAGCCGGTATTTTGTGTCCGTGTCGTGATTGAATGTGTTTTTCTTCCAGTCGTTGGCCGTATGACAGCTCTCGCACTTGTCGCCAAACTGACCTTTGTGCCCCTTTTTGTCATCGTCTTTTTTATGGCAGCCTATGCAGTCCAGCGGGGCATCCCGGTAATCCTTTGACGTGTGGCAATCCGCGCATTTCACATCCACGTGTTTGCCCTTCAAGGCAAACCGAGCCAGATCATGGTCAAAGCGCGCCTCTTTCCAGCTTTTTTCTACGTGACAGTCAGCGCACTTGGTCCCGAGCGTTCCCTTGTGGGTGTCGTCCTTGCGGTGGCAGCTCACGCAGTCTGTTGGCGCGTCCCGGTATTTTTTGTCAGGCTGATGGCATTTCTTGCACGCGACATCCTGGTGCTTGCCCAACAATCTGTAGTCCGTCTGCGTGTGATCGAACGCGCGCTCATCCAGCTTCACGATCTGGGCTTGCCGGCCCTTGTGGTCGGTATGGCACACATTACAAGCTTGCGGCTCTAGTCGCCCGTGAAATCCCGCTTTTGCCCTTACGTCGGCCCCAACGTCTTTATGGCAATCAGTACAAAGTTTGGATTGAGCCTTACGGTCTAATTTCACATGACAGTTTTTGCACTCGCCTTCGAGTTTGATATGCCCCTCAATCAGTGGGCCCGGGGCAAGAATCGACTCAATGCTCTGCGCGTACACCACCGACGCACACATCCAGCCCAAAACGGCCAGCACCACAGGCACCAGCCATTTGAAGCAATCGCGCGTAAGGACGTTTGCGTGAGTCAAATGCCACCCAGATCTTTAGTAAACATGCACGGCAATGACATGTACGACAGCACTCAGCACCATCAGGTACACAAAAGGGATGTGGACGACATGCCACAGGGAAAACAGTTTTTCGTACGCGGTGAATTGGGCCACGCGAGCAACGGCGGTCAGGTAAATCCAAACCAGCTTTTTTGCGTGCCCCTTGCGCCTCATCAATTCCATTGACGACCATTGATGATGAACCGCCAGCGTACGCATAGCCCGCCGCAGATCGGAGGCTGACTGCAAATAAACCCACGCCTGCTGAAAAGGCAACCAAAACACCAAACGGAAATACGTTAACCAGTTCTGCTCTGCAAGCAATTGGCGCTCATGAAAGCGCAACAGGCGTTGCTCCACCTTTGGAGAAAACGCCAAACGTGAACGCGCGTCCTCCTGATGAAAGCCGGCCTTCATCATCAGCGTACGTAAATCCACTTTCTCACCGTACAGGCCGCGATTCACACGAGCATACATATACCGCCCCACCACCCCGCTGATAGCAACGGCCAACATGCTGTAAAGAGCAACCGCTGCATTCATAGACCCCACCCGGAAGGTGGAGTGCAGAACAATCAGCAAAGGCCCGCCCACCCCCAAAAGCATGTGCAACCACAACCAAAGTTTCACCCGCCCCCAATTGCGCGCAAAACCCAGGTGCTTGCGTATGGGGTAGCTAAACAGGACCAGCATCATGACGCCACCCGCCACCCCCAGCCAGTACCCAATATCGTCACCCGCCTCAAACAAATGCAACTCATTGATCCGCCAGATGGCAATGCTTGCACCAACTATCGACAGATAGACCAGCAAGTCAACGAAGAGAGAGCTGGAGGGCTGATCTTCAAATTTTGGGCGAGCACGACCTTCAGCCCGTGGGATTGACCCATGAGATACAAGCACCGAGTCAGGAAACTCTGACTCACGAAGGTCGAAGATTTGCGTTGGCGGGTTGTCCAGATCCACAGCCATGGCCCTACAAAAATTAGGAAATATGAACGCTCATCATGAACGCAATTAAGGAACATGTTAGCGCACGGCACTTAAGCCTCCCTTAAGGTGAAACCAGCCACACCGACTCTGGTGTCAGCGCGGCTATCTGGCAACAAAGCGCCAGAGAGCTAGGAGCGAGATGGCAAGCAGGCGAACCGGATCGTCAAAATGCCTCTTTCTCAGCCTCCAGATATGCGAGGCTGGTGTACTTGCCGATATTGCTGTCAAAGCCTTGCATGGCGGCGGCGCGCGCAGCCACACGGGGGTCTTTGAGCACCATGGCTTTAGCCTCCGACTCCGACTTTCCGTCTTTCACGGCTTGCAGGCAGGGCTCCCAGATGCCTTTTAAGAAGGTGCCGTAGGTCTGCAGAATATCGCGCCCCGGCTGCCCGTGTCCGGGTGTCCATAGCTGCTCGCCGGCGGCTTGGCTCAGGGCGTCGTAATACTTGAACGTACCTGGATAGGAGCCGTCGTCGATGTTGGCGATGCGGTTGGCCATGGCAATGTCGCCGATGGCTGTGACCTGATCTTCCACCACCTGTATCGACAAGTCGGCATCGGTGTGGGCACGCCCATAAAAGTGCATCTTCAGGTTCACATCACCAAATTTGAAGCTCTGCCCGTGGGTAACTGTCTGATTGGGTGGCACTACTTGCGTGCCAGCGGTAGACTGGTTGGTCCATTTCTCCATCAGGGTGGCCCACAGCTTGCCCTCGTGGCCCTGGATCATGGCCTGAGTTCCCGGCAGGGCATAGATGGGCAATGTCGACCCAAAAGCGTCGACAAACGCGTGGTTCCCCAACCAGTGGTCACCGTGAAAATGTGTATTGAAAATGGCAACCACCGGCAAGGGCGTGACCTTTCGGATCATGCGGATCGCCATTTGCCCGATTTGCAGCGAGCTGCCGGAGTCCAACACCACCACCCCGGCCGAGGTGACCACAAAGGTCACGTTGGACATCATGCCCCGGTTCTCAGGCGTTGGAAAACCATCGGGCGCAAAGACGATCCAGACGTGCTTGGAGATTTGCCGGGGGGCAATGTCTGCCACCGGCGGCCCCACAACGAAGTCATGCGCTTGCTGGGCAAACAGCTGAACCTCTGGCCACAAACTACTTGCAGCCACCCCTAGGCCCAGGGCCGACACCCCGAGGAATTGGCGACGCGGGAGCGGTTGGGACTTGGCAGACATGGCAGGGCCTCCTTCAATCAACCCAGATAACCGGGATTGGGCACCACACCTTTCAGCGTGGGTGTGTTGAGTTGGCGGGTAGCTATCTTGCCGCCCTTGGACTTCATCCAGGTCTCGACCACTTCCCAGACCTGTTTGTTGCCCTGACTGCGGGCTTCTTCGGCAACCGGAGCCCAACCAGCCACCTTGTATTTTTTACTGGCTTCGATGGGCTTGCCATTCAGGCGCATGTCATCAATACGTTTGCCCATGCCTGCGGTGGGATCGCAGCTGTACTGCAGGCCACCCACACGCACCATGTCGCCGCCTTGCTGGTAGTAGGGGTCGGGGTTGAACAGGTTGTCGCACACATCTTCGAGCACGGTTTTGATGGTTTCACCGCTCATCTCGGTCAAGGTGGCATACGAGTAGGTGGTGGCGGTCATGTCCAGCAACCACTCGCGGGTGATGGCCTGGCCAGGCAGCAGCGTAGTGCCCCAGCGGAAGCCGGGGGAAAACGCAATTTCGGCGCCCTGCACTTCCATCAGGGCATCTACCAGCAACTGGTCACCCGTGCCATTGAAGTTGCCGCGGCGGTACAGCAAGCCCTCGGACACACCCAGCTTCTCAGCCAGTTTGGATTCGTAGGGTGCGCGTATCTTGGTGATGAGCGCTTCCATCTCGGGGTCGGCGGGCAGCATGTTGGCAAACACCGGCAACAGCTTGTAGCGGAAATCGGTGACTTTCTTGTCTTTCACCTCGAAGTCCAGCACACCCAGGAACTTGGCGTTGGAACCTGCATTGGTCACCAGCGTTTGACCGCCCGCATTGCTGACCACCGATGCCACTGGCATGCCATCGTGGGTGTGTCCGCCCATGATGGCGTCGATGCCGCGCACCCGGCTGGCCATCTTCAGGTCCACATCCATGCCGTTGTGGCTGATCACCACCACCACCTGCGCGCCTTTGCCCCGGGCTTCGTCCACCATCTTCTGCATGTTGTCGTCCTGGATGCCAAAGGCCCAGTCCGCCACCATGTAACGGGGGTTTGCAATCGGGGTGTAGGGGAAAGCCTGGCCGATGATGGCGCAAGGCACACCATTGATTTCGCGAATGACGTATGGCTTGAAGACCGGATCCCCAAAGTCATTGGTCTTGACGTTCTGGGCCACAAAATCGACCTTGCCGGCAAAGTCTTTTTCGATGATTTCCTTGACCCGCTCCATGCCGAGGGTGAACTCCCAGTGGCCGGTCATCACATCCACGCCCAGCAGTTTGCAGGCGTCAACCATGTCTTGCCCGTTGGTCCATAGCGCCGTGCCCGAGCCCTGCCAGGTGTCACCACCATCCAGCAACAGCGAGCCGGGGCGACTGGCCTTCATGCGTTTGACCAGCGTGGCCAGGTGGGCAAAGCCACCCACCTTGCCATAGCGCTTGGCTGCTTTTTCGTAATCCAGGCAGGTCAGCGCATGGGCCTCTGCGGTGCCCGGCCTGATTTTGGCAACACGCAACAAATGCTCGCCTACCAGGTGGGGCAAGTTGCTCTTCATGCTGCCCAGGCCGATGTTGATGCTGGGCTCGCGGAAATAAATAGGCTTGAGCTGCGCGTGGCAGTCGGTCATGTGCAAAAACGACACATTGCCGAATTTGGGAATGTCATACAAGCCCTTGGCCGCAGTGGCAGCGTCCGCATCGGCGTAAGCACCCAGCCCCATACCCGCCATGGTGCCGGCGCCCAACACCTGGAAAAATTCGCGTTTCGTTAAATTCATAAATTAGTCACCACTTAAGTATTGAGCTTAAAAAAACCCGGATGGCGATCCGGGATGAGTGCAATTTGCCGGCCTATTTGTTGACGGGCGACTTGGGGTCAAGTAGCAAGGCGACGAGATGGGCAACCTGCGTCTGATTCAAGATTCCGGCATGCCCCGCACGCGGCATGTTGGAACAGGCGTTGTAAGCCTTGGAGTTCCAGATCTTGCCCCAGGTGTACTCCACAATCGCCTTGGACGCCGGGCTGTTGGGGTCAGTCACGCCACGCAGCTTGGCGTAGTTGTACAGACTGGGGCCGATAGTGCCAAAGGAAATTTCTTCCTTGCTGATCTGGTGACAGTTGTAGCAATTGCCGCCGTTGGCGGTTTTGGCATCGTCGGTCCAGGTCAGGCCACGGCCGCTCTGGGCGATCTTTTCACCCTCTTTCCAGTCGCCCAAAAACTTGCCGTCTGCGGGCCACTTCACGGCCTTCAGGTTGGCGGCTTCAAGTGCGCGAGCGGTGACTTCATCCAGCGGCTTGCCCGCTACATCAGCGGCGCTGCAAGCGCGATTGGTTTCGTCGGTGTCCAGCACCGCGGCCTTGACGATGCCCTCGTCGCGGAAAGACGCTTTCACGATGCTGGCGGTCAATTGGTCGAGTTCAGCAGGGCTGGGCAGGTTGGCACAACCGGCCAACACAGCGGTGCCCACTGCGGCCAGGGTGATCAGGTTTGATTTTTTCATGGCGCTGCTCCGTCGATTAACGCTTGATGGCCGGCGCCACAGAGGCCGAGCCCTTGCTGTTGACGCCCAGATACACACCCAGAGCAATCGTGGCATCACTGCCAAAGCCCGGGTAGGGAAAGCGCTGCTGGCGATAGCAGTCGTTCAGGCGCTGCTGCATGCCCCACATTTGACCGTTGGATACACGGTAGGCCGGCCAGGCGGCAAACCCGATGCCGTCGCCCGGGTTCTTGGTGAGGTTGGGCAAATCCTGCAGGCGGATGCGGGTACCGTCCTGACCGTGGCAAGACGCACAAGAAAAATCATGCGGTCCACCCCGTTGAAAGAACAGCCGCTTGCCCACCTCATAAAAAGTCTTTTCCTGGGCATGACCCTGCGGCAGGTTGAAACGCATCTGTTTCGATTCGGCGGCAATCCAGGTCGCCAGGGCCGTCATGTTGTTCTGCTCGCCCTTGCCGAAGGCGGTCTTGGCAATCTGAGCCGTGTCCAGCCCTTGCAGCGTCCCCATGCAGCTCAGCAGGCGGGACTCCAGGTCCTGAACCCGCTGGGTGTCGGCGAAGTACCGTGGCAGCTCCACAAAGGCGCCCTTCACCACACCGGGGCCCTTGCCCAGGTCACATTGTTCCAAAGAGGCGTTTTTGGGACCCCGTTTTTGTTTCCAGAGACTCTCGCCTTTGGCCTCAAACAGGTCGGCCGGATTGCCATCTTGCAGCATGGCCCGGTACTCTTCGATCGACTGCACGGCCGACTTCTGAGCCCAGGCACCTGCCGTCATTGAGCAGGCCAATGCCAGCAAGGCAAATTTGCTTGTCTTCCTCATCATCACCTCTTTGTGTTGGTTCAGTGATAAAGCGGTGCGCCCCCGAAAAGGTGCACCGCCTCAGAGCGCGAAGCTGTCGCTCAGGACACCGTGGCTTCGTCAGTACGGGTGTCGCCCTTGTTGTCTTTCCAGGTCACACCGATCTTGTCGCCAGCCTTGGCACCCTTGACCACAAATTGCAGGAACGGGTTTTTGGAAACGGCTGGGCCCCACTCGGCGGTCAGCACCACCTTGCCGTTCAAGGTGGCGGTGACATCCTGAATGAACCAGGCGGGAACAATCTTGCCGGAGGCATCTTTACGCTGACCGCCTTCCATTTCGTGGGCCATCAAGACTCGCACGGTGGTTTTGTCGCCAGCTGCTTGGGCGCGAATGCGCATCGGATCTGCCATGTTTAGCTCCTAAATCTGAAATGAATTTGTATGAATCTGAAGGTGAACGACCGCAATTAACCGCCGCAGCCGCCCAGCGTGACCTTGACTTCTTTCTTGGCGTAGAAAACCTTGCCGTCTGCCATGACAGCGACAGCGTAAACGTCCGAAGACTGCCCCATCTTGGCGCGGGTGGAGAACGATGGCTCCACAGAGTCGGTCACGTTGAACAATGCCGTCAAGGTGGCGGGGTTCTTTTCAACCATGATCAGGATTTGCTTGACGCCAGGCAGGGTGGTGCCGGCGCTCAGTGGCACGACAGCGCCGTTTTCGGCAATGTCAGGGCCACCCACGGTGACGTCCTTGCTCTCGACAGGTGCGCCAGCACCCAGAGCCTTCAGTGCATCTTGCACGCTCTTGGCCTCAAAAGCTTCTTTGTTGAAAGCAAAGGCGTATTGGGGGAACAGGCCAGTGGTGGCCAGCATGCCTGCCACAAGGGCGGACTTTTTAAGGGCTTGTCGGCGAGTTTGCATACGATTACTCCTATGGGTTAACGAGATAGTGAACTAGATAGCCAGTGTGTGAAACAGGGATGGGGCCAGAGGTTTACTTGGCCGCACCTGCTGCCAGCCAGGCAGCAATGGTGCGAGCCTCAGAGTCAGGCAAGGCCTGCGCGGGCATGGGCATGGGGCCCCACACGCCTGCGCCACCCGACTTGATCTTGCCAGCCAGATAGTCTGCCTTGCCGGCATGCTTTTTGGCAATGTCCGCAAAGCTGGGGCCAACAATCTTTTTGTCCATAGCATGGCAAGCCGTGCAGGTATTCTTTTGCAAGAGGGCCATCACTGCCTTGCTGTCAGGCCCGCCAGCTGCCGCAGCTGCCGGCGCCGCAGGGGCGGCGGGCTTTTCAGCCGCTTGCGCCACGACGGTGCTGGTCGCTGCCGCCGCACCAGCAGCAGGTGCTTTGCCTTCAGGCTTGGTGGTATCTGCACCCCGCTGCGGGCCCACTGGCCGATTCTGCTCGGCCAGGTTGCCGTGGGCATTTCGGGCGAAGTCGGGCAGGAAGGAAGCCACCTTGGGCTCGGTTGCGCAGTCTTTCATGCAGGCCACATTTTTGGTGTCGGGGGTCTTCACGCCCTTGAACTCATTGCCCGGCCACATGGCGTGCCGGGTGGTCATGCCGTTGCGGTTGGGCATGCGGGCCTGTACCTCTGCAATGTTCTTGTCAGACAGGGTGTAATTGTCCGGCACCACACCCGCCAGGTTCAGCAGGAAAGCGGTGACGGAGTACACCTCTTCGGTAGTCAGGGATTTGGGCTGCGTCCATGGCATGGCGCGGTTGATGTAGTCCCAGATGGTGGAGACGCTGGCCACTTTCATGATCGTGGTGCGGCCCGAGGTGGGGTCCATCAATTTGGCAACCCGGCCGGTTTCCATGTCCTTGGCCGTTGTGCCGCCAATCAGGGGGCTGAACACTTCGTTGGAGTCCCCAAAAACCCCATGGCAGTGCGCGCACTTGCCTTCCCAGATGTCCTGGCCCATGGCCACAGTGCCCGAGCCCGCCGGCAGGCCCTTGAAGTCGGGACGGACATCGATGTCCCAAGCCGCGACCTCCTTGGCCGTTGCTGCACGACCCACGCCCGGGTAGGTGTTGCCGGTCTGCGCACCAGCCAAACCACCCAGCGCCAGCAGCGCTGTCGCGATCAATGCATTACGAAAGCTGGACATTTTTAACCTCGCCGTTTTCTTGCACCAACCAGGACTGGATGGCGTTGTTGTGATAGATCGAGCGCGTGCCACGCACGGCACGCAGTTGCTTATAGGTGGGCTGAACGTAGCCGGTGTCATCAGTGGCCCGGCTCTGGATGATGGCGGGCTTGCCATCCCACACCCAGTCGAGGTTGAAACGCGTCAGTGCCTTGGACAGCACGGGCGACTCCAGGCGCGCCTGGCGCCAGTTGCGACCGCCGTCTACCGACACATCCACCTTCTTGATCTTGCCCTTGCCCGACCACGCCAGGCCGGTGATGTTGTAGAAGCCCTTGTCCAGCAACACCTGGCCGCCAGACGGTGTGGTGACCACGCTCTTGCACTCCTGCAAGTTGGAATACTGACGCTGCAGCCCATCGGGCATGAGGTCGATGTAGTGGATGGCTTCGTCCTTGGCGGCGTAGGGCATATCACCCACTTCCACCCGGCGCAGGTACTTGACCCAGCTCACACCCTGCACACCAGGAACCACCAGACGCAATGGGTAGCCGTTTTCGGGGCGCAGCATTTCACCGTTCTGACCATAGGCCACGATCACTTCGCCCGAGGTGATCAAGCTCATCGGGATGGTGCGGGTCATGGACGAACCATCGCCACCTTCGGCCAGCACAAACTTGCCGTTCTTGAGGTCAGCGCCTGCCAACTCAAGCAAGGTGATCAGGGGAACGCCCGTGAACTCGCTGCATGAAATCATGCCGTGGGTGTATTGGGCCGTGGGCACCGCCACATTGCCCCACTCCGCTGCCGTATTGGCGCCACACTCGATGAAGTGAAAGCGTGACACGCTGGGCAAGCGCATGATCTCGTCCATGGTCAACACCATCGGCTTTTTAACCATGCCGTTGATCATGAAACGATGCTTGGAGGGATCAATGTCCCACCAGCCCTGGTGGTGCCGCTCAAAGTGCAAACCACTGGGCGTGACGATGCCAAACAACGACTGCAACGGCGCAAATGAAACCGAAGCCTGTGTGGTCTGCGTCAGGCCCGGGCTCTGACGGCGCTGCACGTTCGCCTCGAACTTGGAAGGCTTGCCGTAACCATCGGTCACCACGCCCTGGCCCAGGCCCGTGGCATGTTCGGGTAACTTCAAGATGTTGGGGTCTCCGCCTTCAGTGGGCACCGGGTTGCCTTGGGCCATCACCGCCGGCGCTGCAACACCGGCAGCCGCCGCTGCAAAAGCGTTACGGATGAAATCACGCCGCCCCTTCTTGGCCTCGGCAAATACGGTCTGTATGCCGTCGCGGCTCAAAAAGTTTTCGGGCGCCTTGAGGATGCGCCCCGAACTCAAGTCATCTTGTTTCACAAAATCTCCTTCTGCAAATGGATCCATCTATCAATGAGTGCGAGCCAAGGTGAGGTTTGCATTGGCCTGTAACTGTGAGCACACGGCCTTGCAGACCAGAACACAGCACTCGTCCGCGATGCGATAAAAAACCTGGGTGCCGCTCTTGCGCTTGGCCAGTACGCCGGAGCGATACAGCATGGACAAGTGCTGCGAGATGTTGGGCTGGGCCACATCGATGAAAGCACTCAACTCACCCACATTTTTTTCGCCTTGGCACAAACTGCTGACGATGCGCAGGCGCACCGAAGTGGAAAGCAAGGCAAACAATTCAGCTGCCCGCTCAAACACCTGGATAGGCACCTGATCACCATCTAACTGCTTCATTTCTTAAGTCGCAATATTGTTATCAACTAATATAAATGATTGCCGATCTTCCTAACACGGGGATTACACCTGGTCAGGTCAGATCAACTTATTTGAATCGGTAGTGATCCCGGTTCAACACGGCTGCAATGGAGGAAACCTCTTCCGGGAACAAACCCAGGCTAAGCTCGGTGTTGCATTGCTCCACCATGCCGCGCAGAAAACCGGGCGTGTTGATACGCCCAGCCGGCTTGTAGATGGCAGAACCATCCCCACCCACCTTTTGCTGATGGCAAGCCACGCACTTGTTGTCGGCAATCAGCTTGGCACCCAGTGCCAGATCCGCATCGCGAAACTCGGCAGGCACCTGGGCATGCGCCCCACCGTGCAACAAGGACAGGGCCAGAACCATGAAGATGAGATGTTTTTTCATGTTTCCAGCCTAGCTGATCGCGCACAAGCCCGCAACCGGATTCACCCTCATCGACACTTAGAACGAATGGCTGTACATCAACTGCACATTGGTTTGACTGTGCGAGATGTCGATGCCAGTTCCGCTGGTCACTTTGACGCTAGGCGCAATCGTCATGGACGCATTCAGTGCGCCCTGGGCCGATGCCTTGTAGCCAAAACCAAAAGTCACGTGGTTTTTAACAATGGCGGGGAAAAGTGGATTGACCGTTGAATCAGGCACAGGGTTGTTAGCCAGATTCAGGCCAGCGCGCAGCGTAAGTTGCTCATTGGCCTTCCAGGCAGCACCCAAGCTCAGCACCGTTTGGTCTTTCCAGTTTTGGGGCAGTGCAAAGTCTATGTAAGAGCCACCGGAAGGATCCATAGCCGTCGTGTAGCGCATCTTGAAGCTCTTCATGGAATTTGCCCACCCAATGCGCTTCACATCAGCCGCCAGCAACAAATCCGGATTGGCCTGCAAGCTTGCACCAAAAGCAAGAACTGAAGGCATCTGGAAATCAATAACAGAAATTTTCCCTGTGTCAGCTAAGTTGCCATCCAGGGAAATGGACGCCCCGGAACCAGAGGTCTGCATATCACCGAGAGCAGACTTCATCTGATACGACCCACCTAAGGTCAAGGCATTGTCTACCTTGTAGGTACCACCAAGAGTCAACCCAAACCCGGTGGATTTCGCAGCCCCCGTAAAGTCATTCTGGTCTGAAAACTTGATCGTTGCAGCCGAAGCCGGGCCAAACGCACTTGGATTCATCGTGCCCCCGGTAATGAGCCCCCCAGGTGCCGGAGAAAACATGCTGAATGGCACTGTCATGGCCATATCCAGCGAACTCCAAATGAATTTAAGAGCAGCACCAACAGTCAGCTTTGGATCGACCTGAAGTGATACCGGAAAAATGACATTGCCCACCCCCAACTCTGAACGAGCAGGCAAGCCAGACGAAACGCCGGGATTGGCTATGAACGAGTCACCGGCATATTCAGTCCCCATCCCCCCTTGCGCAAACACACCCAGACCAAAGGTCAACGCACCACTGCGACGCATGTAACCAAGAGCCGGCATCACGTAAGAGGTACCACCAGACTTCGCTGTCATGCCCATCATGCTGCTGCTCACGTCTGGCCCCAAAACACCCACAGCCACATCAAGGTGTGCCCCGTCAGACATCAGCGCCAAGGTGGCAGGGTTCTGCGCCATGGCGCCAGTTCCGTTGTCATAGGCCTGCGAAGCACCGCCCATGCCGGTTGCGATGGGGCCATAGCCCTCCATCAACATACCGTTCGTGGCATACGCCGTCGACAGGGTGCCGCCCAACAGCAGTGCTGCGGCGATAGGAAGCAGGCGGGTGGCGCTCGCAGAGTGTGTGGATCGCATGGTTTGTCTCCGTTTATGTTGTTAGGCAATTAGGGCAGCAACGACTTAGAACTCACCCTTGGAGGCGCGCTCCATCATTTCAAAAATGGTGCTGCGCACAGCCCAGGCCTCTTCCTTCAGAGGAGAGGGCAGCTTGCGACCCATCTTGACCATCATGTCCATGTTCAGGGTGTAGAGCCACAGTCCGTCGTCCTTCTCGACCACGCTGATACGGCAAGGCAGGTAGGCCGCCATGTGGGGGCTGAAATCGACCATACGGCGCGCGGTGGTGGGCGTGCAGAACGAGTACACCGTCAACAGCTTTTGCTTGACGCCGGTGCGCGCCTCGAGTTCTTTGGACAGCGGCAGGATGCCCACTTCCTTCATGTTGCGCTCGGTCGCCACACTGCGAAGAATTTCTTCAATATCAGAACCGGTCACTCCAGCCTTGACCTTGCGCTCCCAGGTGGTGGCAACGGCAATATCACCACCACCGTCGACCCAACGGTCCCACATGCGGTTGGCCTCGGCACCAGCGCCGTCCTCCAGCTTGCCCAAGGTGCTGACGGTACCGCAGCCAGTCAGAAACGCCGCAGCCACCAGGGCCAGCAAACGAGCGGTGATTGAGAGCTTGCTCATGTTTTCTCCAGTCGATGTCAAAAAAGTACGTCCCCTTTTGATGTGGGACAAGTGCGAATTCAGGCTCAGATGATCGAGGAAAACTCATTTTTGGGACATTGGTAGATACCCTATACCGGTAGGGGGTATCTGACAGTATTCTGACGGCCTGGTCAGTACCCGCAGAATCGAACAGTCTCATGCGCGGGCACCTTCTGGCACACTGCAACCCACTTCCCTCACCGTTAAACACCATGACCAAAAAAACAGGCTCCACTGCTGCAGCTGTATTGAAAGCTTCCGAGGTTGCTCAGGGCTACCGTCAGGAACATCAAAAAGACATGGTGAATCGACTCAAGCGCATCGAGGGACAAGTGCGCGGGCTGATCGACATGATTGAAGGGGGAAGAAGTTGCGAAGACGTCGCCACTCAGATGTCGGCCACCCGCAAGGCCATGGACAAGGCCTTTTATCGGATGATGACCTGCTCGTTGATCGAAGCAGTGCACGACTCGGACACCGACGAGCAGGCCATACAGGAGGTGGAGCGCTCGGCTCGCCTGCTGGAGAAATTCGCCTGACACCGTCGTAAAAAAGCCCGCTGTCTAGCGGGCTGGGTATGTGGCCCGGCACACCGGGCACATCAGGCAGAAGCGCAGCTTACTTGGCGCCCGCCAGGATCCAGGTGGCCAGGGCGGTGGCATCAGCATCGCTCAAAGCAGCCTGTGCGGGCATGGGGATAGCGCCCCACTTGCCAGAACCGCCGGCCTTAATGCTCTTGGCCAACGTGGCCACAGCGTCCTTTTGGCCAGCGTATTTTTTTGCCACGTCCTGATAGGCAGGGCCGACGAGCTTCTTGTCGACCGCATGGCAAGCCAGGCAGGCGTTTTTCTGGGCCAGCTCCTTGCTGGCAAAGGCGGGGGCGGAAACCAAAACGGCTGCAGCCATCAGCATGTGTACTAATTTCATGATCTCTCCAAGTAAAAAATAGTCAGTCCGGGCGTATCACTCGGCGCTAATGTAATAGAAATTGGGTGCCACCACCAAACTCAAGGCCTAGGCGGACAGCTTCTTTCAGCGGTAACGCTGAGCCATATTTTCCAGGCTCACAGGTCTGATGCGGCTGGCCATGCCCGAACAACCGAAGGCATCGAACCGCGCCTTGACGATGCCGCGAGCGGCGCTTTTAGCAGCGACCAACGCTTTACGCGGATCGAACTCTGAAGGCTGTGTCGCAAACACCTGGCGCATGGCCCCGGTCATGGCTAACCGAATATCGGTGTCTATATTGACCTTGCGAACCCCGTTTTTGATGCCACGCTGGATTTCCTCGACTGGCACACCGTAGGTTTCCTTGATATCGCCCCCGTATTGGCGAATGATGGCCAGCCACTCCTGGGGCACGCTGCTAGAGCCATGCATGACCAGGTGGGTGTTGGGAATTTGTGCATGAATGGCAGCAATGCGGTCGATGGCCAGAATGTCGCCCGTGGGCTGGCGTGTGAACTTGTAGGCCCCGTGGCTGGTCCCGATGGCTATGGCCAGGGCATCTACGCCAGTCTTTTCGACAAAGTCCCTTGCTTGCAGCGGATCGGTCAGCATCATCTCGTGGGTCAACTTGCCCTCGGCACCAACGCCGTCTTCCTCACCTGCTTCGCCGGTTTCCAGCGAACCGAGACAGCCCAACTCGCCCTCCACCGACACACCCACCGGGTGCGCCATCTCGCACACACGGCGCGTCACGGCCACGTTGTAGTCAAAGCTGGCCGGGGTTTTGGCGTCTTCCAGCAAAGAACCATCCATCATCACGCTGGAAAAACCCGAGCGGATGGACTGCTGACACTGTGCGGGCGATGCACCATGGTCCTGGTGCAGCACCACCGGGATGTCGGGATGAGTTTCGATGGCGGCCAACACCAGGTGCCGCAAATAAGCCTCACCTGCATATTTGCGCGCCCCTGCAGACGCTTGCAGGATGACCGGGCTGTCCGTCTCCTGAGCTGCCTCCATGATGGCCTGCACCTGTTCGAGGTTGTTGACGTTGAATGCGGGCACGCCGTAGCCGAATTCGGCGGCGTGGTCGAGAACTTGGCGCAATGAAACCAATGCCATGGTTTGTCTCCTGGAGGTCTGAAAAAAAGAGGGTGAATACTTTTCAAAGCAGCGCCGAAAAGTCGGCGATCACGCGGTCGGGCGCGCAAACCTGCACGGGCTGGCCCATGTTGTAGCCATAGGGCAACAACCAGACGGGCACACCGGCATTGCGCGCGGTCGCCGCGTCGATGGATGAGTCACCCACGAACAAGGCCTCCGAGGCGTTGATCCCCCAGCGCGATAAGTAGGTCAGCACGCTGGTCGGATCGGGTTTTTTGACTGGAAAAGTGTCGCCGCTCACCACCACATCAAACGCTGAGTGCAGGTCGTGCACGCGCAGCACGGTGTCGGTGTAGCGGCCCTCCTTGTTGGTCACCACCGCCAACTTGCTGCCACGTGCACGCAGCACAGCCAGCACTTCGCGCACCTGTGGGTAAAGGTTGCTGCGCGTGCCACACCGGGCCTGGTGGTAACGGTCAAAAATCGGCAGGGCCTGTTTCAGGTCGGGGCCTCGGCGCACGGCTTCAACCGGGGTGTGGGTCACGCTGGCCAAGGCCTGGATCAGCAGCTCTTTGGTGCCGTGCCCGATCCAGTCATTGACCTGGGTTTGCGACACCTCGGGCCAGCCGAAATAGCGCAAGGCGTCGTTCACCGCATCGGCAATTTCGGGTGCGGTTTCGACCAAAGTGCCATCCAGGTCAAAAAAGTAGGCTTTCTTGTCAAAAGACACGTTCGCCCCTCAGTTGTCCGAGGGCACGATGTGCTCAGGCAGGGCTTCGGCCTGGCGGTGCTGGTGGCGATGCACCAATGTGCGAACAGCCTCGCACACGCGCTCAGCAGTGATGCCAAAGTGCGCGTACAGCGCCGAGGCTGGGGCCGATTCTCCAAAGCTGTTGATGCCAACCACCATGCCGGTGCGCCCCACGTACTTGCGCCAGAAGTCAGGGTGCGCCGCTTCCACGGCCACGGTTGGCAAACCCAGCGGCAGGACCATGTCCTGGTAAGCATCGCTTTGTCGGTCAAACACATTGGTGCAGGGCATGGACACCACCCGCGTAGCCAGCCCTTGGGCGGCGAGATCGGATTGCGCCTTCATGGCCAGCGAGGTTTCAGAGCCCGTAGCCACGATGATGGCTGCCGCACCCGGCATGTCGCTCAGGATGTAACCGCCTTGACGGACCTTGTCGGCATCGGCCACGTCAGTGAGCAACTGGGGCAAGTTCTGGCGCGACAAGGCCAAGGCGCTCGGCCCATCGCGCCGCTCCACCGCACAGGCCCAAGCCACAGCGGTCTCCAACCCATCAGCAGGACGCCACACATCCAGGCCAGGGATGATGCGCAAGCTGGGCACATGCTCCACGCTTTGGTGTGTGGGCCCGTCTTCGCCCAGGCCAATCGAGTCGTGTGTGAATACGTGGATGACGCGTTTTTTCATCAGCGCCGCCATGCGGATGGCGTTGCGAGAATAGTCCGAAAACGTCAGAAAGGTGCCACCATAGGGGATGTAACCCCCGTGCAGTGCCATGCCGTTCATGATGGCGGCCATGCCGAACTCGCGCACGCCATACGACAGGTGGTTACCCAAGGTATCGCGACCCGCCCTGGTGCAATTTTTGAAATTGGTCAGGTTGGAGCCCGTGAGGTCGGCGCTGCCGCCAAAAAACTCGGGCAACAAGGGGGCCAACACATCCAGCGCATTTTGGCTGGCTTTGCGCGTAGCCACTGCATCGGGCTTGGCCACGATGGCGGCCAACGCCTGGGCCAGGCCTTGGGCGTAGCCAGCGCTCAAATCGCCACGCATGCGGCGCTCGAACTCAGCAGCTTCTTGCGGGTACAGGTTTTTGTAGTCAACAAACAGCTGGTCCCACTGGGCTTGGGCGCGCACACCGCGTGCGGTGGCGTCCCAGGCTTGGCGCACATCGTCCGGGATCTCAAAAGGCGCGTGCGGCCAGTTCAAGGCTTCGCGGGTGGCTGCAATTTCGGCAGCGCCCAAGGCAGCGCCATGCACATCGTGGGTGCCCGCCTTGTTGGGCGAACCCATGCCGATCACGGTTTTGCAGCAAATCAGGGTCGGACGGCCGTTGGCGTGTTGCG
>JBEEJZ010000134.1:0-4343 GCA_041168905.1 Pseudomonadota bacterium | reverse complement strand
CCACCAGTTCAACCACTACCTCAGCGGGTGTTCCTGTAGGCATGGACACCAGGCGCTGGCGTTCTGCATAGATCACCAGGAAGCGGTTGAAGAAGCCGTTGGTGAGGTCGCGGCTGGCAATCATCGTCTTCAGTTCAAACGGCGTGATGGCGGCCATGATGCCGATGTGCGGATTGCTTGCTCCCATCAGGTTGTGCCGGGTGGCAGGCTTTAGGTCCTGGCCATCCCAACAGTCACGCAGGGCTGCAGACAGTGTGTTGCCCTCGCGCTTGCCCTGGTGCAGCACGTTGGCAAACTCACTCTCGGCTACCAGAAGGCGCTTGTCGTTGATACCCGGGACCTCGTCATTGCCGTCCTGGTAGGCGTCATGGACTAGGCGGATCAGGCCTTCACGGGTGGACAGCCCACCCCGGTGAATCTGCGGTGCCAGACATTCATTGCGCTTGCAAACCTGATCAGCGAGGCGGAAAACCAGTGCGGTGGAATCACCCTTGCGAGCCACGCTGGAGCGCCCCACGTGCAGGCCGAAGATTAGCGGGTGGTGGATGGTGTCACCAAGGCGAAGATAGACGCCGCGGCCCACTGCGACACCCAAGTAGGCGAGGATGTTGAGGGCAATGGCAGCGGGGTTCGCTTCAGAGTTGGCAGCACCAGCCTTGGCAATATCGCCGACCAGCCCATGCAGAGCCAGCTGTTCAAGCTGGGGAGGGTTGCGGTGGAAATCAGCCTGTTCCATATCTGCTCCCATCTCGTTGATTTTTTCAAATTTCTTGCTCATGCTTGGTCTCCGATCCAGATATCAGCCCAGTCAGCACCGGGCACGTTGGGCTTCATCGTTTCGTAGTGAAGGCCGTGTTGATTTGCTCGCTCAGCCAACTTCCTGGCTGCCTGTATCCCTGCGGTGTCGTTGTCGGCGAAGATGACCATGCGCTCAACTTCGCCGGGCCAGATGAATGTGCTCAGAGCACTGGTGCCACACGCCACCACCACAGGCATGTCGAACATGACCGAGGCAGCCGCCGCGGTTTCAATGCCCTCTGCGATGCCCAGGACGCCCTTGTGCGGGGGGGCCAGCGGGATGACTGATCCACTCAAGGGGCCAGAGGCACGGGTCAGCTTCTTGGGCTGGGGCACGGCAGCCTTGCAACCCTTGCCCAGGTAGGTGCGGTGGTAAGCCAGCACCTTGCCATTGAGCATGACGGGAGCGATCATGGCCGGAAAGGTTCCCAGTTCAACCCACTGTCCGCTTTCGTTCTGGTGCCAGTAGGGCAGGGCGGGATGCTCGAGGATGCAAGCAGGGATGGCCCATGCGGCCAAGCCCCGGGCGTCCAAGTACTGGCGTACCGCCTTTCCAGCAGGGCCACACTGGGCGGCCAGCTTCCTGTTCTTTTCCGCATTAAATGCCCACTGGTCGCGCTGCTTTTGTGCCTGCGCCAACAGGTATTCCTTCTTGCGGCGTGCTTCAGTTGTTGACACCTGGAGGATGCTCCCGCGGGAGCGGAGGGCCGGCTCAGGCCTCCAGTAGTGGATCCCACCGCTGCGCCAGCAACCGAATACTACACAGAGGGCTGGGTAGAGGTGGATCACATACCAGCCGTCACGGTTATTGCGACGGCCGTTGGTGCTGAAGCGGTGGATGCACTCATCGGCTATGAATTCGTCAATGAGGGGCGTGCCCAGGATGTGCATCGCCTGACGGAGGCTGTCGTAGTCAATACTCATACGGCCCCCTGATCGATGTCGTAGGAACTTTGTTCGTCGAGTGAACGGATCAGCTTCAGGATGTCGGAGGCACGCCAGGCAGTAGTCCTGGGCGAAAGACTGACGGGTCGGGGGTAGCGTCCGGTTCTAACGCCTGCCCACCAAGTGGACTTGCTGACCGGGAAGACCTCGAGGACTTGAGCCAGCCGCAGCAGACGTGCAGTGCTCAGCGGTGTCTTCGATTGGGAAAGAAGGAGAGAGGAGGGGGATGAGGCTGGTTTGGATGGAGGTCGACCGTCGGGGTCTGGGTCATCGCCACCGCCGTCGTCATCGTCCTGCGTGGCAACTTCACCGTCCGGGCTTGCGCTGGTACTGCCGTCGCAGGTAGTGGTGGAGGTGGCTTGGGCGCTTGTCTTTAATTTAACGGCTGGGCTCCGGTGGCGTGGCGGCGCAAACGGCTTATCGTTTCCGCCGACGATCGGAGGAAGTTCCTTGGTGATGTTGCAGACGCAAGGTGCTCCGTCGTTGTAAGGGTCGGATCGTCGTACGTTTTCCCACATAAGTTCGTAACGCAAGCGGGACATACTTGAGCGTGCTTCACGTGCCAATTCTTCAAAGTTGCGTGACATGAATTTCCTTCTTTTAAGCGCCTTCTCGGGGGTATCTCGAGTGCGGCAACCGCATGTTAAAGAGCTTCAGACCGTCTGCGAATAGGCTTTAAGCGGGGCAGAATCAGCCCTACTTCACGAAAAGATTGAGCCTTCAACGAAAAGGTGATGTGAAAAAATTTTGCAAAAAAATTGCGATGAGGGCGCAATGTTGCATTTCCGTCACGGTTTTAATGCAGCCTGGTCCGTTATTGGTTGAAGAGGCTGCTCGGATTCAAATGGCAACACTCGCTATGGCTGCAGCAGCCACGCTGGGGATTAGGTGTCCATAGTGCTTCTGCAACATTGCAATGCTGGTGCCGCTTAGCCTGGAAACGGTCAGGAGGTCCACACCAGCAGCGACCATGTCGGTTATCACGGCATGGCGAAGCGAATACATCACCGTTGATTCGTTCAGACCCGCATCAAGGACTGCTCGTTTGAAGGGCCCTTTCCAGGCATCCTTGTTCCACTGCGTTCCATCCGCCCTGGTGAAGATGAATGCTTCCGGGAGCTTGTCTGCACATGCAGCTTTGAAAAGTTCAGCCATGCTGGAGGGGAGAACAATTTTTCGCTCTCCGGTCTTATCCAACTTGATGTTCAGTTCGTTGAGGGTGGTGTTGAAGTTCTTGACCTTCAGCTTAGCCAATGCGCCTGGTCGGATAGGCAAGCCGCAGAGTACGCGTGCGAGTATCTCCACGCCAGTATCATCAGCCTTGGCGGCATCGATGAGCCGCTGCCGCTGCGCTCTGGTCAGGTAACCACCGGCACGTTGACGGTCTGCGTTAGCGATGGGTTTTAACTTGGATCTCCATGCAAAGTCATTGGTAACCCATGCATTGTCGAACGAGTGGTTCAACGCAGCTCTGAATGGCGTCATGTCACGGTTCAGACTTGATGCCGACCGTTGCTTGTCAGTAGCCTTGCTGACCTTGCTACCACGCCCCGAGCCTCGATGAACCGGCCTGTCCGTCAGACGTTGTCTCCAGTCACCGATGTGCGAAGGCTTCAGTTTCTGCAGCTCGAGAGCGGCAAAGCGGGTATCGTCCAGCACGTAGCTGTCGAAACGTCTCCTTGCGTCGTGTGCTGCAGCTTTACCTTTTGTGCTGCTAAGTAGCATCACGTAGGCATCACAAACATCCTTGATGGTTTTTGCTGTGGTGATACCGCCAGCGCTGACGTGGTTGAGTAGTTTTCTACCCTCTTCCGCGGCTTTGTCGAATCGCTCGTTATCCGGATAGTTCTCTAGCGTTCCCAGGGACGTCACCACCGCTTTACCGGTGTCAGGGTCGCGCAGCCTGATGCTCCAGCTGCCTGTCGAGTCAGCCTGCATCTTCCTGTAGCCCACATGAAGCCCCACACTCAAGCGCTGGAAATAGGGGTCCCGTCGAGGCTTGAGGCGAGCACGTGAACTGACTGAGTAGAGCCGAGTGGCCATAGAGGTGTAAGTGGTATGAAATTAGTATGAAAAACATTATGGCATTTTGTTGGACAGTATCGCTTGTAAGTTGTTGATTTATATGTAATTATGGATGATATTGGACTATACTGGATTGGTTTTATCTGCCTTGACATGGTGGGGGTCGTTGGTTCGAGTCCAATCGCGCCTACCAGTACACCCTCGTAAGTTTTCTTACGGGGGTTTTCTGTTTTCAGGGCGCAATCAGTGCAGCACGACAGCCAATGCGGTGCTAATTCTGATTTTTCAGGCTGGGGGGGAACCTCAGAGCTAAAACTTGCAGCTCTGACATCGTCGCATCCACAGTGACTTGAAGGGATTCCAGTCGTGGGTCCGTTTCGGTGATGTCTGGTTCGGACTTCAGCACGCCTTCCAGTTCTAACAATTGGGTCTGCAATTGCTCTGCGCCTACGGTGGCTGCCAGACCCTTGAGGGTGTGGACGAGGCGTACGGCATCCTCTCTGCGACCCTGTTCAAGAGCGGTTTGAACCTTGATGGGCGCGATTGAAAGTTCCACCCGGAATGCCGAGACAACG
>JBEEJZ010000133.1:0-6726 GCA_041168905.1 Pseudomonadota bacterium | reverse complement strand
TGGCACAGGCCTTCCGCCAACGTCAGCGCTTGTCAGCCGGCCTGTCCAGCGGGGTGGGCGGACTGTTTGTGTGGTTCGGTGCCAAGCTGGCCACCGCCACCCTGAACTGACCCGCAGCCTGAACCGATCAGAAAAAATACACAAGTAGCGAAACATGCCAAAACGTACAGACCTCAAAAGCATCCTCATCATTGGCGCCGGCCCCATCATCATCGGCCAGGCCTGTGAGTTTGATTACTCCGGTGTACAAGCCTGCAAGGCCCTGCGTGAAGAGGGTTACAAAGTCATCTTGATCAACAGCAATCCTGCCACGATCATGACCGACCCCGCCACGGCAGATGTCACCTACATCGAGCCCATCACCTGGCAGACGGTTGAAAAAATCATCGCCAAAGAGCGCCCTGATGCCATCCTCCCAACCATGGGTGGCCAGACAGCCTTGAACTGTGCGCTGGATCTCTGGCATCACGGTGTGCTCGAAAAATACAAGGTGGAGTTGATAGGGGCGACCCCCGAGGCCATTGACAAGGCGGAAGACCGCCTGAAGTTCAAGGACGCCATGACCAAGATTGGTCTGGGTTCAGCGCGCTCGGGCATTGCGCACAGCATGGATGAAGCCTGGGCAGTGCAAAAGTCGGTGGGTTTCCCTACCGTGATTCGGCCTAGCTTCACCTTGGGCGGCACGGGCGGTGGTATCGCCTACAACCCCGAAGAGTTCGAAGTGATTTGCAAGCGCGGTCTTGAGGCATCTCCGACCAACGAATTGCTGATCGAAGAATCGCTGCTGGGCTGGAAGGAATACGAGATGGAGGTGGTTCGCGACAAGGCGGACAACTGCATCATCATCTGCTCCATCGAGAACCTGGACCCGATGGGGGTGCATACCGGCGACTCCATCACGGTGGCACCGGCACAAACTCTGACCGATAAGGAATACCAGATCATGCGCAACGCCTCGCTGGCGGTGCTGCGCGAGATCGGTGTGGATACAGGCGGCTCCAACGTGCAGTTTTCGGTGAATCCGAAAGACGGTCGCATGATCGTGATCGAGATGAACCCGCGCGTGTCTCGCTCCAGCGCGCTGGCCTCCAAGGCCACGGGCTTCCCCATCGCCAAGGTGGCAGCCAAACTGGCGGTGGGCTACACACTCGACGAGCTGCGCAACGAAATCACCGGAGGTGCCACCCCCGCTTCGTTCGAGCCATCCATAGACTACGTCGTCACCAAGATTCCGCGTTTTGCCTTTGAGAAGTTCCCAACCGCAGACAGTCGCCTGACCACTCAGATGAAGTCGGTGGGCGAAGTGATGGCCATGGGCCGAACCTTCCAGGAATCCTTCCAGAAAGCCTTGCGTGGTCTGGAGGTGGGTGTGGACGGCATGAATGCCAAGACCGATGACCTGGAAGTCCTTGAAAAAGAATTGGGTCAACCAGGCCCTGAGCGCATCTGGTACGTGGGCGATGCCTTTGAAAAAGGCATGACAGTGGAGCAAGTTCATGCCTTGACCAAGATTGATCCCTGGTTCCTGATCCAGATCGAAGAGATCGTGAAGATCGAGATGGAGTTGGAGACCAAATCCCTGTCCGATTTGGATGCCAGCACGCTGCGTATCTTGAAGCAAAAGGGCTTTTCGGATCGCCGTCTGGCGCGCCAGCTTAAAACCACGGATGCCGAAGTGCGTCACCGTCGCCGGGAGTTGGGTGTGCGCCCGGTCTACAAGCGGGTGGATACCTGTGCGGCAGAATTTGCGACCAACACCGCCTACATGTACTCCACCTACGAGTCGGAGTGCGAGGCCGAGCCGACCCACAACAAAAAGATCATGGTGCTGGGCGGTGGTCCCAACCGTATTGGTCAGGGCATTGAATTCGACTACTGCTGCGTGCATGCCGCCCTGGCGATGCGTGAGGACGGCTACGAGACCATCATGGTCAATTGCAACCCCGAGACTGTTTCGACCGACTACGACACCAGTGATCGCCTCTACTTTGAGCCCTTGACTTTGGAAGACGTGCTCGAAATCGTCGACAAGGAAAAGCCCACCGGCGTGATCGTCCAGTATGGTGGTCAAACCCCCCTGAAGCTGGCCCTTGACCTGGAGGCCAATGGTGTACCCATCATCGGTACCAGCCCTGACATGATTGACGCTGCGGAAGACCGTGAGCGCTTTCAAAAATTGCTGCACGCCCTGGGCCTGCGCCAACCGCCCAACGCCACCGCGCGTACCGAGTCGGAAGCCCTGGAAAAGGCGGCGGCACTGGGTTACCCGCTCGTGGTTCGCCCCAGCTACGTGCTGGGTGGCCGTGCAATGGAAATCGTACACGAGCAGCGTGATCTTGAGCGCTACATGCGGGAAGCCGTCAAGGTCAGTAACGACTCTCCTGTGTTGCTGGATCGATTCCTGAACGATGCGATTGAGTGCGACGTGGATTGCCTGCGTGACCCCGAAGGCAAAACCTTTATCGGTGGCGTCATGGAACACATTGAGCAGGCCGGTGTGCACAGTGGCGACTCTGCTTGTTCTTTGCCTCCGTACAGCCTGAGCTCTGAAACGGTGACAGAAATCAAGCGCCAGACCACGGCGATGGCCGCATCTTTGAATGTGGTGGGTTTGATGAACGTGCAGTTCGCCATTCAAAACATCGACGGCAAGGATGTGATTTATGTGCTGGAAGTGAATCCCCGCGCTTCGCGTACCGTCCCTTTCGTCTCCAAAGCCACCGGTATCCAGCTGGCCAAGGTAGCGGCACGCTGCATGGCAGGTCAAACGCTGGCGTCCCAGGGGATTACCCAGGAAGTCACTCCACCGTACTTCAGTGTCAAGGAGGCAGTTTTCCCCTTCGTCAAGTTCCCAGGGGTTGACACGATTCTCGGCCCCGAGATGAAGTCCACCGGTGAGGTGATGGGCGTAGGCAAGACCTTCGGCGAAGCCTTCGTCAAATCTCAGCTGGGTGCGGGGACCAAACTGCCGCGCCCCTTCAAGGATGATGGAACCCCGTCTGGCAAAGTGTTCATTTCGGTGAAGAACAACGACAAGCCCCGCGCTGTTGAGGTGGCTCGTCAGTTGTCTGCCAGCGGTTTTGAGCTGATCGCCACTAAAGGCACTGCCGTGGCGATTCATGCCGCTGGCATTGCTTGCGCGACGGTGAACAAGGTGACCGAAGGACGCCCCCACATCGTGGACATGATCAAGAACGATGAAGTTGCCTTGGTCATCAACACCGTTGAAGAGCGCCGCAATGCAATTGCCGATTCGCGTCACATCCGCACCTCGTCTTTGCTGGCGCGTGTCACCACGTTCACGACTATTGCAGGGGCCGAGGCGGCTGTCGAAGGCATGAAGTACCTTGATCAGCTGGATGTTGTTTCAGTGCAAGAACTGCATCAGCAACTGTTGGCATAATTTAAAACATGTTTGGGGACAGACCGGCGTGTGAACGCCGCTCTGTCCCCGCTCCTTTTTTCGACGGATCACTTTTTTTATGGCGACCATCCCAATTACCAAGCGTGGTGCAGAAAAACTCAAGGCGGAGCTGCACAGACTCAAGACAGTAGACCGTCCCGCAGTCATCGTGGCTATCTCGGATGCACGCGCTCAAGGCGATTTGAGCGAGAACGCCGAGTACGAAGCCGCCAAAGACCGTCAGGGCTTTATCGAAGGCCGCATCCAGGAAGTAGAGGGCAAATTGTCTGCTTCCCAGGTGATCGATCCCACCGCATTGGATGCGGGAGGTCGAGTCGTCTTCGGTGCAACGGTTGATCTGGAAGACGAAGATTCAGGGGATGCCGTCACTTACCAGATCGTGGGTGAAGACGAGGCCGATCTCAAGCAGGGATTGATCAACATAGGTTCGCCGATTGCGAGGGCCTTGATTGGTAAAGAGCAAGGTGATACTGCCGAGGTGCAGGCACCCGGGGGTCTGAAGCGTTTCGAGGTTGTTGCAGTTCGCTACGTCTGAACTTGATGCAGCGGCTATCGGCGATGGTTGCAGGCCTATGGTGGGCCAGCTTGTGTACCGTGGGTTTTCTGGTCGTCCCCATGCTGTTTGTGCATTTGCCCACACCCGCCTTGGCTGGCGGTATGGCGGCAAAACTGTTCAGCGCTCAGAGCTGGGTGTCCGCTGTTTGTGGATTGTTCCTGTTGATGATCGGTGCGACGCCGCGCTACAGCGGCGATCCACCGATCGCCCCTCGGTCGGCGTCCAATACCTTGATGTGGATTCTGGCGGCATTGATTGCCGCCTTGCTGTTGGAGTTCGCGGTTGCGCCGCACATCGTGGCCCGCGAGAACCTCAAGTTCTGGCACGGCGTGGGCAGTGGGCTTTACCTGACGCAGTGCATCTGCACGGGCATTGTTTTATGGAAAAGCCTAACGACCCAGGCGCTACGCGCAAGCTGAAGGCGCCGGACGCAGCAGCAGTCAGTCACCGATCATGATGATTGGCTACGTTTTTTGATACTGACCGGCTTTTTCGGTTTGGCTCGCTTGACTTGCCCGCCGGCAGTGAGGCGCTGGTTGCCAAGCACCCTCAAGGTTTTGATTTCAGGACGTTGCCCCGGGCGGCTGCTGTGCTTGAGAACTTTGAAGTCGCGTGGGCCGGGCATGCGGTCTTCATCCGCAGGGCCTTTGACCTTGGGTGGCTGTGGCCGCCACAGCACCAGCAACTTGCCGATGTGCTGAATGGGCGCTGCATTTAAATCGTCGGCGAGGCTGACAAACAATGCCTCGCGCGCCACACGGTCATCGGAAAATACCCGAACCTTGATCAGTCCGTGTGCACTGAGTGCTGCGTCAATCTCGTTTTTGACGGCTGCCGTGAGGCCATCATTGCCGATCATGACAACCGGGGCCAGGTGATGGGCGTCAGCCCTGTGTACTTTGCGCTGTGCGGGAGTCAGTTGTATAAGAGGCATGCCGGTATTATCGGCGCAATGCCACCAGCCTGAGATTCGGGTGGTGACGGCACATTTACCCGGCCCTGCTTGCCTTATTTTCTTGTGTCGCAGCTCCCTGAAGGTTCCATGAAAGACAACTCCAAAACCACCCCGCGTACGCCGGCCAAAGCGGAGGTAAAAACGCCTGCCCGTGGTGGCAGCAAGGTCAACAAGGCCTGGTTGCACGACCACATCAATGACCCTTACGTGAAGCTGGCCCAAAAAGAGGGCTATCGGGCCCGCGCTGCTTACAAGCTCAAAGAAATTGATGAGACTTTGCGCCTGATCAAACCCACTGATCTGGTGGTTGATCTGGGTTCTGCGCCCGGGGCCTGGAGCCAGTACGTGCGCAGGAAAATGGTCCTGCCCAACGAGGGCACCGTTGTTTCCATCGACTTGTTGCCCATGGCGCCGATTGAGGGGGTTCACTTCATCCAGGGCGATTTCCGAGAGGAAGAGGTTGTGCTTGAATTGACGACCGCCTTGCAGGGGCGGCAGGCCGATGTAGTGATCTCCGACATGGCCCCTAACTTATCGGGCATCGCGTCGGTGGATGCCGCCCGAGTGGAGCATCTGATCGAGCTGGCGATCGATTTCAGTCAACAGCACATGAAGGCGGACGGTGCCTTGGTTGCCAAGGTGTTTCACGGCAGTGCTTACAACGACCTGGTGAAGTTGTTTCAGGGGGCGTTCCGCCAAGTCAAGAAGATCAAGCCAAAAGCCTCGCGTGATCGGTCTGCAGAGACCTTCTTGGTGGGCATGGGCCTCAAGTAAGAGGCTTCGGTCAGCTAAATCCTTGTGATGTCAATGGATGAGGGCGCGCTGACAACGGCTCCCACCACTTGAAACGCCTAAAATTACACACACCTTAAGCAATGCCCGCGCCTTTGCGGGCCCGTTCTGGAGCTTCGCTTGAACAATCAGTGGTTTTCTAAAGTTGCCGTTTGGCTGGTGATTGCACTCGTGCTGTTCACCGTGTTCAAACAGTTCGACACGCGCGGTGCGGGCAGTGCCGGGTACATGGGCTATTCGGACTTTCTCGAAGAGGTCCGGGGCAAGCGTATCAAAAGCGCGCTGATCCAGGAGGGGCAGGGCGGTACAGAAATCGTGGCTGTTACCACCGACGACCGCCGCGTCAAGACCACGGCCACTTATCTGGATCGTGGTTTGGTGGGCGATCTGATCAACAACGGCGTCAAGTTTGACGTCAAGCCCCGCGAAGAGGCCTCCTTGCTCATGACCTTGCTCGTGAGCTGGGGGCCCATGCTGCTCTTGATCGGGGTCTGGGTTTACTTCATGCGCCAAATGCAGGGTGGCGGCAAGGGTGGGGCCTTCAGTTTTGGTAAAAGCAAGGCGCGTTTGCTGGATGAAAACACCAACCCCGTGACCTTCGCGGATGTGGCGGGTTGCGATGAAGCCAAGGAAGAAGTCAAGGAAGTTGTTGAATTCTTGAAAGACCCTCAAAAATTCCAGAAACTCGGTGGCCGTATTCCCCGTGGTCTTCTGCTGGTGGGCCCTCCCGGTACAGGCAAGACCTTGCTGGCCAAATCCATCGCTGGCGAAGCCAAGGTGCCGTTTTTCAGCATTTCCGGTTCTGACTTCGTCGAAATGTTTGTCGGCGTAGGGGCTGCCCGGGTGCGCGACATGTTCGAGAATGCCAAAAAGAATGCTCCCTGCATCATCTTCATCGACGAAATTGATGCCGTGGGTCGCCAGCGTGGTGCAGGTTTGGGGGGGGGCAACGACGAGCGCGAACAAACCTTGAACCAAATGTTGGTCGAGATGGATGGT
>JBEEJZ010000132.1:0-5770 GCA_041168905.1 Pseudomonadota bacterium | reverse complement strand
CCGAGGTGGAGCCCACGATGCCGATCGGACCGGCATGTGCCGGGTGGTAATGCGTCAGCGCTCCCTTGCCCGCAATGGTTTCCACCACGGGAATGTTGTGGCGCAGCGCCAGGTCTGTGACTTGCGATTCAGCCAGGGAGTATCGGACGCCACCACCCGAGATGATCAGCGGCTTTTTTGCGCTCTTCAAGAGTTCAACGGCCTGCGCCAGCTTGTCCTTGTCGGCGCGCGGGCGCGGTACAGCCCAGGTGGTGGACTCGAAGAACTCGACCGGGTAGTCAAAAGCAATTTCCTGGGTGTCCTGGCACAAGGCGATGAAGGCAGGGCCGCAGTCAGCGGGATCCAGCATGGTTGCAATGGCCTGGGGCAGCGAGGTGATGATTTGCTCGGGAAGCGTGATGCGATCCCAGTAGCGTGAGACCGCCTTGAAGCTGTCGCTCACCGTGATGGTGGGGTTGTTGAAATGTTCGACTTGCTGCAACACTGGATCGGGCAGGCGGTTGGCAAAGGTGTCACCCGCCAGGAGCAGCACAGGCAAGCGATTGGCGTGAGCCGTACCCGCCGCTGTCACCATGTTGGCGGCACCTGGGCCGATGGAGGTTGCAGCGATCATGAGCTGGCGTCGCTTCTTCGCCTTGGCGTAGGCAACTGCGGCCAGCGCCATGGACTGCTCGTTCTGGCCACGCCAGGTGGGCAAGTTGTCTTGCACTGCCTCCAGCGCCTCCGACAAACAGGTGACGTTGCCATGACCGAAGATGGCAAAAACACCTGCGAACAATGGTACTTTTTCGCCCTCGATCTCAGTGAACTGGTTGCAAAGGTACTTCACCAGGGCTTGCGCCATGGTCAGGCGGATGGTCTTCTCGGGCATGTGGATCTCCGTGTGATGAAAAAATAATTGACAAGATGATATATCGGCAATTATTATTGCACAAGGAGGTACCTTATGGTCAATATTGCAGTTTTAGGTTGTGGTCGCATCGGTGTGATGCATGCTCGTAACATCGCCAATCACCCGCGCGCCCGTCTCGCAACGGTCTTTGATATTTATCAGCCCTCGGCTGACAAGGTGGCAGCGGAATTGGGTGTGAAAACATCCGGCTCTATTGCTGAAGTTCTGGCCGATCCTGGTGTGGATGCAATACTTATTGCAACATCCACTGATACGCATGCAGACATTCTGGAGCAGGCAGTTGCTGCTGGCAAGCCCATCCTGTGTGAGAAGCCGATTGATTTGAGCCTGGCCCGCGTCAATGCCTGCTTCGAGAAGATTCGCAACGCTCATGTGCCCATCATGCTGGGCTTTGTACGCCGCTTTGATCCGGGCCACCGCGCCACGCGTGATGCGGTGCGCCGTGGTGACATTGGCGACTTACACCAGGTGATGATCACTTCGCGGGACCCTGGCATGGCGCCCGCTGCTTATTTACGCGTGTCCGGTGGCATCTTCCGTGACATGACTATCCACGACTTCGACATGGCCCGCTTCATGTTGGGCGAAGATCCCGTGACCGTGTTTGCCACCGGCAGCCGCCTGGTGAACCCTGCGCTCATGGATGAGTTGCAGGACTACGACACCGTTTGCGTCACGATGACCACCGCCAGCGGCAAGCAGTGTGTGATCAACAACTCGCGCCAGGCGGTGTATGGCTATGACCAGCGGGTGGAAGCGCTGGGAACGCTGGGTTTGGCCAGTTCGCAAAACCGCAAGAACCATGAGGCCACCCTGCACACCAGCACCTTCACCGAGCGTTCCGAGCCCTACCAGAACTTCTTCATCGAGCGCTACGAGCAAGCCTTTGCCGATGAGATCAGTGAATTTGTTGACGCAATTGAAAACAAGCGCGAACCCGAAGTGGGTTTTGCCGATGGCCGCCTGGCACTCATGCTGGCCGAGGCAGCACTCAAGTCTGCACAAACGGGCCGTGTGGTCCATATGAATGAAATGGGCTAAGTGATGTACAAGAAATTTGGCCTGTTTCTCAACGGTGCCTGGCGCGAAGCCTCGGACAAGCGCGGTGCACCGGTCTTCAGTCCGGTGACACAGGAGTCTCTGGGGCAAGTGCCCTACGCGACCCTTGCTGATACAGAGGAAGCTATCGCCAGCGCCGAGAAGGGCTTCGAGACCTGGAAGAAAAAGTCGTCATTTGAGCGCGCTGATGCCTTGCACCTGGTTGCCGACATCATGATCCGCAGGCGCCAGGAAGCGGCCACCATGATTTCCACAGAAACTGGTAAGCCGCTGGTGCAGGCCGAACGCGAATGGAATCTGTCTGTCGATCAATTCCGCTGGATGGCTGAGGAGGCACGCAGGATTTATGGGCGCGTGGTGGAAAGCCGTGTGCCGGGGGGACGGTTTGAAATCAGTCATGAACCGGTCGGTGTGGCCGCTGCTTTCACGGCATGGAACTTCCCGGCCGCGCTGATTGCCCGCAAGGTAGCTCCCGCCCTGGCGGCGGGTTGCTCCATCATCATCCGCCCATCCAGCCAGACTCCAGGCGTGGCCATGGTGATGGTGGATTGCCTGAGGGAGGCCAATATCCCGACGGGCGTCGTCAGCCTGGTGGTCGGGCCGACATCCACAACCTATGCCCCCATCATGGCCGCACCTTCGGTGCGCAAGGTCTCGCTCACGGGCTCGACACGGGTTGGCCAGCAAATGCTGCGTGACGCCGCGGACACGGTGAAAAAGACGTCGATGGAGCTTGGAGGAAATGCGCCTCTCATCGTGTACGACGATGCGGATCTGGAATTAGCACTCAATGTGTCGGTTCCCACCAAGTTTGCCAACGCCGGCCAGGTGTGCGTCACCGCAGATCGGTTCTTTATCCATGAAAGCCTGCACGATGCCTTCGTCAAAGGATTTGTGGAGCGTACAAGGGCACTGAAACTGGGCGACGGTCTCGATGCTGCAACCCAGATGGGGCCCCTGATCAATGGTGCCCGGCTGGATGAAATGGAATCCATCGTTGACAGCGCCATAGCGGCGGGTGCCAAGCTGCTCACAGGTGGCTGCCGGTCGCCGGCCCACGCCAAGGGCTTCTTTTTTGAACCCACGGTGTTGATTGGTGTCACTGATTCAATGAGAGTGTTCGCGCAGGAAAATTTTGGCCCTATCGCAGCCATCACCACGTTCAAAGACGACGACGAGGTGATTCGACGCGCCAATGCGTCGGAGATGGGGCTTTCAGCCTACGCCTTCACACGCAGTGCGAAAAGAATCCGTTCCACCGTTGCTGGATTGAAGGCGGGCATGGTGGGTATCAACAGTTTTGCCATGGCAGCCTCTGAAGCGCCCTTTGGTGGAACCAAGTACTCCGGCATGGGGCGTGAGGGGGGCATAGAGGGCATCTCCGACTACCTCGACACCAAGCTTGCCCAAATCGTCCTCTAAGAGATCCTCATGATCAAAAACAAACTTAAAGAAATCTGGAGACTGGGCCAGCCCAGCGTTAATGGGTGGCTGTCGATTGGCAACCCGTTCACTGCCGAGATCATGGCTGCCCAGGGCTATGACAGCATCTGTATTGACATTCAGCACGGTGCTTTGGACTACAGCGACGTGCTGCCGATGTTTCAAGCCATGCGCGCCTCTGGCATCACGCTGCTGGCCAGGGTGCCGTGGCTGGAACCCGGCATCATCATGAAGGCTCTCGATGCCGGCGCCTACGGTGTGGTCTGCCCCATGATCAACACGGCTGAGCAAGCCGCCGAGTTCGTGAGCTATATGCGCTATCCGCCGCTGGGCCAACGTTCCTTTGGTCCTACACGCGCCAACTTCGCGGCAGGTGCCAACTACGCGCAGGAAGCCAATGGCGAGATGCTGGCATTCGCGATGGTTGAGACTGCAGAGGCCATGCAGAACCTGGATGCGATTGCAGCCACTCCGGGGCTGGATGGCATTTACGTGGGGCCTGCAGATTTGACATTGAGTCTTGCCCAGGGGCGTTTGGCACCGGCCTTCGATCGGGAAGAGCCCGAAATGATTGAGGCCTTGCAGAAAATCGTTGCGGCTTGCAAGAAAAACAACATACGTGCCGCCCTGCATTGCGGCACGCCTGAATATGCTGTCCGCGCCATTGAGTGGGGTTTCAATATGACTACCGTCTCGGGCGATTCGCGCCTGCTGGCCGCTGCGGCACAAGACAGTGTGACCAAGTTCAAGAAGCTCATCGGTCAAAAATCCGGTCAAGGTGCCGAAACCAAAGGAGCGTATTGATGCCTCATATTCTGATCGCTGGCAAGATTCACCCCAGTGGCATGGCACTGCTGAACAACGCCCCGGGTATCACTTATGACTATGTGGAGGAAGTGAGCGAGAGCAGCTACGCCCCGCTGATGCACAAGGCAGATGGATTGGTGATCCGTACACAGCCTTGCAGCGCTGCAAGCATTGCGCTGGCACCACAACTCAAGATCGTTTCTCGCCACGGTGTCGGCTATGACGCAGTCCACTTGCCCTCACTTAACGAGCGAGGCATTGCGTTGGCGGTCTGCGGTGATGCCAACTCTGTCTCCGTGGCAGAACACAGCATGATGCTGATTCTCGCCGCAACCAAGCAAACTGTGAAAGCAGATCACTCGGTGCGCAATGGCCAGTGGGGCTGGCGTAACCTCCTGGCATCACGAGAAGTCAGCGGCAAGAATTTGCTCATCATTGGATATGGCCGCATCGGCAGGCACCTTGCCAGGATGGCATCTGGCTTCAGCATGAACATCCGCGCCTACGACCCCTACCTCGAGAAAGCCGGTTGGCCCTCTGGCAATGTTGCTCCGGTCAGCTCCTTGGAGGAGGGTTTGCGTTGGGCTGATGCCGTATCCGTGAACGTTCCGCACAGTGGGAAAGCACTGATTGGTGCGGCAGAACTGGCCTACATGCGCCCCAACGCTGTGCTTGTCAATACGGCCAGGGGCGGTGTTATCGATGAAGGTGCATTGGCGGCTGCGCTCAAGCAGGGGGCTATTGCGGGTGCCGGTGTGGATGTGTTCGAGACCGAACCACCGACTGCGGACAACCCTTTGTTCGGTCTGCATAACGCCATCCTGACGCCGCATATCGCGGGCCTGACCGCTGAGTGCGGCGAGCGCATGGCTATCTCTTCAGTGCAGAACGTGCTGGACTTTTTCAATGGTTGCGTCGATCAAAGTTTGATCGTTAACAAAGAGGCGATGACCGCAACCGTCTGACATTGTTTCGTCAGGGTCCGCCCGATTGGGTGTCAATTTAGCGATTGACACCTATTTTTTTGTCGTCCGAACCGCTGCGCGGGAGTTGTTATCGCATGGGAGCTTGTTGGACGAGCACTGGGCGCATTTCTCTTCGACCTGTGTCACTTGCACCTCCGGGCCCCATGCCTTTTTACTTCAACGACCTGCGGAATTCTTTGCAAATTTAGGGTAAACCCGCATTTCGAAATATAAATTGCAAGATATGATTCAATGCAATCAACGTTGCATGTGGCATTTGCAACAAACGTTGTATGAGTCTAAACAGTTGTGTACCCACGGTCAACCCTTGAGGCGCAGTGCGAATGTTAGTGAAAGCCATTCTGGCCTTATGGGCTCTGCATAGAGAGGCACGGAGCCCCAATGCTGAGCATGTGGCTGGTGGCAGAGCAGTGCTTGCAATCGTGGTGTGGGTGTAGCGAGTCATCTTGAACGGAGTTCGAAAGGACTCCGGCAAGTGGTAATGCCTGGGGGGCGGCCTGGGGTTAGAAATGAGATGTCGAATCCGTCCAATTCGGCATCAGCGTATCCCTTATTTATGGAG
>JBEEJZ010000131.1:0-5158 GCA_041168905.1 Pseudomonadota bacterium | reverse complement strand
AGCCGGGCCAGGCGACGCGCAATCTCAGTCTTGCCCACACCGGTCGGGCCGATCATGAGGATATTCTTGGGCGTAATCTCGGGACGCAAGGCGGCATCCACCTGCTGACGGCGCCAACGGTTGCGCAGTGCAATCGCCACAGCACGCTTGGCCTGGTGTTGGCCGACGATGTGTTTATCCAGTTCGGCCACGATGGCCTGAGGTGTCAAGGCTGACATGCGAAATTCCTAAAACATCACCCTGCCCGCGCCAGCGCCCTTCAGGGCTGAGCGTCAGGTCCCAAGGTTTCGATGGTGTGGTTCATGTTGGTGTAGATGCAGAGCTCGCCTGCAATCTCCAGCGACCTCTTGACGATGTCTCGCGCAGAAAGCTCGGAATGATTCAGCAACGCCACGGCAGCCGCCTGGGCATAGGCACCGCCAGAGCCGATGGTGACGATGCCGTTTTCAGGCTCGAGTACATCGCCGTTGCCCGTGATGATGAGCGAAGCGCTCAGATCGGCCACGGCCAGCATGGCCTCCAGCCGGCGCAACACGCGGTCGGTGCGCCAGTCTTTGGTCAGCTCGATGGCGGCGCGCACCAGGTGCCCCTGATGCTTTTCCAGCTTGGCTTCGAAACGCTCAAACAAGGTAAAAGCATCGGCCGTGGCACCCGCAAAACCCGCCAGTACCTTGCCGTGGTAGAGCTTGCGCACCTTGCGGGCCGTGCCCTTGACCACGATGTTGCCCAGCGTGACCTGCCCGTCGCCACCGATGGCGACCTGCATGCCCTGAGGCGTGGCACGACGCACGCTGATGATGGTGGTTCCGTGAAATTGTTCCATGGCTTGCAAATGTCGGGAAGCGGGTGTGAATGGCTCAGGCAGCACGCCGCTCAACCGCAGCGTGCTCCTGAATACCGATCACATGAAAGAAAGCGGCCACCAGGTGATTCACGCCGGTGAAACGCACGCGACCGCCATCGGACTGCCGCTGCAACAACCAGTTCAGCAAACGGCCCGCAGCAAAGAAGTCGATTCTGATCAGGTTATCGCAAGCGATATTGATTTCTCGGTAGCTGGGTGTGATTTGGTAAAGCCCAGCCATGGCACCCGAGGCATCGCCCAGGGCATCCCCAGCCACAGTGACCGTGACACTGGCAAACTCATCCTCAAGCCCCATAGGCTCAGTTGCAGCGTGAAAGTCTTCCATTTGCCAGCTGCTGGAACCGGGCAGGTCGGCACTGCCCCCTGCAGCCGCAGGCAAGGGACGCGGCGAGTCGCCGCCTTCCTCTTGGTACACACACTGGGAGGGCTGCCACACCGGCGGCGGCAACTCGAAGGTCACACAGAAATCAAGCGCAGCCAGCTCGAACTCGTCGCGCCGGCCCATGATGCGCAGGGCGCTCAAGCGCAGGCGCCAGACTGACAGGCCTACGGACGCATCGCCCGAAGGGGTGATGTGTCGCAGTGCTGCGTCCAGGGCATCTGAGCCCAGGAAGGTGAGCTGAACCGGGGTGTTGCACCACTCTGTCCATTGCCGGCTGAGGGAGTCGACCACGGTGGGCTCGAAGGTCTTGATCTCTCGCCAATCCAGAATCCAGGGCATGGGTGACACGGACAAGGCTTGATCCAGTAGGCCTCGAGCCTCTGCCGTCAGCTCATAGGGGCACGTCCAGATCGGGTCAGATACACGCCTGAGTTGTGCCGGGTCGCGCTCGCGGGCGCCCCCACCGCGGCCCAGGCGGGCCGGAATGCTGACCCAAGCGGGCGCAGCCACACCATACCGGTCCAGCAGCCAATCCCTGGCCCTCTCAAAGCCCGCTTGTTGACCGGTCGCACTGTAAAAGTCGAACAGGGCGGCCACCAGCAAAGGGACAGACTCGGGCGCCACCTGTGCGCTTTGCAACACGTCCATCAACGCGGCCTCGGCACCGGGGTCATCGCCATTGGCGAAGCGAATCGCAGCCTCCTCCAGGTCCGCAAGATCTGGCTCGGTCAATGCGGATGGCAGGGTATGACCTGGGGCTGCTGGCATGGCCCCCAAAGCGGGGGATGGAGCCAGCATGTCCGGGACCATGTTCGGCAATGACACCCCGAGGTTGGCCACCACCGAGCTCATTTCGGTCGATGCAAAGTCGGTTTGATGCCCTTCGGAGCCGCTTTCGGACTTCAGAATCTGCGCTGTACGTAGGTTCAAGGTCGACACAAAGTCGGTGTAAGGCACGTCGGACTGCGCATGAGCCGCTGCCGGCGCAGTGTCTGGGTCCGGAGTGGCAACAGGCGCCGAAGGCTGTGCCGATGCCAGTGGTGCGTGCTGGCTTTGCCACCACTGGCGCGACATCTGCGCTTCGATGTCGTCGATTTTCTTCAGGGTCTCGGTACGGTCGTCAAAACCGGTGATGGGCCCATCTTCGAACAGGGAGTTACGGTCGTTCAGCTCCAGGCTGTAGTCGGCAGGGCCCCGACTGCGGATTTTCCGGAGCTGGGCAAACTCCCTGCGTCGCACAAAGTCGTTCTTGCGCTTGCGCTCAATCATGTCCTTGAGCGACTGCTTGCCAAAACCACTGTCTGGCTCGGACTCTGCTGGCTGTTCGGGCGCCACCTTTTCCAGGTCGGCCCAGTCCACCGTCGGGTTGCGTACAAACCGGGCTACTTTGGACAGCAGGCCCGGGCTCTGGTCTTTGTTAGCCATGAATCCTGATTCTTTTGCCCATCAAGCCAAACATCGATGCACCGAGGGCGCGCAGTGCGGGCAGATCAATCGCCAAACATCTTTTGCTTGAGCTCGCGGCGCTGCTGGGCCTCAAGCGACAAAGTGGCCGTCGGGCGAGCCAGCAGACGTCCCACGCCTATGGGTTCACCGGTTTCATCACAGTAGCCGTAGTCACCGGCATCGATGCGCATGATGGATTGCTCGATTTTCTTGAGCAGTTTGCGTTCACGATCGCGGGTGCGCAGCTCCAGCGCATGCTCTTCCTCGATGGTGGCACGGTCGGCGGGATCGGGCACCACCACGGTGTCTTCGCGCAGATGTTCGGTGGTTTCACCGGCATTGCTCAGGATATCCTGCTTCAAAGTAGTCAGCTTCAAACGAAACACAGCCAACTGGGTGGCATTCATGTAATCGTCATCGGACATGGCCATCAGTTCGGCATCCGTGATTTGATCAACCGGCTTGTTTTTCCAGTTGTTGGCCAGTTTGGGGTCTTTTTTGACCGACCCGGGCGCGGGCGAGGTGATCTGGGGAGTCGTCATGATTTGCGAATAACTGGACTTGGCTGCAGTGGAAGCCACCGCCTGGGCCATGGAAGGTACCGTCAGCTGCGCCAGGCGCGAAGACGGACGCCCGGCACGAGGCGTGGGGCTGGGGGCCACTGGCGCTGGCGCCTTCACGACCTTGGCAACAGGTGCGGGAGCCGCTTCAGCGGTGACAGGACTGGTTTTTTTGCTCTTGGCGACAACGGCGCTGGCTTTGGCTGTTACAGCCTTGGCCGTTTCCGACGATTTAGTGGAAGACGCTTTGGTCTTCGATTCGGTATCTTTCACGTCAACCCTCCTCGTGGCTTGAGCCGTCATTCGATGGCGGGCGAGTGTACAGTTTTCGCGGGGCTTTCCACGTGAAGTTGAAAAAACTGCCCGAATCACCGAGTCCAGGCCAACAAAACACTGCGTTTTATCAAACCAGGCTCTGCTCCAGGCCCTGCAAGAAGATGTCTCGCGGCAGGTCGATGCCGATAAACACCATCTTGCTGACGCGCACTTCACCCTCAGCCCAGGCCGGCCCGAGGTCGCTGCCCATCAGCTGGTGCACGCCTTGAAAAATGACCTTGCGCTCGGTGCCTTTCATGTGCAGGACCCCTTTGTAGCGCAGCATGCGCGGACCATACACATTGACGATGGCACCCAGAAAGTCTTCCAGCTTGGCGGGGTCAAATGCCCGCTCGGAGCGAAACACAAAGCTCTTCACATCATCATCCACATGGTGATGGTGGCCATGCCCGCCCTGGTGACTGGGGTGATTGCAGTGCTCGCCATGCGCGTGGTCATGGTGATCGTGTTCGTGCCCGTGTGCATGATCGTGGTGATCATGGCTGTCGTCCTTCAGGAAATCAGGATCGATGTCGAGCTTGGCATTCAGATTGAAGCCGCGCAGGTCAAACACCTCTTTCAGGGCCACTTCGCCAAAATGCACGGCCTTTTGAGGTGCGCGCGGGTTCATGTGCTTGAGGCGGTGCATCAAGGCATCGAGCTCATCGGCACTCACCAGGTCTGACTTGCTGATAAAAATCTGGTCGGCAAAGCCCACCTGACGGCGCGCCTCCTGGCGGTCATTGAGCTGCTGGGGGGCGTGCTTGGCATCCACCAGGGTCAGGATGGAGTCGAGCAAATAGCTCTCGGCAATTTCATCGTCCATGAAGAAGGTTTGCGCCACCGGCCCCGGGTCGGCCAGGCCGGTGGTTTCGATCACCACACGCTCGAAGTCCAGAAGACCCTTGCGCTTTTTTTCCGCCAGATCGCACAAGGTGGCACGCAGGTCTTCGCGGATGGTGCAGCACACGCAGCCATTGCTCATCTGGATGATGTTTTCCTGCACATCGGACACCAGAATTTCCGTATCGATGTTTTCCTCACCAAATTCGTTTTCAACGATGGCGATCTTTTGGCCGTGCGCTTCGGTCAGGACGCGCTTGAGCAAGGTGGTTTTACCCGAACCCAGAAAACCGGTCAGGATGGTGGCGGGAATGAGGCTCATGGAATTTCCGATCAAAGACAGCGCAGCAAAGCGCGTTGGCGTATGGGCACTTAAATGGGCAGGATATGCGCAATATCAAGCCGGCTTGCGCATCACGACCAGCCCCTTGAGGTACTCGCCCTCCGGAAAGGCAATGGTCATGGGGTGGTCTGGTGCACCGCCCATGCGCTCGGTGATGAAGCCGTCCACACCCGCATCCGAGCCGGCGGAGGCCACAATTTTGTGGAACAGGTCGGCGCTGATGCCACCCGAACAAGAGTAGGTGAACAAGACACCCTCCGGCGCCAGGATCTTGAAGGCCAGGCGGTTGATGTCCTTGTAAGCCCGGGCCGCACGCTCGGCGTGGGCTACGGTGGGTGCGAATTTCGGGGGATCCAGCACGATGGCGTCGAAGCTCTGCCCCTGGGCGGCAAACTGGCGCAGGC
>JBEEJZ010000130.1:0-4671 GCA_041168905.1 Pseudomonadota bacterium | reverse complement strand
GACATTCCCCGACTATTTCGAGGCCCTGTTCTCAGTCACGGAAGCTCAGGTCAGCGCCATCCCTGTGATTTGCATCGACGGCCCCACAGCTTCGGGCAAAGGGACATTGACGGCAGCGGTGGCACAAGCTTTGGGCTACCACTGCCTGGACTCGGGCTCCCTGTACCGAATCACCGCCCTGGCGGCAGGTCAGGCAGGATTTGACCTGGACATCGCCCATGAAGCACGGATCGCGGATCTGATCCGCCACATGGAGATCAGCTTCAATCAGGGCAAGGTCCTGCTGAATCAAACCGACATCACAGACCTGATCCGGACCGAGGAAGCTGGCATGAATGCCTCCAGGGTGTCGGCTTTGCCGCAGGTGCGTGCAGCCTTGGTTGATTTGCAGCATCGGTTTCGGGCACTGCCCGGTCTGGTGGCAGATGGCCGGGACATGGGCACGGTGATTTTCCCGGACGCCAAACTCAAGGTGTTTCTGACGGCAAGCGCACAATGTAGAGCTGAACGGCGTCATAAACAATTGAATTCAAAGGGAATTTCCGCTAACATCGACAGTCTTCGCGCAGACTTGCAGGCGCGTGACGAGCGAGACACATCTCGCGCCGTTGCGCCTTTAAAGCCTGCGCAAGATGCTTTGCTGATGGACAACTCCGAACTGACGATTGAAGAATCGGTGGAACAGGTGTTGGACTGGTGGCAAAGCAGGCAAGTTTTCAGTCCACACTGAGCTGGCCAAACGCCGAGGCTTACCCTTCGGTTCGGCCCAAGCCGTCACTTCCGCGCAGCTAGCGCACCGACGGTTTGGTTCAACAACTTAAGAACCCCGCGGCATCTGCCGCAATCAAAATGTCAGAATCTTTCGCAGCCCTTTTTGAAGAATCACAAGCTCGTTCCGAGACTCGTATTGGTGAAGTCGTGACCGCTGAAGTTGTGCGCGTTGAGCACAACTTCGTCGTGGTGAACGCAGGCCTCAAGTCTGAAGCCTACGTGCCAATCTCCGAGTTCAAGAGCGACAAGGGCGAACTCGAAGTTCAAGTCGGCGAATTCGTATCCGTGGCCATCGTTGCCATGGAAAACGGTTACGGCGACACCATCGTCAGCCGCGATACCGCCAAGCGCCTGGCATCCTGGATGTCCCTGGAAAAGGCCCTGGAATCCGGCGAATTCGTCACCGGCACGACCAGTGGCAAGGTCAAGGGCGGCCTGACCGTTCTGGTCAATGGCATCCGCGCCTTCCTGCCCGGCTCGCTGGTCGACACCCGTCCCACCAAGGATCTGTCTCCGTACGAGAACAAGACCCTGGAATTCAAGGTCATCAAGCTTGATCGCAAGCGCAACAACGTGGTTCTGAGCCGCCGCGCCGTGGTGGAAGCCTCCATGGGCGAAGAGCGCGCCAAGCTGATGCAGACGCTGAAAGAAGGCGCTGTGGTGCAAGGCGTGGTCAAGAACATCACCGAATACGGTGCATTCGTTGACCTCGGCGGCATCGACGGCCTGCTGCACATCACCGACATGGCATGGCGTCGTGTCCGTCACCCCTCTGAAGTGGTGCAAGCCGGTCAGGAAATCACCGCCAAGATCCTCAAGTTCGACACCGAGAAAAACCGTGTGTCCCTGGGTCTCAAGCAAATGGGCGACGATCCCTGGATGGGCGTCAACCGCCGCTACCCGCAAGGCACCCGCATGTTCGGCAAGATCACGAATATCGCCGACTACGGCGCGTTTGTGGAACTCGAGCCCGGCATCGAAGGCCTGGTGCACGTGTCTGAAATGGACTGGACCAACAAGAACGTTGCTCCTTCCAAGATCGTGTCCCTGGGTGACGAAGTCGAAGTCATGGTTCTGGAAATCGACGAAGACAAGCGTCGTATCTCCCTGGGCATGAAGCAGTGCAAGGCCAATCCCTGGCAAGAATTCGCACAGAACACCAAGCGCGGCGACCGCGTGAAGGGTCCGATCAAGTCCATCACCGACTTCGGCGTGTTCGTGGGTCTGGCTGCCGGTATCGACGGCCTGGTGCACCTGTCTGACCTGTCCTGGAACGAGTCCGGTGAAGTCGCTGTGCGCGAGTACAAGAAGGGCCAGGAAGTCGAAGCTCTGGTGCTGGCTGTGGACGTGGACCGCGAGCGCATCTCCTTGGGCATCAAGCAGCTCGATTCCGATCCTTTCACCACCTTCACGTCGATCAACGACAAGGGCCAGACCGTGACCGGTAAGGTCAAGACCGTGGACGCTCGTGGCGCTGAAATCGATCTGGGTGAGGACGTCATTGGCTACCTGCGCGCCAGCGAAATCTCACGCGACCGCGTTGAAGATGCCCGCAATGTGCTCAAGGAAGGCGACGAAGTTACCGCTGTGGTGGTAAATGTGGATCGCAAGACCCGCAACATCCAGTTGTCGATCAAGGCCAAGGACATGGCTGATCAACAGGAAGCCATGTCGAACCTGAGCCAGCAATCGGCTCGTGAAAACGCCGGCACCACCAGCCTGGGCGCTCTGCTGCGCGCCAAGCTGGACAACAACAACTAAGTTATTGCGTCTGGTATGACGAAATGGCCGGCGCCCCTTGGTGACAAGGGGGCCGGTCATTTTTTTGATAGCTCTCCCTTTTCCCCATGACTCGCTCTGATCTCGTTGAAGAACTTGCCAGCCGCTTTAGCCAGCTGACGCACCGCGATGCCGAAATAGCGGTGAGGGCCATCCTGGATGCCATGAACGATGCGCTGGTCGCAGGCCACCGAATCGAAATTCGCGGCTTTGGCAGTTTCTCCGTCAGCCACCGGGCACCACGACTGGGCCGCAATCCCCGCAGCGGGGAGAGCGTGGCCATTCCAGAAAAACGGGTACCGCATTTCAAGCCCGGTAAAGCCTTGCGGATGGCGGTGGATGAGCGCACAGCTGAACTTGAAGCAAGTGCAAGCACATCGGCGTCGCCCAAGGTGCATGCTGCAAGCCCCACGGCAGTCAATCGCTAGAATCATCGCGTCACTGGGGACCCAAATGAAACACTTGGTCTGGGGCATGAAGTGGCTGCTGAAAGCGGCCATTTTTTTTACCCTTTTCGCCTTTGCGCTGAACAACCAGCACGATGCCGTGGTGCACTTCTTCTTTGGCACCGTCTGGCGTGCGCCACTGGTGCTGGTTGTGTTAACCGCGTTTACCGCTGGACTGGCTGCAGGCGCGCTGGCAATGGTGCCGCGCTGGTGGCATCACCGATCCGCTGCCCGACGCGCTGCCCAAGCGAGCAAGGCCACGGCCTCAGCTGCAACATCACCCACACCAGAAACACTGCAAAACCATGGTCTTTGACATGAGCTGGGTCTTGCTGGGCCTGCCCTTGGCTTTTGTACTGGGGTGGCTCGCGTCGCGACTGGACCTTCGGCAGTTGCGTCTTGAGAACAAGTTGGCACCCAAAGCCTATTTCAAAGGTCTGAACTTCCTGCTTAACGAACAGCAGGATCAGGCCATCGACGCATTCATTGAAGCGGTCCAGAACGATCCCGACACGTCGGAGCTGCACTTTGCCCTGGGAAACTTGTTTCGCCGTCGCGGCGAGTACGAGCGTGCGGTGCGAGTACACGAACACCTGCTCTTGCGCGGCGACCTGAGCCAGGCCGATCGCCACCGCGCGCAACACGCCCTTGCGCTCGACTTTCTCAAGGCCGGTCTGCTAGACCGGGCGGAAGATGCCTTGCTCAAACTCGAAGGTACGGCTTTTGAGAGCCAGGCCCGTTTGGCCTTGTTGGCCAATTACGAGCGATCGCGTGATTGGGGCCATGCGGCTGTGATGGCACAGAAGCTCGATGAGGCTGACCAGGGCAACTTCAGCGGACGCCAAGCGCATTATTTATGTGAGCAGGCCATTAACCTGCTGGCGTCTGAAAAGCATGCAGAGGCCGAGGCCCTGTTGCGCCAAGCCATCGCTATTGCGCCAACCGCGCCACGTGCCTATCTGGCAATTGCACAGCTGCAAGCCCAAAGAGGGGACACAGCTGGTGCCTGGACCACACTGCGTGAAGCTGCAGACCAGGCTCCGCATTCCATCGCTTTGCTGGCGCCGCAACTGGCAAAATTTGCAGCTTCATCAAGCCGCGAAGCGGAGACCCTGTCCCTGCTCGTAGGTTTCTACGAAAACGCACGGTCGCTAGACGTACTTGAGGCCATCGTCGCCCTGGAGGCCAGCAGCCAGCAGCCCGGCAGAGCGCCCCGTGATTGGTATGTTCGCCATCTTGAACGAGAGCCCTCACTGGTTGCCGCAGCCCATTGGATTGCGGGTGAGAAGTTGGAGCACGAGCAGTTTCACCCGCAGGTTCAGCGCGCGCTGGACCATGCCGTCAAGCCACTCACCCGCTACCGCTGCGCTGCCTGTGGCTTTGAGGCGCGCCAACACTTCTGGCAATGCCCAGGTTGTCAAACCTGGGACAGCTACCCTCCCAAACGGGTGGAAGAACTCTGAAGATGGGTTGTTCAGACCCATCCGGGATAACACGCACACATTGACCCTGGACCGACCATGACCCGTATCGTTGTGACTGGTGCCGCAGGATTCATCGGCAGCAACCTCATCAAGGGACTGAACGCGCGAGGCATCGACGACATCATTGCAGTCGACGATCTGAGCCAAAGCAGTAAATTCCTGAATCTGGCAGACTTGCAAATTGCCGACTA
>JBEEJZ010000129.1:0-9317 GCA_041168905.1 Pseudomonadota bacterium | reverse complement strand
CGCCCGGGAGCGGGGTTTCGAATCCAACGGCGCCCTCGATTTTGTGGCCCGCTCGGTGGCGCTGATGCGGCTTTGGGCGCTTGCGACGATTTGTTTTTTCAGCTGAGACAAGATGGCCCTGCCATTTGCCCCCGTAAACCCGAACGCGTCACCCAAATCGGTCCCAGCCAAATTGTTCAGATCATCAATCTGGTCAAGCTCATCGCAAAATAGCTCCTCGAAGTTCAGGCGGTGCTCCAATGCATCGGCCAGCTCATCCGGAGATTCACATTCCTCCTGAATCTCGATATCGCCGACCTCATCGTCCTCCCCTGCCCCACCCAACCGTCTGCCGCTGCCTCCAAGGCTTTCGAGGTTGTTGCCGCGAACTTTGTGTTTCAGCAGTTCGAATAAGGCGCCCTCGTTGCCTGGCATGAAGATGTCCAGGTTCTTTCCCTCCGATACTCGGGAGAGATAAAAGACAACGATTTCCTGTTCAATATCCAGTGCATCCTCACGGAGTTTGAATGCCCATTTTTTCGACAGCGATTTGAAGTGCTTGACGTCCATTCAGTACCACCTTTGCTGAATACCAATGGATGACTACGCGGGTTGCACCTGAGCGCCGTGCGCTCTGATTAACCGTTCGGCCTGCTTTTGCAAAACCTCAGGAAGCGTTGCAAATTCACCCCGCCGTTTGAAGCCGGACACAAGGGCCTGCAACGCAGCTTGCAGCGCCTTGAGGGTTATCTTCCAGGTCCTGGCCATACCCAGCTTTTGCCAGGTACGACTCAGCAAAAATGCCTTTTGAAGCAATTTCTGGTGGGTTTGGTATTTCTTGACGGACGCCACGAATGCGGAGTCACTGTTGCAAACCGTCTTCAAGGTTTGCAGGTTCTTCAAATCACCCGGAAGGGCCGCGTTGATGATGTTATTGGCGGCTTCTGATACCTTCATTTTCATCCCTTGAATTTGTGTCGATTTCGGTAAATGTACCGAGTGGCCACACTTTCTCAAGCGGAAAAAATACTGCGAAAAAAGGCAAGCACCAAGCCAACAAGCAGGCAGTTTGCAGCCAGCAAAATGCACCAATACCCCTGCACATTAGTGGGTTACTGCGCCACATTGCGCACCCCAAAGGAGCACGGCATGTGCGCGATCGAAGCTTGCGAGCGGTCGGTATGCAGGCATGCATCTGACCCATCCTGAACCAGGACATGAATTTCAACGCCGATCCGGCGATGCGCTGAGGCGCGCTCTGGGCGCCGACATTCTGGCCGCCCTTACCGATGATCAGGTCGTCGAAATCATGCTCAACCCGGCCGGAGATCTATGGATTGACTCACACGCCCACGGCATGCGCTGCATTGGCGTCATTGATCGTGTGCGTGCCATGGCCATTGTCTCTACCGTGGCCGCGATGCTGGAGACAACTGTTACGCCAGACGCCCCGATTCTGGAATGCGAACTGCCATTGGATGGCTCGCGCTTTGAAGCGCTCATCCCTCCGGTAGTTCCCGCTCCAACGTTTGCCCTGAGGAAGCGAGCCAAGTTGATTTACAGCTTGGCTGATTACGTCAGCTCAGGGGTGATGACATCGGCACAAGCAAAGGTAATCAGGACTGCAGTCGCTGATAGAAGAAACATCTTGATCGCGGGCGGGACCGGCACCGGCAAAACCACCCTGGCCAACGCCGTACTCAATGAGATTGCTGCCATAGCTCCCGACCACAGGATGGTCATTATTGAAGACGTGCCGGAGCTGCAATGCAGCGTCAAGAACACCGTCTTCCTGCGAACCTCCGATCACATTGACCAAGTCAGCCTGTTGCGTGCCACCCTGCGATTGCGTCCCGACCGCATCGTTGTTGGAGAGGTTCGCGACAAATCAGCCCTCGCGTTGTTAAAGGCCTGGAATACAGGGCATCCGGGCGGACTTGGAACCGTCCATGCGAACTCCTCCGCAGCGGCCTTGGTAAGGATAGGGCAACTGATTCAAGAGGCTGGAGTTCCTGCAGCGCCGGAGCTCATCGGAGAAGCCGTCAACCTGGTGATTTCGATTCAACGAAATGCCGCTGGCAGAACGATCGATGAAGTGGCGGAAGTTATTACCTGGTCGAACTCCGTTGGTTTCGAGTTGAGGCGCCTCGGGTGAGATTTATGGAAATTCCTTTGAAAGTAAGACGTATGCATAGGTATTGCATTTGGGACGAATATTTCAATGTCATATTTATTTATCGAACTTACGGAAAATTGATTTTGGCTGCCGAACTACTCATAGTCAGCGCCTTACAATTTGAGCATGCTGCCAGCGATTTTTATAGTCAGGCAGCATATCTTGTGGTGGGTATGGTGCTTGTCAAATTGGCGCACCTCGCCTCACAAGCAGGGAACAGCAAGGCGGCTCACATTGACCGCGCCATCCAACATAAAAACAGGGCTGAGGATTGGTATCAACAAAAATATGCCTGCGTATTACGCAGAGCCGCTGCCGCATCGTTATTTGCGCAATCAACCATTTTTCGGTCTTCCATAAGGGCGATTGCTGCTGCTGAACTGCGCGTGCGTTCCCTGGTCAAGTCGGTTCTGTGCGCAGTAACCGAGACGCTTACCCCCAAACTTTTCCCGTGCCCGCCATGTGCCAGCGCGTGAGCGTCGGCGGGTTCCCGATCCCGTCCGCTGACCGCGTGGGCGCGCTAAACCTCCAACTACTGTCACTGGGGTCAACTCTCGAAGTTGATCAATATGCAAGTTTTGGAACTCTTGGCTGCTGCGGATGTCGCGGCAATTCTCAAGGTCAGTGAAGCATCGGTTTGGAACTGGCAATACGGCCGCAAGACACCTCCATTCGGATTCCCTCCTCCCGTAAAAATTGGTGCCTCTGTTCGCTGGCGTTCTTCCGACATCCAAGCCTTCATTATTGGACTCCCCCTGACCACCACTGGCCGTATTCCTCTGCCTGGACAACCGCCAGCCGCGCCCGGCCCTGTCGTACTGGACAAGCCAGTGCGTGGACGCGGCAGGCCTCGCAAAATGCCATCACACGTGGTGAATTGACTGGATCACTGGCGTGGCAAGCCCAGTCCCTGCACACCCCAGCACAACGACCAGGACCTTTGAAGAAAACCTGGCACTGGTCAAGGCGCGGGCGCAGCGGGCCATGGCAGTACGTGCCGAGGTTGTGGCACGCCCTGCGGAGATACAACTGCCCCTTTGGGCAGAGGTCTGCAGGGGCGTACCTAACAGCGTCCTGCGATCTGCTTTGTTTGGTGTGGTGCGTCGCGGGCCGCGATCCTTCCAACAACGCGTGCGCAAAGCGAGTGTTGAAGGCGTGCAGATCATTCACACCGGCCCGCAATTGGATCAGGCTGATCTCGATGTTTGGGAACAGGCGCTGCAACTGGCCAGAACTGGGGGGCTTGGGTGCCGCATACAGTTCACCGCATCGCAATTTCTCAAAAGCATTGGCCGCGACACCGGCAAGAGCCAGCATGAATGGTTAAAGGGTGCGTTTTCCAGGCTCGCATCCAGCGTGGTGGAAATCAAGGACGGTAGTCGGGCCTACTTTGGCCCGATCCTGCACCATGGCGGCCGGGATGATCACACGGGGCGGTACGTCATAGAAATGAATCCCAAGATCGTTGAACTCTACGGCATGGATGGGTGGTCAAGCGTGGAATTTGGCCAGCGGATGGCGCTGCGAAAGCAACCGCTATCCCAATGGCTGCACGGGTATTACAGCTCGCACGCCAAGCCCTTTCCAGTCAAGATTGAAACCCTGCATCGCCTGTGTGGTAGCCAAAATTCCACCCTCAAGGGATTCAAACAAAAACTGATCTCGGCCCTCAACAAGCTGGAAGAAATCACCCACTGGTCTTGGGAAATCGATGCCGCCGACCTGGTACGTCTGTCAAAGGTACCGACGGCAAGTCAGTCGCGGCACCTGTTGAAACAGGCCTGCTTCAAGGTAAACAAGGGGCGCGAGTGACACGGTGGCTTTGAGAATACTATGCACTAGGTTACACTTAGTGAAACCTTTCGTAGACTCGTATGCAGCCTATCCGGCAATTGATGAACGCAATAAGCCAGCTGGCCAGCCCGCAGGCGGCACTGTTCACGTCCGCAGATTTGCGTGCCCTTTTGCCAGACCACACCGATGCAGCGTTCAAAACGTTGCTGAGCCGCGCAGTGAGTGAGGGGCATCTCACCAGAGTCTGCCGAGGTTTGTACTTGTATGACAAGGCCAATCCCGATCGCGGACTGATGCTGCACCACATCGCAGCCAAACTGCGCCCTTTGGGTCTGAACTATCTGAGCCTCGAAACCGTACTCAGTGATGCGGGGGTTATCTCGCAGATTCCCATGAATCGCATCACGCTCATGTCATCGGGGAGATCCAGCGTCATCGATTGTGGTTTTTGGGGAAGTATCGAATTTGTTCGAACCCAACAGCTGGCCAGCCAGTTGGTGGGGCAGCTGCAATATGACCCTCAATGCCGGCTGTGGAGGGCCAACGTTTCCCAAGCCTTACGGGATATGCGGGCTACGCACCGCAGCCTGGATTTAATTGATTGGAGTGCCGTCCGTGAGCTTGTTTGACGTACTCGTCGATGAAGCATTGAAGAACCAGCAAGAGCTAGCACCCTTGCGAGTGGTGGTGGAGAAGGAACTCCTGCACCACGACATATTGCGCGTTCTCAGCACCGCCGGCATGCTGACTCAACTGACTTTCATTGGTGGGACCTGCCTGCGTGCGTGCTACGGATCCAATCGCTTGAGCGAAGACCTGGACTTCACAGGCGGGGCTGACTTCACCCGCGATCAACTCGCGGACATGGCCAGCGTTTTGGTTCAAAGTCTCAAAACCAAGTATGGATTGGACATCTCCGTCGCCGAGCCAGTGCGCGACGTCGGCAACGTGGACACTTGGAAGCTCAAAGTCCAAACACGCCCCGATCGAAAAGATATCCCGGCGCAACGTATCAACATTGATGTCTGCGCCATTCCCAGCTACCAGCCACGCCCCATGGTCTTGCTCAATCCGTATGGAGTGGAAATGGGCACCAGTGGGCTGATCTTGCAAGCCCAGTCGCGTGAAGAAATATTCACTGACAAATTGGTGGCCTTTGCGCTACGCCCCAATCGACTCAAAAACCGTGACTTGTGGGACATCGCCTGGCTGCATCAACTCCAGGTCAGACCGGCTTTTGACTTGATAGCAAAAAAGCTCAGTGACCACCATGCACAGACGCAAGCCTTCTTGACTGCGTTTTCCGAACGCGCAGCATCGCTGAAAAATGATCCTGCCATTGCCAAAGAATTTCGCAAGGAGATGCAGCGCTTTCTACCCAACCAAATCGTCAAGGAGACTGTTCTCAATGACAATTTCTGGAAATATCTGAGCGGCTTGCTGGATGACTACCACCAGCAATTGCATCAGGTGTTAACGGGCTCGGTATCCCCGGCACAGTTCAAGATGTGAGTGTTTCGGCGTTGGAAGTTATCCACAGAGATACGGCTTAGCCGATACCAAGACCCTCGGCATAGCAGATACCGGCACGGCATTGCCGATACCAAACCACGGCATAGCGGATACCGAAGTACGGCGTAGCGGATACCAAGACTCCGGGAGAAATTCCGAAATCTCGATGTAAATCATTAACTTACAAGAAGTCAAAAATCCAGCTAATCTGTCTTTAATCTTTTCTAATCTGCGGCTCTTCAAATTTGTGTCGGGGACACAAAGCAAGAAAGCAGACAGCGCAACGGGACCATCCCCTGCAAAGCAGGTTTCCCACGATCGGCCCGATTTGCACTCCAGCGGTATCCAGCAACAGCCAGTCGGGCTGGTGTTTCTGCGCAACTGGAGTTTTACGTGGCTTTCCAAACAACCAAAATCACCCGGTCTTTCAAACAATGGGCCGCACCTTTGCTTACGGGCATGGCCACGATGGCATCCCAGTTGGCCCACGCCGGCCCCGCCCTGCCCTGGGATGGTCCCATCACCACCGTGGTGAATAACCTGACCGGACCGGTGGCCACCGGCATCTCGACCGTGGCCTTCCTGTCTGCCGGTGCAGCTCTGATCTTTGGGGGTGACGATCTGGGTGGTATCGCCAAGAAGCTGTTGTACGTCGTGCTTGGGGTGGCACTGATCGTCTTCGGTGCCAACTTCCTGAGCATGATCGGCCTGGTGAATAGCGGCGCTTTGATCTGACATCTGGTCGACACCCCGCAGTCCCATCCTCACTATTGCAGACATCGCAGCAATATGGCCGACCAAAATTCACAAAGTACTGGGGACGGTTCAGACTTTTCCGTACCGCTGCATCAATCTTTGCTGAGGCCCATGCTGCTTCTGGGTGCTGAGCGCGAACTGATTCTGGCATTGGGCATTGTGGCTGGGGTGTTCATCGTCTCCCTGTTTCAACTGTGGGCTGCAATCTTTGGACTGATCTTGTGGGCCGTGGGTGCATGGGTGCTAACCCGTGCAGCCAACTTTGACCCCCAACTCTCCAAGACCTTTGGACGCAGTCTGCGTTACCGCAAGCTGTACAAGAGTGCCGCTACACCGTTTGCTGTGACCCAAAAATTCGGAGACTGAGCATGCTCTTGAAGGAATTCCGCAGCCATGCCCAATCCTTGCCTGACCTGTTACCGTGGGCGGCGTTGATTGACAACGGGGTAGTTCTCACCAAGTCCGGTGGCCTGATGGCAGGTTTCGACTTTCGCGGTCCCGATCTGGACAGTGCAACCAAAGAGGAACTGGCCGCCGTGTCGGCTCGCATAAATGCGGCGCTCGCTCTCGACGAAGGTTGGAGCATGTACGTGGACGCCACGCGGACCCAATCCCCAGGCTACCCCGACGACGGCGCATTCCCAGACCGCACGACACGGCTCATCGATGACTGCCGTCGCCTGGCCCATGAAGGCGATTGGGCTGGATTTCAAAGTGAATACCGCTTGATCCTGTGCTGGCATCCCGACCCCGATACTGCGGCGAAGGCAGAAATGCTGTTTGTCGATGGCGGGCAAAAGACCGGTGTCGCAGAACGAAGCCTGCTTCGCTTCAAAAACACCCTCTCAGAAATTGAATCCCGCCTGAGCGGCACGCTCAAAGTTCAACGCATGGTCGATATCGTCGATGACGAAACCGGCGCAGTGCAGAGCCCTCTATTGGCCCATCTAGCAGCCTGTGTCGCACTACAGCCGCGTTCCCACTTCACCATGTCCACGGTACCCATGTACTTGGACACAGCCCTGGGTCAGCATGATTTTGTGACCGGGTTCGAGCCCCGCATCGACGACAAGACTGCCATCTGCATCGCGGTAACCGGCTTTCCTGGCAGCAGCTTTCCTGGCATCTTGGACTTCTTGTCCCGCCTCCCGGTCGAGTACCGTTGGTCCAATCGCTTCATATTTATGCCAGCGCGCGAAGCCGACAAGACGCTTGCAAAGTACCGCTCCAAGTGGGCACAAAAGCGACTGTCACTGATGAATCTGATGCGTTCAAGCCAAGGGGGCGCGGTCACCCACGTGAATGCGGATGCCGATGATATGGCGACCGATGCGGTGGCAGCCATGGCAGAGGCCAGCAGCGGACTGGTGCGATTTGGCTACTACACCAGCGTCATTTTGCTCTCTGGAACGGACCTTCAGCAATTGCGCGATGCCGCGCAGTTCGTCACCAAGATGATTTCCAACGCCGGATTTTCGGCTCGGGTCGAAACGGTCAATGCGGTGGAAGCCTATTTGGGCACCATGCCTGGTAACATGTTTGCGAACGTGCGCCGCCCGCTGGTCAACACTCTGAATCTCGCGCACTTGCTGCCACTGACGGCCATTTGGGCCGGGCCTGATGCTCATCCATGCCCCTTTTACCCGCAGGGATCGGCACCACTACTGCAGGCCAAAACTGAGGGGGCAACCCCTTACCGCCTTTGCCTGCACGCAGGCGATTTAGGGCACACGGCCATCATTGGGCCCACAGGCTCAGGCAAGTCCACGTTGCTCGCAACGCTGGTGGCGCAGCACTTCCGTTACCCAGGCGCGCAAGCCTTTGTTTTTGACAAGGGATATTCCATGTTTCCCCTGGTGGCGGCTGCCGGTGGGGAACACTACGACATTGCCGGAGATTCAGACAAGATTTCATTCTGTCCTCTGGGCCGAATTGATTTGGAGGGCGAGCGCAGTTGGGCGGCAGAGTGGCTGGAAAGCCTGGCCCAGTTGCAAGGTGTGGACGTGACACCCGAGTTGCGCAAAGAGCTCTTTCGTGCCGTGAACCAACTGGCCGGGTCTACGGACGGTGTAGCGCAACGCACGATGTCGAATTTTCTGCTGACCCTGCAAGACAGTCGTTTGCGCGAAGCGCTGGAATACTACACATTGCGTGGATCGGCTGGACGGTTGCTGGATGCTGAGAGCGATGGTTTGCAAGCCGACATCTTCCAGGTCTTTGAGCTTGAACACCTGATGGCGCGTGGCGAAAAAGTCGTTCTGCCAGTGCTCGCATACCTGTTTCACCGGCTTGAACAGCGCTTCCAAGGTCAGCCCACCATGCTGGTTCTGGACGAAGCATGGATCATGCTGGGGCACCCAACTTTTCGGGCCAAGATCCGGGAGTGGTTAAAGGTCCTGCGCAAATCCAACGTCGCAGTGATTTTTGCAACGCAGTCCTTGAGTGATCTGGCAAACAGTGGCATTGCCGATGTCATATTTGAATCCTGCCCGTCCAAAATCTTGCTGCCCAACCCGCAAGCACAAACGGATGCGTTGTGCGGCTTGTACCAAGCGATTGGCCTTAACCGGCGACAAATCCAAATCGTCAGCAATGCCACTCCCAAACGCCAGTATTACCACTTGCACCCGGATGGCTCGCGCGTCTTTGAACTGGGATTGACGGCGCCAGAAATGGCATTCGTGGGTGCCAGTGGCCGAGAGGACCTTGCTCGAATAAGGCAGCTACAAAAACAGAATGACCGCACCTGGCCGTCTACCTGGCTGCGCGAGCGCGGCCAAACTGATGCGGCACGTTTATGGGATAGCTATTGACTGTGACAGGTCAACTAAAGAGCACCTGGCCCGATGCTCGCGCAGCTTCACGCTGCGGCACCACGGTTTTACTGGTTGTTTGATCGTGGGAGGGCCACCCTCAACTGGCTTTTACTTGCGTGCGCACGGTATGGAGAACGTCAGCACATAGGTATAAACCATGAATCTCCAAAAGTTGATTTCCAAGACGGCAATCGCAATTGCGTCCGTTCTTGTCATCGTGCCCTGCGCTCAGGCGGGCGGTGGCGGCTTTGTCGGTGCCATGGAGTCCACGCAGTGGATGAACA
>JBEEJZ010000128.1:0-17454 GCA_041168905.1 Pseudomonadota bacterium | reverse complement strand
CAGCAGCTTTGATGCCAGCAGCTTTTCCTGCAAGTTTGCAGGTGAGGTCAAGGGCTTCAATATTGCCGACTACATTGCCGAAAAGGAAGCGCGACACATGGACCGCTTCATTCACCTCGGTCTTGCGGCTGCTTGCCAGGCGGTTGTGGACTCCGGCCTGCCGGTGGGTGAGGCTTTGGGCGATGAGCAGGCGACGCGTATCGGCTGCAACATTGGTTCCGGCATCGGCGGCCTGCCGATGATCGAACAGACGCGTGATGAGTTTGTGAGCCGCGGTCCACGCCGTATTTCGCCCTTCTTCGTGCCCGCTTCGATCATCAACATGATCTCAGGCCACGTGTCTATCAAATTTGGTTTCAAGGGCCCCAACGTCGCTATGGTGACGGCTTGCACCACGGGCCTGCACGCCATAGGCATGTCTGCCCGCATGATCGAATATGGTGACTGCGATGTGATGGTGGCGGGTGGCGCCGAGTCCACGGTGTCCGAACTGGGGCTGGGTGGCTTCGCTGCTGCGCGCGCCCTGAGTACTCGCAACGACGACCCCAAAACTGCATCTCGTCCCTGGGACAAGGACCGTGATGGTTTTGTCTTGGGCGAGGGGGCTGGCGTACTGGTGCTAGAAGAATATGAGCATGCCAAAGCGCGCGGCGCAAAAATTTACGCTGAGTTGTCTGGCTTTGGCATGAGCGGAGACGCCTATCACATGACGGCACCCAACGTGGACGGCCCTCGTCGTTCCATGGCCATGGCGCTCAAGAACGCAGGTGTCAATCCTGACCAGGTGCATTATGTGAACGCGCATGGCACGTCGACTCCTTTGGGTGACATTAACGAAACCAATGCCATCAAGGCAGCGTTTGGTGACCATGCCAAAAAGCTGGTGGTGAATTCCACCAAGTCCATGACGGGTCACCTACTGGGTGGTGCCGGTGGCATTGAGTCCGTGTTCACGGTTCTCGCCTTGCACCATCAAAAGAGCCCTCCCACCATCAACATCTTCAATCAGGATCCCGAGTGTGATCTGGATTACTGTGCCAATGAAGCACGCGACATGAAGATCGACGTAGCCGTGAAAAACAATTTTGGCTTTGGCGGCACAAACGGGACTCTGGTGTTTTCGAAGATTTGAGTTCCAGGGCATGAGCCGTCCTGCCTGACTGCGGACTGCTGCCATGAATCAAAACGCCCCCTCGGTGTCCTATCCGGCGGGGCGTTCGCGTTTTTACCCCTTGGTTCTTTTTGTGCTGTGGCTTTGTTGCATGGCCGTTGCTGTGACCTGGTTTCTGAAGTCCGCGCGGTTCGTCTGGGCCCAGGGGGCCATGGCTGGGTTGGTGATCCTGTTGGGAGCATTTTTCTGGCGAGAAGGGCATCGTCAGGTGAACGCCAGCCTGCTATGGAATGGTCAGGAGTGGGTTTGGACGGCCGAGCGGGAGGAACCGGTTTGCCAGGTCACTGTATGTGTCGATTTTCAAAATGTGATGCTGCTGATGTTGGATTCGCAATCCGCTCGTCGGCGCTGGGTCTGGGTGCTGGGCACGGCGTCTCCCAGACTCTGGCTCCCTTTGCGGCGGGCGCTTACTGCTCATGGTCGACCACTCGCAGCGCCGGGCCCACAAGGGTCTTGAAATCAGCGGAAGTACATCCATATCAGGGAACTGAACGCCAAGTCTGCAAAGCGTGATCGTGCAAGTGTTTGGCCTGGAATCACTCTGGGCTGATGATTGAAAGGGTTGTCCATGTTCAGAATCAAGCGTGTTTCGCTCATGTCGTGGCTCGCTACGGCGGTCATCAGCACTGCTGCAACTCTCGTGGCCTTGGCACCCGCTGAAGCTCAAACGCGGGCCCTGCCTGACTTCACGGACCTGGTGGAGCAGGTTGGCCCTTCGGTTGTCAATATTCGGACCATGGAGAAGGTCGTGGTCGGCAACGACAACGGTAGTGCGCCTGACGAGGACATGCTCGAATTGTTCCGGCGCTTTGGTTTGCCCGTTCCCAATGTGCCCAGACAAGCCCCCCGGCCCAATCGGCCTCAAACACCGCAGTCCGAAGAGCAGCCCAAGGGGGTAGGCTCAGGTTTCATCCTGTCTCAGGACGGCTTCATCATGACCAATGCGCACGTGGTGGATGGTGCGGACGAGGTGGTGGTGACCCTTACCGACAAGCGCGAATTCAAGGCGCGGCTGGTAGGAGCAGACAAGCGATCCGACGTCGCGGTGGTGAAGATTGACGCCACTGGGTTGCCGTTTGTGAAGCTGGGAGATGTCAGCCGCTTGAAGGTGGGCGAATGGGTCATGGCGATAGGTTCGCCCTTTGGTCTGGACAGCACCGTGACAGCCGGCATCGTGAGCGCAAAGCAACGCGACACGGGCGACTATCTCCCATTTATCCAGACTGACGTGGCGATCAATCCCGGCAATTCCGGCGGGCCGCTCATCAACATGCGGGGTGAAGTGGTTGGCATCAACAGTCAGATCTATTCACGCTCGGGTGGGTCCATGGGAATCTCCTTTGCCATTCCTATCGACGAAGCGACTCGGGTCAGTGATCAGTTGCGTGCATCAGGTCGGGTGTCCCGTGGTCGCATCGGTGTGCAGATTGATCAGGTCACCAAGGATGTTGCCGAGTCGATTGGCCTGGGCAAGCCTCAGGGCGCACTGGTGCGGGGCGTTGAGGCGGGCTCTCCAGCTGAAAAGGCGGGTATCGAAGCGGGCGACATCATCATCAAGTTTGAGGGTAAAGCCATTGAGAAATCCAGCGACCTGCCGCGTATGGTCGGTTCTACCAAGCCTGGCTCCAAAAGCACTTTGACTGTATTCCGGCGCGGGTCAGCGCGTGACTTGCAGGTGGTGATTGCTGAAATTGAGGCCGACAAGCCCAGCAAGCCCGAGGCCGAGCGCGACACCAAGCCCAAGACTTCCGGCGCAGCCCAAGCGCTGGGCTTGGTTGTCAGCGAAGTGCCGGCTGAGCTCAAGAAATCCCTCAAGATCCGGGGTGGCGTGAAGGTGGATGCCGCGACCGATGCTGCGGCCCGTGCGGGACTGCGCGAGGGCGACGTGATTGTGGCGGTGGCAAATACCGAGCTCAATAGCGTGCGTGAATTTGAAGCTGTGATTACCAAGCTGGACAAGTCCCGTCCCGTCAGCGTGTTGTTCCGGCGAGGGGAGTGGGCCCAATTCGCCCTGATCCGATCGGCGCGCTGACTTAAGGCGGATGGCAAGTCGCCCACGGCCTGTCACCTGAACGGTATTCGTTAAAATCCACAACTTGGTCAAGGGCGCGTCCTCACCCGATGCGCCCTTTTTCATGCGCCCCGTATTTCCAGTCCACTTTCTCATCGGCTCCCTTGATGAATCACATCAGAAATTTCTCGATCATTGCCCACATCGACCACGGTAAATCAACCTTGGCGGATCGCCTGATCCAGCGCTGCGGTGGTTTGCAGGAGCGTGAAATGGAGGCCCAGGTTCTTGATTCGATGGATATCGAGAAAGAGCGTGGCATCACCATCAAGGCTCAGACTGCGGCACTGCATTACAAGGCTCGCGATGGGCATGTTTACAACCTCAACCTGATTGATACCCCCGGCCACGTTGACTTTTCCTACGAGGTGTCGCGTTCCCTGTCGGCCTGTGAGGGGGCCTTGCTGGTGGTAGACGCAAGCCAGGGGGTCGAGGCGCAGACCGTGGCCAATTGCTACACCGCGCTCGATCTGGATGTTGAAGTGCTGCCCGTGCTGAACAAGATCGATTTACCGAATGCAGACCCCGATAACGCTCGCAGCGAGATTGAGGATGTGATCGGCATTGACGCCACCGATGCCATTGTGTGTTCGGCGAAGACGGGCTTGGGCATTGATGACATTCTGGAAGCCATCGTTGCCAAGATTCCTGCCCCCAAGGGCAATCCTGCTGGTCCGCTGCGGGCCATGATCATCGACAGCTGGTTTGACAGCTACGTCGGTGTCGTGATGCTGGTGCGGGTGGTCGATGGTCGTCTGGCCAAGGGCGAGCGCATCAAGATGATGGCCTCCGGCGCCACCTACAACGCGGACAACCTGGGCGTGTTCACGCCTGCCAACGAGCCGCGCCAATCGCTTGAGGCCGGCGAAGTGGGTTACATCATTGCTGGTATCAAGGAGCTGCAGGCTGCCAAGGTGGGTGACACGGTGACGCTGATCAAGCCCGGCACCGGTGGCGCTGCACTGACTGCGACCGAGCCCCTGCCGGGTTTCAAGGAAATCCAGCCTCAGGTTTTTGCGGGCTTGTACCCCACGGAAGCCAGCGAGTACGACTCCCTGCGCGATGCGCTTGAAAAGCTCAAACTCAACGACGCATCATTGCACTACGAGCCTGAGGTCTCCCAGGCGCTGGGCTTTGGATTCCGTTGTGGCTTTTTGGGTTTGCTGCACATGGAAATCGTGCAGGAACGATTGGAGCGGGAGTTCGATCAGGACTTGATCACGACTGCCCCCAGTGTGGTCTACGAAGTCATGAAGAGTGACGGTGAAGTCCTGATGGTCGAAAACCCATCCAAGATGCCCGAAATCGGCAAAACCGCCGAGATTCGTGAACCGATCGTGACCGTGCACCTCTACATGCCGCAAGAGTATGTGGGTGTGGTCATGACGTTAGCCAATCAGAAACGCGGCATACAAATGAACATGGCTTACAAAGGCCGCCAGGTGGTGCTGACCTATGAGATGCCGTTGGGCGAAATCGTGCTGGACTTCTTCGACAAGCTCAAGAGCGTCAGTCGCGGCTATGCATCCATGGACTATGAGTTCAAGGAGTTCCGCGCCTCGGATGTGGTCAAGGTCGACATCTTGCTCAATGGTGAAAAGGTAGACGCACTTTCGATCATCGTGCACCGCTCTCAGTCCCAGTACCGTGGTCGGGCCGTGGTGGCCAAAATGCGGGAAATCATCTCGCGCCAGATGTACGACGTTGCCATACAGGCGGCCATCGGTGCGACCATCATTGCTCGCGAAACCATCAAGGCCTTGAGGAAAAACGTGCTGGCAAAATGCTACGGCGGTGACATCAGCCGCAAGCGCAAGCTCCTCGAAAAACAGAAAGCGGGTAAAAAGCGTATGAAGCAAATTGGCTCGGTTGAAGTACCCCAGGAAGCCTTCCTGGCCATTTTGCAAGTGGAGGATTGATGCCATGCAATTCCTGACATCACTCGTCCTGGCTGCCTTTGTCGGTTACGCGGGCGCTTGGTATTTTGGTTTCTTTGAAGGCAACTTCGCGCTCTTGCTTTTCATGGCCTCATTGGTGACCGGTCTGTATTGGCTGGCGGAATTATTTTATTTTTTGCCCAAGCGCAAGCAGGCTGCCGCCCAGTTGGAGCAGGAGGCACAAAGTCGCCAGGAGGCCCTCAGCAAATTGGGTGTCAGCCCTGTTGAGACCGATCTGGCGCAGGCACGCGACAAACTGCTGAGCCAACCCTGGTGGCTGGATTGGACCGCTGGCTTGTTCCCCGTCATCATCACGGTGTTTTTGTTGCGCTCTTTTGTCGTCGAGCCTTTCAAGATTCCGTCAGGCTCCATGATTCCCACCCTGCTGGTTGGTGACCTGATTCTGGTGAACAAGTTCCACTACGGCATCCGTCTACCGGTCCTGAATCAAAAGATCACTGAGGGCAACGCACCTCAGCGTGGCGACGTCATGGTCTTTCGGTATCCTCCCAAGCCCAGCCTCGACTACATCAAACGAGTGGTGGGCCTGCCAGGCGACGAGGTGGCCTACCTGAACAAGCGCTTGACTATCAATGGTCAGGCGGTCAACACGACTGCGATACCCGAGTTTTTCGACGAAGACGCCATGCGTTATTTCAAGCAGTTTGAAGAAAAACTAGCGGAGCGTACGCATCGACTTCTGATTGACGATGACCGCCCTGCGTTTGTACCAGGGGTAGAAGAGTTCCCCAATCGACAGAACTGCCGCTACAGCATCGAAGGGGTGGTTTGCAAGGTCCCTGAGGGACATTACTTCATGATGGGTGACAACCGGGATAACTCCCTGGATTCGCGCTATTGGGGGTTTGTGCCCGACAAAAACATCGTCGGCAAGGCCTTTTTTGTGTGGATGAACTTCGGCAATATCAAGCGCATTGGTTCCTTTCATTGAAACCATCATTGGATGATCGGAGGTAAGGTATGACAGTTCGTATCAAGTCCCGGCAGCGCGGCATTTCCTTTCTGGGACTGCTCTTTGTTGGAGGTGTGCTGGCCATGGTGGGGGTGGTGGCTGCCCAGGTATTTCCGACGGTTCTGGAGTATCAGGCTGTTGAGAAGGCTGCCAACCGGGCCAGTTCCGGTGCCACGGTAGCGGAGGTGCGTAGCTTGTTTGACAAGTCCGCCGCAGTGGACCGGATTACCAGCATCTCCGGTCGTGACCTTGACATCAGCAAGGAAGGTGAACGCACGGTGGTTGCATTCGCTTATCAACGCGAAATTCACCTGGCTGGCCCGGCTTATCTGACCTTGAAGTACCAGGGGCGTTCGAAATGAGGTTGACTGAGAAGGGCTGTGACGCGTGACCGATGCCCTGCGTGACTTGCAGCATCGTTTGCAACACACTTTCTCTGACCCTGCCTTGTTGATGAGGGCTTTGACGCATCGCAGCTTTTCATCCGATCACAACGAGCGACTTGAATTTCTGGGTGATTCTGTCTTGAATCTGGCAGTGGCCGACCTGCTTTTCGAGCGTTTGGCAAACCTGCCTGAGGGCGATCTCTCGCGCGTGCGCGCCAATCTCGTCAAACAAGATACCTTGCACCATCTAGCGGTCGAACTCGGCCTGCCGCCCTACATCCGTCTGGGTGAAGGCGAGGTGAAGTCTGGTGGGCGTAAGCGGCCCTCCATCCTGGCAGATGCGTTGGAGGCCATCATAGGTGCCGTCTATATGGATGGCGGATTTGGCGGTGCCCGCGCGCTGGTGCATCGGCTGTTCAGCCGGCTAGAGATCAACCCCCACATGCAGGCCATTGGAAAAGACGCCAAAACCGAACTGCAAGAGTGGTTGCAAGGGCGCAAGATGAAGCTTCCCACCTACCGGGTTGTGGCGACGCTGGGTGAGGCGCACAAGCAGAGCTTCGATGTGGAGTGCCTGATCGCCGAAATGGAATTGGCCCAACGTGGTATCGGTGCGTCGCGCCGGGCAGGTGAGCAGGCCGCTGCCGCTGCCATGCTCCAACAACTAAAAACAAAGGGCTCCCATGCCAACAAATGAAACCCCCGAGTCACTGACGCCTCAGCGTTGCGGCCTGATCGCGATCGTGGGCAAGCCCAATGTGGGCAAGTCCACTTTGCTCAATGCCTTGGTCGGTCAAAAGATCAGCATCACCTCGCGCAAGGCGCAAACCACACGCCACCGCATTACCGGCATGCGCACCCTGGGTGCGACGCAGTTTGTGTTTGTCGATACCCCCGGTTTTCAGACCCGGCACAACAACGCCCTGAATCGTTCGCTCAACAAGACCGTGCAAGGCGCTGTGGGTGATGTGGATCTGGTCTTGTTTGTGGTCGAAGCCGGCCAATTCAACCAGGCCGATGCCAAAGTGCTCTCACTGTTGAGCCAGGGCGTTCCCACCTTGCTGATCGCCAACAAGCTCGACCAGATTCATCGCCGGGGTGACATCGCGCCTTGGCTGCAAGACATGCAGCAGCGCCATCCGTTCACCGAGTTTGTGCCCATGTCGGCCAAGAACAGCAAAGATATTGAGCGTCTGTTTGGCATTTGCGAAAAATTCTTGCCGGAGCAGGCTTGGTGGTATGCCGAAGATGAGTTGACTGACCGCAGTGAAAAGTTTCTGGCTTCGGAAACCGTGCGAGAAAAATTGTTTCGATTGACCGGCGATGAGTTGCCCTACACCTCGACCGTCGTGATCGAAAAGTTTGAGGAAGAAGCTGGCAAGGGCAAGCAAAAGCGATTGGTTCGCATTGCCGCCACCATTGTGGTGGAGCGTGATTCCCACAAGGCCATGGTCATCGGCGATAAAGGCGAGCGCATCAAGCGCATCGGTACAGAAACCCGGGTCGAGCTTGAAAAACTGCTGGACGCCAAGGTGTTCATCGAGCTTTGGGTCAAGGTCCGCTCTGGCTGGGCAGACGACGAAGCGCGTGTGCGCAGCTTTGGCTACGAGTGATCTGACGTGGCGGCGCGGCGTATCGCGGATGAACCGGCGTTTGTGCTGCATCGCTATGACTGGAGCGAATCCAGCCTGATTCTGGAGGTTTTTACCCGCCACCATGGGCGCATTGCTTTGGTGGCCAAGGGCGCCAAACGTCCAACTTCCAGTTTTCGACCGGTATTACTGCCTCTGCAGCCGCTGCGACTCAATTTCGGGGGCGATGCCGAGATACGCACCCTCAAAAGTGCGGAATGGCTGGGTGGGCATGTCATGCCCACCGGCGATGCCCTGATGTCGGGCTACTATCTCAACGAGTTGGTGCTGACCCTGCTGGCCCGGGACGACCCGCATCCCGGGTTGTTCGATGTGTATGCGATGGCTGTTCGCCTGTTGGCTGCCGAGCACGGGGAGATGTTGCAAACCGTGTTGCGCGCTTTTGAACTTCTGCTGCTCCGCGAGGTGGGTCTTTTGCCCGCCTTGGACGTGCAAAGTGCCAGCCTGGAGCCGCTGCAGAGCGAGGCACGCTACACCCTGGTGCCGGAAGGTGGCCTGCGATTTGCCCAGGAAACCGACCGGGCCAGTTTGACTGGGCAGCAGTGGCGCTTGTTGGATGAGGCCTTGCTGGATGCGAGCCGGTTTGCCGCCACTTTGAGTGCCTGTGCGCAGGTCATGAATGAACTCAAATCTCAATTGCGTGGCTTGCTCAATTACCATTGCGGCGTTTCCAGCTTGCGCACGCGTCGCATGATGATGGAGTTGCAGTCGCTATGAGCCTGGACAGTATTGAACGATCACCATGACCAAGAATCTTTCAACGGCGCTGTCCGTCAACCTCAACAAGGTGGCGCTGGTGCGCAACACCCGCCATCTTGGCATTCCCAGCGTGACCCGTGCGGCTACCCTGTGTTTGCAGGCTGGAGCTCAAGGTATCACCGTGCACCCCCGCCCGGATGAGCGTCATATCCGCGCCTCAGATGTCATGGATCTGGCGGACTTGATGAAGGACTGGCCCGACCGCGAGTTCAATATAGAAGGCAATCCCTGCCAGAACCTGATGGGCTTTGTGCGTGCTGCACGTCCGCACCAGTGCACCTTTGTGCCCGACTCTGAGGACCAATTCACCAGTGACCACGGCTGGCGTTTCCCGGCAGACGCCACCCGTTTGGTGCCGTTGATCCGCGAGGCGCAAGACCTGGGCGTGCGAGTCAGCCTGTTCATGGATGCCGACGAGCAGGCCATGGCGGGAGCCAGAGACGTAGGTGCAGATCGGGTCGAGTTGTATACCGAGCCTTACGCAGCCTCCTGGGGTACCGCTGATGAGACTGCGCAGTTGCAACGCTTTGCCAGCGCGGCCCGGGCGGCCCAGTCTGTGGGTTTGGGCGTGAATGCCGGCCACGACCTGAATCGCGAAAACCTGACGCCCTTTCTCAGCCAGGTCAAGGGGATATGCGAGGTGTCGATTGGCCACGCCCTGATCGCAGATGCCCTTGAGCTGGGCTATGAAGCGACCGTGCACGGCTATCTGAAGTGCATCAGCAGGGCCAGCCAGTGATGCTGAGCGGCATGGCTGGGGCCAGGATTTGGGGCGTAGGCACAGACATTTGCGACGTGCGACGCATCCGCACCAGCCTGGAACGACGTGGCGAGAGGTTTGCCCACAAGATTCTTGGAGAATCCGAGTTGTCGGCTTGGCGTGCACGCAGCAGTCGCTGGCCCGAACGTGGCATACGCTACCTGGCCACCCGCTTCAGCGCCAAGGAGGCCGTCAGCAAGGCGATCGGTTTGGGGATGACCATGCCCATGACCTGGCGATCTTGTGAAATCATCAACCAGGCCAGCGGTCAGCCGGTAGTCGTCCTGCATGGCGCCCTGAAGCTTTGGTTTGAAGAGCGTGGCCTGAAAGCCCACATCAGCTTGTCGGACGACACCGATTACGCCAGCAGTTTTTGCATTGTTGAATTCACTGACGCAACACACCTCAAGACATGAGCACACACGCCCCTCTCATCATCGACATCGCCGGCTTGGCCTTGACCCCTACTGACCGTGCTCGCCTGGCTCACCCCTTGGTGGGGGGCATGATTCTGTTTGCTCGCAACTGGCAGGACCGTGCTCAATTGACCGACCTCTGCCGCGAGATCAAGGCTGTCCGACCGGATCTGCTGATCTGTGTGGACCATGAGGGCGGGCGGGTTCAACGCTTCAGGACCGATGGTTTCACCCATCTGCCACCCATGCGCGAACTCGGCGCCATGTGGATGCAGGACGGAAAAGCCGGTGTGGGCAGTGGTGCCCTGCGTGCCACCCGCGCCGCGACCGCCTGCGGTTACGTGTTGGGGGCCGAGTTGCGTGCCTGTGGTGTGGACTTCAGTTTCACACCGGTGCTGGATCTGGATTTTGGTGAAAGTAGCGTGATTGGTGACCGTGCCTTTCATCGCGATGCCCGCGTGGTGACCATGCTGGCCAAAAGCTTGATGCATGGCCTGCTGCAGGCGGGTATGTCGAACTGCGGCAAGCATTTTCCGGGGCATGGTTACGTCAAGGCAGACTCGCACACGGACATTCCGGTTGACAAGCGCAGTCTCAAGGCTTTGCTGGCCGACGATGCGGCCCCTTATGACCACCTGAGCAACACGCTGTCGAGCATCATGCCTGCGCACGTGATTTACCCCAAAGTGGATGCACGGCCCGCTGGCTTTTCGAGCCGTTGGCTCCAGGATATTTTGCGGGGCCAGCTTCGTTTTGACGGTGCGATCTTCAGCGACGACTTGAGCATGGCTGGCGCCCGATTGATTGATGGCCGTGAGGTGAGCTACACCGAGGCCGCGGTGGCGGCCCTCAATGCCGGCTGTGACCTGGTTCTGCTGTGCAACCAGTCGCTGGGCCAGGGGCAGGCCGTGGATGAATTGATTGATGGGCTATCCGAGAGCCTGCTCAAAGGTCACTGGCAAGCCCAGGATCGCAGCGACGAGCGGCGCTTGGCCCTACTGCCCACAGAGCAGTCACTCGACTGGGACAGCCTGATGGTCAGCCCGGCCTACATGCAGGCACTAGATTTGATTCCCTGACGGGGAGGCTACACGCCATTCCAGCGGACCGATGTGGTCGATGTGCGTGAGATACAGGCGCACATCGAACTCGAGCTGGTGATAGTCGGGGGCCATGTAGGTGCAGAGTTGATAGAAGGCCTTGTCGTGCGCCTTTTCCTTGATGTGCGCCAGCTCATGCACAGCAATCATGTTCAAAAACGCGAGAGGCACATCCTTGAACAGGCTGGCGATCCGGATTTCCCGTTTGGCCTTCAATTTATTGCCCTGAACCCGTGAGATGGCGGTGTGGGTGCCCAGGGCATGTGCAATTACTTGGAGCTTGCTGTCGAAGGCCACCTTGTTGAGGGGATCGGCCTTGCGCAGAAATTCGTTCTTCAGCTCAGATACGTAGTCGAACAGTGCTTTGTCCGTACGGATGTCGTGCAGATCCTGGTATTTGTGACGCAGCCAGCTGCCCAGTTCACCTTTGCCGATCAGCTGGGCTACCTTGTCTTGCAGTGGCTGCGGATAGGCCGTCAGGTACTTGAGGGGCTCGTTGATAGCCGCGCTCACCATCAGTCAGTCCGCGTGTGGTTGCCGCCCGAACTCAAGCCGCTCAGGCCTCGCGCCTCAGTGCTGGGAACAGGATCACGTCACGTATGCTGGGGCTGTCGGTCAGTAGCATCATCAGGCGGTCGATGCCTACGCCACAACCGCCGGTGGGGGGCATGCCGTATTCCAGAGCGCGCACAAAGTCATGGTCAAAGAACATGGCTTCATCGTCACCCTCGTTTTTGGCTTCCACTTGGGCATGAAAGCGAGCCGCCTGATCTTCAGCATCGTTGAGCTCGCTGAAGCCATTGCCGAATTCGCGGCCGGTGATGTAAAGCTCAAAGCGCTCGGTCACCTCGGGCCGGGTGTCATTGGCCCTTGCCAGCGGAGAAATTTCGGTGGGGTGCTCCATGATGAAAGTCGGCTGCCACAGCTTGTCTTCCACAGTTTCTTCAAAGTAAAGCACCTGCAGGCTGGCCAATGTGCGACTGGAGAGCTTGTCCTTGGCCTCGCTCATGCCCAGCTTCTTCAGGGCGTTGATGAGCGTAGCCGCATCGTCCACGCCAGCGCCGATGTCGGTGTGGGCCAGGATGGCTTCACGGATGGTCAAGCGTGCAAAGGGCGCGGTCAGGTCAACGGCGCGGCCACCGTAGCTCATCTGCAGGCTGCCAGTGGCCTTCATGGCCGCATCCCGAATCAGCTCCTCAGTGAAATTCATCAGGTCCTGGTAATTCCAGTAGGCCGCATAGAACTCCATCATCGTGAATTCAGGGTTGTGCCGCACCGAGATACCTTCGTTGCGGTAGCTGCGGTTGATTTCGAACACGCGCTCAAAACCACCCACGATCAGACGTTTGAGGTAGAGCTCCGGGGCGATGCGCAAGAACATCTCCTGGTCCAGCGCGTTGTGGTGCGTCTTGAACGGCCGGGCGTTGGCACCACCGGGAATGGGGTGCAGCATGGGCGTTTCCACTTCGAGGAATCGATGCGACACCATGAACTCGCGTAGCGCGCTCACGGCCTTGCTACGTGCCACAAAACGGCGACGTGCCGCCTCGTCGGTCATCAAATCGACATAGCGCTGGCGGTATTTGGTTTCCTGGTCCGACATGCCGTGAAACTTGTCTGGCATGGGGCGCAGGCTCTTGGTAAGCAGGCGCACGGTGGTGGCGTGGATCGACAGTTCGCCAGTTTTGGTGCGAAACAGCTTGCCTTCGGCCGCCACGATGTCGCCCAAGTCCCAGTGCTTGAAGCGAGAGTACAGATCTGGCCCGATGTCCTCGCCCTTCACGTAGATTTGAATTCGTCCCCCCGTAGGGCCAAAAGACGAGTCTTGCAGTGTGCAAAAGCTGGCTTTACCCATCACGCGCTTGAGCATCATGCGGCCCGCCACTTTCACGGTCAGGTTCAGCGCCTCCAGCTCCTCAGCGTTTTTACCCTCATGCCAGTGGAACAGATCTGCGGCGTGGTGGCTGGGTTTGAAGTCGTTGGGAAAAGCCACCCCCTGTCCATCCAATTGAAGTTGGCGCAGTGCCTTCAGCTTTTCGCGTCGCTCGATGATGAGTTGGTTGTCGTCGACGGTGACTGGGTGAGTGTGTTGTTCAGACATGGCTTCGGCCCGGTGGGCAGGTCAGGAAAGGGTGCATTAATTGCAGCAAACCGCAGATTTTAGTTTTGAAGCCAGTCCACTTGGAGCACTGGCCCGAATTTGGGCAAAGTTCCAGCTCGCTATGATCCCCGGTTCTGTGGCTAGCGGAACTACGCATGTTTTACGAAATCTTTTCTTTGCTGCTGGAGTTTGTGAGTGGCCTGGTGGCCGGCGCGTGTCTGTTGCGCATGTACATGCAATACCAGCGGATTCCGATGTCGGCCCGGTCCGGCAATCCTTTGGCCGCTTTTGTTTTTGCCTTGACAAACTGGGTCGTGTTGCCGCTTCGGCGCGCACTGCCCTCAGCAGGGTCACTGGACACCGCTAGTTTGGCTGCCGCCTTCGTGCTGGAGATGCTTCAGTTCTTCTTGCTGTGGCTAGCCGCTGGTGCGAGCGGCAGCTTGGGCAGCATCCCGGTTCTGGCAGTTTTTGGGGTGGCCCGGCTGGCGTTGTCAGGCATGACCGGCTTGGTGATTGTTTATGCGGTGTTGTCCTGGGTGCCGGCCCGCTCGCCCATGTCCGATGTGATCGAACGTCTGGTCTCACCTGTTTTGAGCCCCATTCGGCGGGTATTGCCCTTGCTGGGAGGCATTGACGTGTCGCCGCTGGCTTTGCTGCTGCTGCTTCAGGTGGCCGGCATCGTGCTGGGCCACCTGCAAGCGCTGGCCCTGATTTAGATCAGGGCGTCAGCCGGCTGCCTCAGCAACATGGCCAAGGTGTTGGCGATGGTCTGGCGCAGTTCCCTGCGGTCACAGATGAAGTCCACAGCGCCTTTGGATTGCAGGAACTCGGCCCGCTGAAAACCCTCAGGCAAGGTGACACGCACGGTGGACTCGATCACCCGGGGTCCCGCAAAGCCGATCAAGGCCTTGGGTTCAGCCACCACCACATCGCCGATGAAGGCAAAGCCGGCGCTCACACCGCCCATGGTGGGATCGGTGAGCACGCTGATGTAAGGCAGCCCCTTCTTGGCCAATCGGGTGAGCGCCGCATTTGTTTTGGCCATTTGCATCAGGCTCAACAAGCCCTCCTGCATGCGTGCACCCCCAGTGGCGGTGAAGCAGACAAAAGGAACCTTTTGCTCGATGGCCGTTTCAACGCCACGCACAAAGCGCTCGCCCACCACCGAGCCCATGCTGCCGCCCATAAAGTCGAACTCAAAACACGCTGCGACCAGGCTCACACCATGAACGGCGCCGCCGATGACCACCAGTGCGTCGGTCTCGCCCGTGTTTTCCAGGGCTTCTTTCAGGCGCTCAGGGTACTTGCGGCTGTCCTTGAATTTGAGTGCATCCACAGGTAAGACTTCCTGCCCGATTTCGAAACGCCCCTCGTTGTCTAGAAAAGCGTTGAGGCGGGCGCGTGCACTGATGCGGTGGTGATGGCTGCACGTGGGGCAGACGTTCTGGTTTTGTTCCAGATCTGTCTTGTACAGCACCGTTTCGCAACTCGGGCACTTGATCCACAGGCCTTCGGGCACGCTGCGGCGGTCGGCAGGGTCTGTGTGCTTGATTTTGGCGGGAAGCAGTTTTTCTAGCCAGGACATGCGGATTTCCTTGTCTTTGCTGAGGGCCGGTCGGTAGCTCCCGGCATGTGGAAGAGGGCGATTATGCGTCCAGCGCAGCGCGAATGCCGCTGATGAACTCCCGGGCCACGGGCACCACCTGGTCCGCTGGTGCGTTGTCGATCAGCTGGATGATCTTGGTACCGATGACCACCGCATCCGCCACCCGCCCGATGGCTTGCGCCGTGGCCGCGTCCCGGATGCCAAATCCCACACCCACCGGCACGCTGACGTGTTGGCGGATGCGTGGCAGCATGGCCTCGACCGCACCGGTATCCAGGGTGCCCGCACCAGTCACGCCCTTGAGAGAGACGTAATAGACATAGCCACTGGCGACTTGTGCCACCAACTTCATGCGCTGTTCTGTGGAAGTGGGTGCCAGCAAGAAGATCAGGTCCATGTTGTTGGCGCGCAGCTTGGTTGCGAACGCCTCACATTCCTCGGGTGGGTAGTCCACGATCAGTACACCGTCTACGCCGGCTGCCGCTGCATCGCGGATGAAGGCGTCGGTCCCATGAATCAGGTCGTAACGCTCCACCGGGTTGGCATAACCCATCAGGACCAGCGGGGTGGCCGTATCGGTGTTTCTGAATTCTCGAACCATGGCCAGGACCTGGGTGGTGCCCACCCCCTGCGCCAAGGCTTTCTCGCCAGCTTTCTGAATCACCGGGCCATCGGCCATGGGGTCAGAGAAGGGCACACCGAGTTCAATGATGTCCGCGCCGGCACTCACCATGCCGTGCATCAGGTCTGGTGTGATGTTCGCGTACGGAAAACCGGCAGTCACATAAGGAATCAGTGCTTTGCGGCCGGCAGCCTTGAGGCGTGCAAAGGTAGCATCAATGCGGCTCATCGTTGCACCTCCACCACTGAGACGCCACCTTTGACGCCCTGACCCCGGCAGGAGGGCCGGCAGTAAAAATCGGCCTGGGACAGGTCAGCCACCGTGCCGATGTCCTTGTCGCCACGGCCCGACAGGTTCACCAGGATGGCCTGGTCGGTCCGCATGGTTTTGGCCAGCTTCATGCTGTAGGCCAGTGCGTGGCTGGATTCCAGCGCCGGGATGATGCCCTCGGTGCGGCACAGGTAATGGAAGGCCTCCAGCGCCTCTTTGTCTGTGATGCCCACGTATTCAGCGCGACCGATGTCTTTCAGCCATGCGTGTTCAGGACCCACGCCGGGGTAGTCCAGACCGGCGCTGATGCTGTGGGTCTCGGTGATCTGGCCATTGTCGTCTTGCAGGATATAGGTGCGGTTGCCATGCAGCACGCCCGGGCTGCCCCTTTGCAGGGAGGCCGAGTGTTTGCCACTGTCCATGCCCTCGCCGGCTGCTTCGACGCCAATCAGTCGGGTTGCCTCGTAGGGGATATAGGGATAAAAAATACCCATGGCATTGCTGCCGCCACCGACGCAGGCAATCACAGCGTCGGGTTGGCGATCACCGCCCAGCATAGGGGGCATCTGGTTCAGGCACTCTTCACCAATCACGCTTTGAAAGTCACGCACCATCATCGGGTAGGGGTGCGGACCAGCCACCGTGCCGATGATGTAGAAAGTGTTGTCCACGTTGGCGACCCAGTCGCGCATGGCTTCATTCAGAGCGTCTTTCAGGGTGCGGCTACCACTTTCAACGGGTACCACGGTGGCCCCCAGCAGTTTCATGCGATAGACGTTGGGGCTTTGGCGTTTTACATCCTCAGCACCCATGTACACCACGCACTCCAGGCCGTAACGCGCACAGATGGTGGCGGTGGCAACGCCATGTTGGCCGGCCCCGGTTTCGGCAATCACCCGAGGCTTGCCCATGCGGCGGGCGAGCATGGCCTGTCCGATGGTGTTGTTGATCTTGTGCGCACCCGTGTGGTTGAGGTCTTCGCGTTTGAGGTAAATCTGCGCCCCACCTTGTTCGCGGCTCATGCGGGCTGCGTGATAGATGGGGGACGGGCGGCCGACAAAGTGCGCCAGCTCGGACTTGAATTCGGCAATGAATTCAGGGTCGTGTTGATAGTGCGCGTAGGCCTCGCGCAGTTCTGCAATGGCGTGCGTCAGCGTTTCACTGACAAAACTGCCGCCATAGGGGCCAAAGTGGCCGCGGGTGTCCGGTTGCTGGTATTCAAACATGGTGTTCCAAGACTAAGAGTGTTCTGCTGCCCGCACGGCAGTCACAAACTGGATGATTTTTTCAGGGTCCTTGATGCCTTTGGACATCTCGACCCCGGAGCTGACGTCAACGGCCAGTGACCTGGCGCGAGGACGCACTTGCCGAATGCCGTCGGCCACGTTTGCAGCACTCAGCCCACCACCTAAGACGAGGTGAGCGTTGACGCTTGGAGGTAGAAGTGACCAATTGAATGCCTTGCCGCCGCCGCCATAGCCGTCGACATGTGCGTCGAGCAAGATGGCTTGGGCTTGCGAATAATCGTGGGCGTATTTTAGAAGGTCAAAGTCTGCTGCCCGTTCGTCCAGCGGTATCCGGGCGGCTCGCAGGTAGGGGTGTATTCCTTGCTGGCTGGCAGCCCAGCATT
>JBEEJZ010000127.1:0-12567 GCA_041168905.1 Pseudomonadota bacterium | reverse complement strand
CCACTACAAGCCGGCGTTCTCTCTGCAAGACACGGTACAAATCATTGTGGACGGACGTGGCAAGCATTTCGACCCCGACATCGTGGACGCCTTCATCGGGCTGGTCGACGTTTTCACCGATATTGCTGAACGCTACGCTGACGCCCCGGCGCCACCCATGCACGCCTGAGTGCAAGCCCACCTCTCTTTCTGTTTCCTGCCAAGTGCCCAACCGATGAACCTGACCCTTGCCCTCACCATCCGACCACGCGACTGGCTGGCCCTGGCGCTGACCCTTTGCCTGAGCCCCGCAATGGCACAAAGCACCGCACCAGCCTTTACCGAGCGCCTGGCCGACGCCGCCGTTCTGGCACAAATCCAGCAAGGTGGCTACGTGCTGTACATGCGCCACGGCACCACCGACAACAGCCGTGCCGACCCAGTTGGGCAAATCGATTTCAAAGACTGCAGCATTCAGCGCGTTCTGAACGATGAGGGCCGTAAAGTGGCCCGTGACATTGGCCAGGCCATGCGCAAGGCACAGATTCCTGTGACCGAGGTTTTTCACAGCCCGATGTGCCGGGCACGGGAAACTGCTGAGCTGGCGTTTCCGGCACTGCGCAAACAATTCAAGTCCGATATCAACCTGGCCTACACCGCCAACCTCACGACCGAGCAAAAAAAGCCCGTCATTGCACAAACCCGTCGCCTGGTGTCTGACCCGGTCACGGCAGGTGGCAATCGGGTGGTGGTGGCGCACGCGCCCAACATGGCCGATCTGATGGGCTATTTCGTGAAGCCCGAGGGAACAGTGGTCGTCATACGCCCGCTGGGGCCAGGTCAATTCGAGTACGTGGCCAGCATCCCCCCCGCGCACTGGGCGCAACTGAACAAACAGTGAATGCCGCCGTGCAAGATTTTTTCAAACTACGCCTTCAACGCGTACGCTTCCTCGTCCTGTTCTTTCTGCCGGTGGCCATCGCGCTGACGGCCGGCGCCCTGTTTGACTATTTCGCCCAGCGCCAGTTGCGAGAGGCCCAGGATAGGGCCACCGCGGAGCAAGTCAAAGACTCGCTGGCAGCATCCGAGGCCGCATCTATTTCGCGCGAATTACTCAAAGTTCAGCAACGGGTGACCCAGGCACTCGAGGCAGCACAATCCGACAGGATCGACGAAGCGCAGGCCTACCAGCTGCACACACAAATCGTCGACCAGGTGGCCAACCTCCAGACCCGGCTGGACAAGCTGGTCGGCAGCACCGATGAAGCCTTGATGAAAACCACGGCGCCCATCGCACGCAAGGCCTTTAACGACTTTCGACAATTTGTGCTGATGAGCACGGACCTGTTGGCCATCGACATGACCATGGCCAGCAAGTATCTGGCGCAAGCCAGCCGGCAATATGCTGAATCGGCCCTGCAGCTCGACAGCATCGCTGCGGCTTACACCGAACATGCCCGGCTGCACGCCGAAAAGGTCCAGATCAACCTGAGGATATTGGGTGACAAGCTTGTCATCTTCAGTGGGTTGGGCACTTTGGTGCTCATCCTGCTCTGGCTGTTTGTCGCCACAAAACTGGCCAGCCGCCTGGATGCTTTAAACATCGGCCTGCAAAGCCTGGCCACCCAGGGTGAGGCACAAGTGGTATCCGACAACCTGAGCGCCGTTGCTGGCATGGCCCAGCAAACGGGCACGCTGATGGGGGACATGGCACGAGCCGTTTTGCGCTTCAGGGATGCCCTCCAGGAGAGGAGCCTGGCCCAGGAAACCCTGCGCGAGCGCGAGGAGCTGTATGCCACCACTGTGAACCAGGCCCCCAGCGGCATCGTGATGATCGACCTGGCCACACTCGGCTTCGTGAATTTCAACGATGCGGCCTGTAGGTCCCTGGGCTACACCCGGGAAGAATTTGCCAGCTTGACGCTATATGACGTGCAGTGCAACCTGAGCAGGGCAGAGGTCGAAGAGCGTATCCAGGCCATCGTTGCAGAAGGCGGTTCGGAGTACGAGACGCAACGCATGACCCGACAGGGAGAAACACGTGACTTCTGGACTTCCATGCGGTTCCTGCATTTGCAAGGGCGTGACTGCCTGACCGGAATCTGGGTAGACGTCACCGAACGCAAGCAAAACGAGCGGGAGTTGATGCGGTACCGCGATGAGCTGGAGCAAAGGGTCAGCGAACGCACCCGCAAATTGGCAGAGGCCAGCGAGGTCCTGGTGCAGCAGGCTCAGGAGTTACAGCGCACCAATGTGGACCTGAACCAGGCCAAAGAGATCGCTGACCAGGCCAACCGGGCCAAAAGCGCGTTTTTGGCCAATATGAGCCACGAAATCCGTACGCCCATGAACGCCATCATAGGCCTGACGCACCTGATTCGGCGCGATGCCACCAGCGAGCGGCAAAAACAGCAGCTGGACAAGGTCTCAGGGGCCGCCATGCACTTGTTGGCGGTCATCAATGACATCCTTGACTTCTCCAAGATCGAGGCCGGCAAGATGACACTCGATGCCACCCATTTTGAAGTGGAGCGCGTCATCGCCAATGTATTCACCCTGAGCAGCGACAAGGCGGAGGCCAAGGGATTGGAAGTGGTGGCCGAAATTGGCAACCTGCCACAGGTGATGTTTGGCGACGGCGTGCGATTGGGCCAGATCCTGCTCAACTTTGTCAGCAACGCCATCAAGTTCACTGAAAAAGGCAGCGTGGTGCTGCACGGTGCCATCACCCGTCAGGAAGATGGGCAGGCGTGGGTACGGTTTGACATCAAGGATACCGGCATCGGCCTGACCCCGGAACAGCAGGGCAAGCTGTTTGCGGCTTTCCAGCAAGCCGACGTCTCCACCACGCGCACCTATGGCGGCACAGGTCTGGGCCTGGCCATCTCCCGGCGGCTGGCCGATCTGATGGGTGGACAGGTGGGAGTGGTCAGCACCCCGGGCATGGGCAGTACTTTCTGGTTCGAGGCTCCGTTTGGCATCACAGATCAAGTGCCCAGCCGCCCCGATGGCGTTTTGCCCGCCCGCACCCGTGTGCTGGTGGTGGACGACATGGAGGAAGCGCGCGAACCCATGGCAGACATGCTGACCACCCTGGGTGCGCGAGCCGACGCCGTGTCCTCCGGCATGCTGGCCCTGGCACGTATTGCCGAGGCCGACGCACTGGGCGACCCCTACCGCATGGTGTTCACTGACTGGCAAATGCCTCAGCTCAACGGCCTGGACACCTGCCGGCGCATCACCCAGCTGCCGCTGAAGGTCAAGCCGGTCTGCATTCTAGTCAGTGGCAGCATGGGTTGCCCCACCAAAGACGAGGAAGGTGGCCTTTTTGCCGCCTTCATTGCCAAGCCGGTGATGCCCGCCGTGCTGGCTGACACCATCGCCCAGACCTGGGGGCAAGGGCAAACAGGCCGCACCGCAACGGTGACACCAGACAGTGACCTGCCCCGTTTCCAGCCCGGTCACCGCCTGCTGCTGGCTGAGGACAACCTGATGAACCAGGAGATCGCGCGCGAGCTGCTGCAAGACCTGGGCTTTGTGGTGGATATTGCCGATGACGGCGAGGCCGCCCTGGCTCTTGCCGAGCAACACCCCTATGAGTTGGTCCTGCTGGACATCCAGATGCCCAGGATGGATGGCCTGCAAGCAGCGCGACGCATCCGCACCTTGCCCGCCTATGCGAACACCCCGTTGATCGCCATGACCGCCAATGCTTTTGCCGAAGACAAGGCTGCGGCGCTGGCCGCCGGCATGAACGATCACATTGCCAAGCCGGTGGACCCCGATCTGCTGTGCCGCACGCTGGCGGCATGGCTGCCGCAGGCGCTTGCTGACGGGCTAGCACCGGCCAGCGGCCATGTTGCGCCCGCGCCCGCCAACGCTGAGCTGAGCCAGACCTTGTCTGCCATCGAGGGTCTGGACCTGGCATCGGCACTGCGCAACCTGCGCGGCGACCCAGCCCGGCTGGCGAGCCTCTTGCGCCGCTTCGCCACTGACCACAGCGCCGATGTGAGTGATGCACGCGCCGAGCTGGCCCGCTCAGACGCAGCCGCTGCGGTGCGCCGTCTGCACTCGCTCAAGGGCTTGGCCGGTACGCTGGGCCTGCAGGAAGTGCAGTCGCTGGCGGCACAGGCAGAGAAAGCAGCAGGGCAAACAGAGGACGCCAGCCTGGCCCACACGCTTGACGCACTGGAAAAAGCTTTGCAAGCGGCCGTCACCAGCCTCCAAGTCCTGGGGTCAGAGCCCCCTGCGGCAAACACCCCCTCCATCGCAAGTCTGGCAGACAGCCAGGCTCAATTGACCGAGCTGCGTGCCCTGCTGGCGGCAGACGACCTGGACGCTGCTGACAAGTACGCTGAACTTCGGCACACGCTGGAGCAGCTTTTTGGCGCCCGCATCAAGGCGCTGACAGTCGCCATCGATGACTTTGCATTTCCGGATGCACTGGCTCTGCTGGACGCACTGCTTGCGAGCTAACAGACCCATTCCCTGTCTGCGGGCCTGGACCGCCAGGCACTACGGGGGTGCCGACTAAAATCGGCGCCCTTCCTAGAAAGCCGTTTTCAGATGCCACGTCAACTCTTCGTTACCACCGCCCTGCCCTACGCCAACGGCAACTTCCACATCGGCCACATCATGGAATACATCCAGGCCGATATCTGGGTGCGGTTTCAACGAATGCAGGGCAACGCGGTCGATTTTTGCGGTGCTGACGACACCCACGGCGCGCCCATCATGATTGCCGCTGAAAAAGCCGGCAAGACGCCGCAGCAGTTTGTGGCTGACATTGCCGCAGGCCGCAAGCCTTATCTGGATGGCTTTCATATCAGCTTTGACAATTGGCACAGCACCGACGGCCCTGAAAACCACGAGCTGGCCCGCCAGATTTACCGTGATTTGCGCGACAACAAAGAAGGTTCACTGATCGAAACCAAGACCATCGAACAGTTCTTCGACCCCGAGAAGAACATGTTTTTGCCCGACCGCTTTATCAAGGGCGAGTGCCCCAAGTGCCATGCCCTGGACCAGTACGGGGACAACTGCGAGGTTTGCGGCGCGGTCTACGCCCCTACCGACCTGATCAACCCGTTTTCAGCCCTGTCGGGGGCCAAGCCCGAGCTCAAGAGCTCGGAGCATTTCTTCTTCAAGCTGTCCGACCCACGCTGCGTGGCGTTTTTGGAGAAATGGACGCAAGACGGCAAGCTGCAGCCCGAAGTAGCCAACAAAATCAAGGAATGGTTCTCCATCCGCACCAACCCCGATGGTTCCAAGAGTGAAGGTCTGGGCGACTGGGACATCAGCCGTGATGCGCCTTACTTTGGCATCGAGATCCCGGACGCGCCCGGCAAGTACTTTTATGTCTGGCTCGACGCCCCCATCGGCTACCTGGCCTCGCTCAAGAATTTGCTGGACAAGCGCGGCCAGGACTATGAGGCCTACATGGCCAACCCGGCGCTGGAGCAGTACCACTTTATCGGCAAGGACATCGTCACCTTTCACACCCTGTTCTGGCCTGCCACACTGCATTTCAGCGGCCGCAAAACACCCGACAACGTCTTCGTGCATGGCTTTCTGACGGTCAACAATGGCGAGAAGATGAGCAAGAGCCGGGGCACTGGCCTGGACCCGCTCAAGTACCTGAAGCTGGGCATGAATCCCGAGTGGCTGCGTTACTACCTGGCGGCCAAGCTCTCCAACCGCAACGAGGACATCGACTTCAATGCCGACGACTTCATGGCCCGCGTCAACAGCGACCTGATCGGCAAGTTTGTCAACATCGCCAGCCGGGCCGCCGGCTTCCTGACCAAACGCTTTGAGGGTCAGCTCACCCAATCCTATGGCGACACCGGGACGGCCCTGCTCAACGACATACGCTGCGCCAGCGACAGCATCGCCCAGATGTATGAAGCCCGCGAATTTGGCAAGGCCACCCGTGAAATCATGCTGCTGGCCGACAAGGTCAACGCCTATGTCGACCAGAACAAGCCCTGGGACCTGGCCAAGGACGTGACCAACAACCAGGCCCTGCACGAGGTGTGCTCGGTGCTGATCAACGCCTTTGCCCTGCTCACACGCTATTTGGCCCCGGTGTTGCCCTCGCTGGCCCAAGCCGTGCAAGGCTTTGTGGGGACGTCCATGGACCGCTGGGACACCAGCACGCCCGTGGCTGCCATTGCACCCTACCAGCACCTGATGCAGCGTGTGGCCCCCGAGCAGCTCGATGCCCTGTTTGAAGTACCCGAGTCCGCCCCGGCGGCGGCTGCGGCTGTTCCCGCCAAAAAGGCAGCCAAGGCAGCGCCTGGGCCCGCCGTGGACCCCAACGCCCCCGGCGGTGAAGCCCTGGCACCCACCATCGGCATCGAGGACTTTGCCAAGGTGGACTTGCGCATCGCCCACATCGTGAATTGCGAAGCCGTTGAAGGCTCGACCAAACTCCTGCGCCTGACCCTGGATGTGGGCGAGCGTGACGAGGCCGGCCAGCCCAGGTTGCGCAATGTGTTCAGCGGTATTGCCAGCAGCTACCAGCCCGCCGACCTGATCGGCAAACACACGGTGATGGTGGCCAATCTGGCGCCGCGCAAGATGAAATTCGGCATCTCGGAGGGCATGGTGCTGGCAGCCAGCCACGCGGATGAAAAAAGCCAGCCTGGCATTTACGTGCTGAGCCCGGTGGCAGGCGCAACTGCCGGCATGCGGATCCATTGAGATCTGGCTAACACACTGACTTTGGCCTGATGGAAACCCCAAAACAGGCCAGCGCACGCCTCACGGCGAGATTCAGGCCCAGCCTGGTCGACGCACTTCAGGGCTACACCTCCGAGCGGCTGCTGCGCGACCTCATCGCCGGTACCACCGTGGGCGTGGTCGCACTGCCCCTGGCAATGGCGTTCGCGATGGCCAGTGGGCTCAAACCCGAGGCCGGCATTTTCACAGCCGTGCTGGCAGGTTTTCTGATCTCTGCGCTGGGAGGTAGCCGAGTCCAAATTGGCGGCCCGGCAGGGGCCTTTATCGTCATCGTTTACGGCATCGTTGAACGCTATGGCGTGGCCAATCTCATCATTGCCACAGCTTTGTCGGGGGTCATGCTGTTTTTGATGGGCCTGTTCAAACTCGGCACCCTGATCCGTTTCATACCGGTGGCGGTGGTGATAGGCTTTACCAACGGCATTGCCGTGTTGATTGCCCTGTCGCAGGTGAAAGATTTTCTGGGCTTGAGCATTACCAATATGCCGGCCAATTTTTTTGGGATGCTGTCGGCGCTGTACGCCAACCTGCACACCGTCAACCTGCAGGCCCTGACCCTGGCCATTGCGGCGCTGATACTGGTGGTGGGCTGGCAATGGTTGAGCCCGCGCATGGGAGGCAAAGTAGTGTCCGCCAGCAAGTTGTCAGCCGTGCCGGGCTCCATCGTGGCCCTGATCATGACGACGCTGGCGGTGTGGCTGCTGGACTTGCAGGTAGACACCATCGGCAGCCGCTTTGGTGGCATTCCTTCGTCTCTGCCGGGCATCACCTGGCCGGCGCTGTCGTGGGAATCGGCTCGCTTCATGCTGGTGCCGGCCTCGACCTTGGCCATGCTGGGCGCCATCGAATCCTTGCTGTGCGCCCGGGTGGCGGACGGGCTGACCGGCGACCGCCACGACCCCAACCAGGAACTGATGGCACAAGGTGTGGCCAACTTCGTCACCCCGTTTTTTGGCGGCATGCCGGCAACCGGCACCATCGCCCGCACCATGACCAACATCAAGAGTGGTGCCACCAGCCCGATAGCGGGCATGGTCCATGCCATGACCTTGCTGCTGATCATGCTGGCGGCCGCACCTTTGGCCACCCATGTGCCACTGGCCACCCTGGCGGCCATCTTGATGTTTGTGGCCTGGAACATGGGTGAATGGCGCGAATTTGCCCACCTGCGCCAGTACCGCATGCCCTACCGCATCACCCTGTTGGCGGTGTTCTTTCTGACGGTGGTGTTCGACCTGACCGTGGCCGTGGAAGTGGGTCTGATCGCGGCCTGCATCACCTTTATCTATCGCATCTCCAGCCTGTCACGCAGCGTGGCGGCAAGCTCCCAAGAAATACCAGCGCTGGCAGCTGCCCCGGGCGCAGTCCGCGCCTTTCGGCTGCATGGGGCCCTGTTCTTTGGAGCCGTCAAGCTGCTTGAGGAGATTGAGGGTCAGCTGCCCAAAAACGCCTTGGTATTGGATTTCGCCAACGTGATTTACATGGACTCCTCTGGTGTCGATGCGATGACTGACCTGCTGCGCAGCTGCCGCAAGAGCGGCGTGCGCCTGCTCATCTCGGGCCTGGCACACCAACCGCAGGACATCGCCAGGCGCAGCGGCCTGCTGGCCATGTTGAGCACCGAAGACCTCCAGCCCGACCTGCGCCAGGCTGTGGAAACCGCCCTGCAGGCCCCCCGCTAGAATCCGCGCAAAGGTTTAAAGCACATGTCCATCTTCCGCCGCCCCGATTACCAGTCCGACGCCACCCAGTTCATCGACCAGCTCAAGGCGTCCAAGCCTGCGCTGGAGGCCCAGCAACGCGCAGGCCGCGAATTGCTGTGGGACAAGCAAGTCGATCGCAGCGCATGGGCCGGCTTCCGTGCCGCCCGTGTGGCGCAAAAACCCTACGTCTACCAAACCAGCGGCAAATAAGCCGGGAGCATCCGCCCCGTCTGACTGCGTCTTGCATGGCGAATCCCACTGAGGTCGTTCTGCCGGACGTGCTGCCCGCAACGGCTATCTCCGGCCTGCCTGAGGTCATCGACCAGGTGGCGCTGGCGCGGCTTTATGGTGAACCCCTGTTCGCCATGCCGCAGGACCTGTACATCCCGCCCGACGCGCTGGAGGTGTTTCTGGAGGCCTTTGAGGGTCCCCTGGATTTGCTGCTGTACCTGATCCGCAAGCAGAACTTCAACATCCTCGACATCCCCATGGCCGGTGTGACGCGCCAGTACCTGATGTACGTGGATGAGATTCGCGGTCGCAACCTGGAGCTGGCTGCAGAATATTTGCTGATGGCCGCCATGCTGATCGAGATCAAGTCGCGCATGCTGCTGCCGCCGCGCAAAACGGCTGAAGGCGAGGAAGCCGAAGACCCAAGAGCCGAACTGGTGCGCAGGCTGCTGGAATACGAGCAAATGAAGCTGGCCGCCGCTCGCCTGAATGAGCTGCCGCAATACGGCAGGGATTTTCTCAAGGCGCAGGTTTACATCGAGCAATCCTTGCAGCCGCGTTTCCCGGATGTGGCACTGGTCGACCTGCAGGCAGCCTGGCGCGACATCCTCAAGCGCGCGCGACTGGTGCAACACCACAAGATCTCCCGTGAGGAGCTCTCGGTGCGCGAGCACATGAGCATCGTGCTGCGCCACTTGCAGGGACAAAAATTCGTCGAATTCGAGCATCTCTTTGACCCCCGACTGGGCGCGCCCGTGCTGGTGGTCACGTTCATTGCCCTGCTGGAGCTGGCCAAGGAAACCCTGATCGAGATCACCCAGGCCGAGGCCTTCGCCCCCATTTACGTCAGGCTGGCCTACACCCCGGCCTGATCCTCCCCCCTCACGCAGACCTTTCCTGTGAACGACTCCAAGCTTACTTTTGACGTGCTGATCGTGGGCAGTGGCCTGGCCGGCCTGTCGGCAGCCTTGCACCTGGCCCCCACCCACCGCGTGGCGGTGCTGACCAAACGGGGCTTGAGTGACGGCTCCAGTGCCTGGGCGCAGGGCGGCATTGCGGCCGTGCTGGCTGAAGGCGACACCTTTGATGCGCATGTGGATGACACCCTGGTGGCCGGTGCTGGTTTGTCCGACCCCGAGGCTACCCGCTTTGTGGTCGAGCACGCGCCCGAAAGCATTGCCTGGCTCACCGAACTAGGCGTGCCGTTTTCCGAGGAGGACGGCCACCTGCACCTCACCCGCGAAGGCGGCCACAGTGCCCGGCGCATCGTGCATGTGACCGATGCCACCGGCGCTGCCGTGCAAAAGACCCTGGTCAACCAGGTGCGCGGCACGCCCAATATCACCCTGTTTGAAAACCACATGCTGGTGGACTTGATCACCAGCCAGAAGCTGGGCCTGGATGGCCCCAGCCGCTGCCTGGGCCTGTATGCCCTGAACGAGGAAACGGACGAAGTCGAAACCTTCAGCGCGCCGCACACGTTGCTGGCCACCGGGGGCGCGGGCAAGGTCTACCTCTACACCACCAACCCGGATACGGCCACTGGTGACGGCATCGCAGCGGCCTGGCGGGCAGGCTGCCGGGTGACGAACATGGAGTTCATTCAGTTTCACCCCACCTGCCTCTATCACCCGCACGCCAAGTCCTTCCTGATCACCGAAGCGGTGCGGGGCGAAGGCGGGCGCTTGCTGCTGCCGCCATCAGCTGGCGGACGGCGCTTCATGCCCGACCACGACGAGCGGGCCGAACTGGCCCCCCGCGACATCGTGGCACGCGCCATCGACTTCGAAATGAAAAAGCACGGTGTGGACTGCGTGCACCTGGATATTTCGCACCAGCCGCGCGAGTTCATCCTGGCGCACTTTCCCAACATCCATGCCCGTTGCCTGGAGCTGGGCATCGACATCACGCGCGAGCCGATTCCGGTCGTGCCGGCGGCACATTACACCTGCGGCGGCATCCACACCGATTTGTCGGCCCGCACCGATGTGGCCGGTCTGTACGCCGTGGGTGAAACAGCCTACACCGGGCTGCACGGCGCCAACCGCCTGGCCAGCAACTCGCTGGTGGAATGCATGGTGTTTGCCCGATCGGCATCGCTGAACATCCTCGCCACCCCACGCGAACAGCCCCCGCCCTTGCCCGACTGGGATGAAAGCCGCGTGCGCGACCCCGATGAAACCGTGGTGATCTCTCACAACTGGGATGAGTTGCGTCGCTTCATGTGGGACTACGTGGGCATTGTGCGCACCAACAAACGGCTGGAGCGCGCCTCTCACCGGGTCAGCCTGCTGCAGTCGGAAATTCGCGAGTTTTATGCCCGCTTTCACGTCACCCGCGACCTGCTGGAGCTGCGCAACCTGGTGCAGGTGGCCGACATGATCGTGCGCTCGGCCCAGAGCCGCCACGAGAGCCGCGGCCTGCATTTCAGCCGCGACTATCCCGGCCTGGCTCCCACCGCTGAACCAACGGTGCTGTTGCCCTGACCACTGTCAACAGCCCTGACGACGACCGTCGGGAAACCGTAGAAGACCATTCGTCGGGCGATCAGATCGCGTCCGACCTATGGCCATCAATTTCACGCATGATGCGACCAGGAAGAAGCGACTGCCCTGTCGATCCTATGGTGCACCATGAACGTCAAAACATCCCCATCGACCACCTATCGTCATTCTGAACTCGGCTTCTCGATGATCGAAGTCCTGGTGACCATGCTCATCATTTCATTGGCCTTGATGGGAACAGCTGGTTTGCAAGCCTACGCCATGCGCTTGAATCAGGGCGGGCAGTTCCGGACCCAAGCAGTCTTCCTTGCATCCGATATCGCAGAACGTATTGAATCGAACCCCGTGGCAGCGGCGTCTGGCGACTATGTGGTCACGCTGATCAACAGTGCTGACTTTCTGGCCAGTACCTCCCAAGCCAGCACAGACTGCCAGGACAATCCTTGCAACAGTGCGGCGCTCGCAGCGTTTGACCTCTCAGACTGGCAAACGGCAATTGCACAAACGTTGCCGCAAAGCTCCTGGTCTATAGATCGAACTGTCGACGCCCTCACAAGCACTTACACCATCACCATCAATTGGGTCGATCGACAAGACAACGTCACCCAGGCATCGCCTGACACCGGCTCGTCATTTGGATCCACGGCCAGTGGTGGCGAAAAGTTCTCGTACACCGCCACGCGAACCGTGTCCAACTGAGCACACGCCCTCTCGCTGTGGTCATCATCATGCCCTACCCCAATACCCATACCACCCGCTATCAGGCCGGCTTCACACTGATCGAACTGATGGTCTCCATCACGTTAGGGCTTGGCATTCTGGCGGGCTTGGTCGGGGTGCTGTCTGCAAACTCCTACAACGCGCGATCGAATGAGCGAACTTCTGACCTCATCACCAACGGACGCTTCGCGCTGAACTTGCTCAAACAGGAGCTGAGGCAAGCCGGTTTCAGAGGCTATACCTGGGCAGACCCATCAACGCCCTTGGCCTTGGGCACCCTTACCAATGAATGCCTGCAAACCGGTGCCACTGCGGGTTCTTTTGTGTCCAACTTGCGCCAAGGCATCTGGGGCGCGAACAACACCAATCCATTTTCAAGCACTTGTATTCCTGAAACCAGCTTCGCCGATGGCAATGACGTTTTCGTCATACGCCGGGTGGAGGCCATACCGACCACGCCCAGCAAGGCCAACACGCTTTACTTCTTGTCCAGCTATGCACAGGGGCAAATGTTCAGGGGCACCACAGCGCCTACCTTTATCAACAACCCTGAACCCTTGGCCAGCTTCGAAGTGAAGGCACACGTTTACTACATCAGCCCCTTCACTGTGTCCGGAGAAACTACACAGATTCCCGCCTTGTGGCGAGTAGCGCTAGACGACTCAGCCCGCATGCAGCCAGAACTG
>JBEEJZ010000126.1:0-5769 GCA_041168905.1 Pseudomonadota bacterium | reverse complement strand
GCGGTCAAGACACGGCGTGACTACTTTGGACTTGAGGTAGGCGTGGACACGCGCCACATTCTTGCGACCAGCAAGATGGTGAGCCAGACAACCGGCTTTGTGGTTCAACCCAACAAGGCCGTGGTTGGCGCTAACGCATTTGCGCATGCTTCAGGTATTCACCAGGATGGTGTGCTCAAGGCGCGTGACACATACGAAATCATGCGTGCTGAGGACGTGGGGTGGACCGCAAACAAGATTGTGTTGGGCAAATTGAGCGGGCGGAACGCGTTCAAGCAAAGACTGATTGAACTCGGTGTAGAACTTGAAAGCGAGGCAGAGATAAACACCGCCTTTGCTCGATTCAAGGAGCTAGCGGATCGCAAGAGTGAAATTTTTGATGAAGACATCCTCGCGCTGGTGAGTGATGAAAGCGCGGCGAATGATAGGGAACAGTTTGGGTTTGTTTCACTAGCTCAGCACAGCGAAACTGGCGAGCGTCCGCAGGCGAGCATCGTATTCACGGTCGGCGGCAAGGAAGTGAAGGGAACCTCAGATGGCAACGGCCCGGTGGATGCCTCCCTCAAGGCCATTGAAGGCCTAGTCAAGAGCGGCGCCGAAATGGTGCTTTACTCCGTTAACGCCATCAGTGGGTCTACAGAGAGCCAAGGTGAGGTGACGGTACGGCTACAAAACAGCGGTAGAGTTGTCAATGGTGTGGGGTCTGATCCTGACATCGTCGTAGCGTCTGCTAAGGCTTATTTGAGCGCATTGAACAAACTGCAGAGCAAAGCTGATCGCGTTGCGGCCCAGGGGTGAACAGATTTGTAACATGTTGGCTTGAATCTTCAAGATTGTGATGCAAGTCATTGATTGGCCATGGTTTTTATGTAAAACTTACAGCCAGTTGTTTCGTTCAAGGTTGCTTCGATGATGTTTGATGTTTGTGGCGCGATAGATGGCAGGTCCCGCTTTTCTCAGCTATCGCGGTTGGGTGTATCCCTGTTGACTTTAGTGCTGATGTGCTCGGTTTCGAGCACATCCAGTGCGGCTTCCAAAAATAGTTCAAAGAGCCGAAAATCCGTAGCTGTGGTTACCAAGGCGCCCCAAAATGTAGTCACAAAGAAGCGGGTGGCAAAAGCGGCTGCCATTGCCTCAGTAGCCCCCCAAGCATCATTCGGGCAGGTTGCTGGCCTGCATCGTGTGAACGATCCCCTGGATCTGAGGTCCAGCGTTGCTTTGGTTATTGATCAGGACACCAGTGAAGTATTGTTCAGTAAGAATGATCAAGCGGTATTGCCTATTGCCTCCCTGACCAAGCTTATGACTGGTTTGATTGTGAGTGAGGCCAGGCTGCCGATGGATGAGATTGTTCGTATTGAGCAGGAGGATGTTGATACCGAAAAAGGTAGTCGTTCGCGCCTGAACGTGGGTACGTCCCTGACCCGGGGCGAGCTTTTGCATTTGGCTTTAATGTCCAGCGAAAACCGGGCTGCGCACGCACTAGGTCGAACTTACCCTGGCGGTCTACAAGCTTTTGTGACGCAGATGAACGCGAAAGCGCAGGCTTTGGGAATGAAAGACACGCGTTACGTTGAACCCACGGGACTCTCCAGCAAGAACCAGTCGAGTGCTTGGGACTTGGCGACCTTGGTCAATGTTGCCCATGGGAACGTCACCCTCCGTGAGCTGTCAACATCACCGAGTCACGAGGTTGAGGTTGGGCACCGGACCTTGCAGTTCAATACTACCAATCGGCTGGTCAAGAGTCCGTCTTGGGATATCGGTTTGCAAAAAACAGGTTATATCTCGGAAGCTGGCCAATGTCTGGTGATGCAAGCCAAAGTTGCAGGCAGAAAACTGATCATGGTATTTTTGGACTCAGCCGGAAAGTTGAGCCGCATTGCGGACGCTGAACGCATTCGTCGCTGGGTAGAGGCGAGCGATGACCGAAAGAGGAGAGCCAGCTAGCCTCTGTTTAGCCCTTGAAGCCGAGGGCGACTGAAATACCTTGAGCAGTTGCCTTCAACTTGTCTAGCCAACTCTCTTCTAGCCGACTTGCCGGAGCAGAGATTGACAGACCTGCCACCAGTCTGCCTTGGTCGTCATAAATTCCGGCGGCCATGCATCTCACTCCCAACTCCAGCTCTTCATTGTCAGCTGCCGTGCCGTGTTGACGAACCCGTGACAGTTCCCTCTCCAGCACTGGTAGCTGTGTGATGCTATTTTTCGTGTGCCCGGCTAGACCGGTGCGAGTAGCGTAGGCACGTATACGCTGCGGCTCATCGGTGGACAAAAACAGTTTGCCGACTGATGTCAAATGCAGGGGGGCCCGGGCACCTATTGCTCTGACGACCTGCATGCCACTCCTCTCGCTGTAAGCACGTTCAATATAGACAATTTCGTCGTCTTGGCGAACACTCAAATTGACGGGCTGCTGTATGAGCTTGTGCAGTTCGCGCATGGGAACAAGCGCAGCATCTCGTACATTGAGGCGGCCCTTAACCATATTACCCAGTTCCAATAGTCGCATACCCAGCCTATAGGTACCCGATTGAGGCCGATCGACAAAGCGACCACACGCCAGGTCGTTCAAAATCCGATGGGCGGTGGAGGGATGTAGGCCGCTTTTTTCGCTGATTTCCTTTAAGGACATGGCATCTTCGCGCGATGCCAGAATGTCCATCAGTGAAAACATTCTCTCTATCACTTGAACAGATGGTTTAGCCTGAATTCCGTCATCTACTTTCGTCACGCACATACTCCAAAATTTGAGGTCTATTTTACCTTGTGAAATTGGGGCGCGTAGTGGCGAAGCTTCTTTTGGCGGATCACCCCCTCAATTCAGGCTGTTGGAGGGTCTCTCCAGTTTTCGGCTAACAGCAATTGGTGGGGTTTGTAACCTGCCTTATAGTTCATCTTCCGGCTTTGTTCTATCCAGTACCCCAGATAGACAAAGTCCAGACCCAGTCGCCGGCATTGCTCAATTTGCCAGAGAACGTTGAATGTTCCCAGACTTCCGGCATGTTCGGGATCAAAAAATGTGTAAACCGCCGATATGCCATCGTCGAGTACGTCGATGATGGACACCATTCTCAAGGTACCAGGTTCGCCATACTTTTCTGGGTCGCGGAATTCAACCAGACGCGATTCAACCCTGCTCTGGAGCAGAAACTGTTCGTATTGGTCGACGCTGTCCTCGTCCATGCCCCCGCCAGCGTGACGACCCCGTTGATACCGAAGGTAGAGCTGGTAATGCTCTTTTTTGAAACCGAGTTCCATGCTGACCGGGGCTAGGTGTCGGTGACGTTGCCATGCTCGGGTTTGGCTCCGCGTTGGTTTGAAATCCAACACCTTGATTCGAAGCGGCGTGCACGCGGTACATGCGTCGCAGCGGGGGCGATAGGTAAACATGCCGCTACGTCGATAGCCCTGTCGGACCAGGCTTGAGTAAACCTTGGTATCGATCAAGTGGCTGGGCGTCGCCACCTGAGAACGAGCCAGTTGATTCGGCAAATAACTGCACGGGTAGGGGGCCGTCGCGTAGAACTGCAAATCGTGGAAAGATGGGGCAGTGAGGTCAGCCATGGCTAAGAACCTATGCCTTCCTTCAGTTGTGACCACATCGATGAAGCAAAGGTCCATTCGAGCGCTGGCTGAACTGATGACATGTCGACATGCTTCATAAAATCTGTGCGTCTGATCATTCGCGCCCCCAAGGATGCCAGATGCCCCGTGTTTTGTTGGCAATCTATGACGTCAACGTTATTCGCTCGGCAAAAACAGATCAGTGCCCCGATGGCAATTTTGGAAGCATCTGTCTGGATACTGAACATGGATTCTCCGAATACAGCTTTACCGATGGCTACAAGGTACAGACCGCCAACCAACTGGTCATCGACCCAAGTTTCAACGCTGTGAGCGTACCCCAAACGGTGAAGTTGGATGTAAGCCTCCACCATTCCGGGGAGTATCCAGGTTCCTGACTGCCCTCGTCGATTACTCTGTGCACAGGCACGGATCACGCGGTCAAATGCGGTGTCGAACCGGATTTCGGAATTCGGGCTGGATTGAAAACGTTTGATGACCTTTTGCAGCGATCTGCGTAGCCTGAATTCACTTACCTTCAGGACCATGCGTGGGTCTGGGGACCACCACAGAATCGGTTGTCCAACGCCAAACCATGGAAAAATCCCTGCTTGATAAGCTTTTAACAAACAAGTTGTGCTTAGTTCACTACCAGCCGCCAGTAGTCCGGGCGCGTCGGTAGTAGAGTCCCATGCGAGTCTGCAATCTGGAAATGAATCTCCGGGCTGAAGCCACGGTAGTGGAGGGGTATGCTGGGGCATGATCAGAGTTGGCAACTCACTGCTTGGACGACGCTTTTGAATGTCTGAATAGATGATTCGACGCCACATTGCGCGGATATAGCTGGAATAGAGGATAGAATAGTAGGCTGGCGGGGCGTAGCGCAGTCTGGTAGCGCATCTGGTTTGGGACCAGAGGGTCGTAGGTTCGAATCCTATCGCCCCGACCAAATTTTCCCTTAAATATCAAGGACTTAGAGCAGAGATGCACTGAGTCTTTTTTATTTTCCGTCAATGTTGCGGGACTTTTTGCGGGACTTTCCACCGCGCTATCCATTGACCACTCGCAGAACCATCGTCCGGTCCTGCCCTGTGAGAACGCTGTTGGCAGCTTCCAGCATGCGTTCTAACGTCGAAACCGCGTAATGTTGCGACATGCCCTCAATGGCATGCCCCAGCAACAAGGACCGGTCCTCCGATGTCACGCCTGCGTCACGCAACCTTTGCCCAAACGTATGCCGTAGGTCATGGACCCGCACCTGGCTGAGCCCCACATCAGCCCGAGCTTTCTGAAAAGCCGAGTTGTTTTGTGTGACCAGCCTGTTCGGCTCCTTGTCCTCGCCCGGGCGTTTGTAGGTGAAAACGTACTGAGGGTGCTGCCCGCGCCTGCGCTGAATGATGGCCCAAGCCGCATCATTCAGCATAAGCACATGGGGTCGGTTGGTCTTGAAGCACTCAGCCGGGATCACGAACACGCTTCGTTTGAGCTCCGGCACATCGACCTCCCACTTCCACTGCAGTCCACACACGTTTTCATCCCGCGCACCCGTGTTCACGGAAAATTCCACCGTTTCCTGCAGGTGAGCAGGTAGCCGCAGCAGCAGCTTGGCCTGTTCAGCCCGCGTGATTGGGTAAGGTTTGCGTTTCTGCGCACTCTCATCCAGCATTTCTATCAAAGGCGCAGTCGCCAGCCATGGCTTTTTGTCTTCACGCCAAACGCGAGCGGCGCGGATCAAAGTGGTTCGGACAACTTCAAGCGTTCTGTTGATGGTGGAGTTCTTGACCGGTTTTTTGCCGTCGTCATCGCCCTCCATCCTGTCCAACTTAAACGCTTCAAGAGTGTCATTACTCACCTCATCAAGCGGTAGGTTCCCGATGTAGGGCAGCAGATCCGTAATGTGGCGGCTGATCATTTCGATTGATGCCACATTCCTCCGCTTACATTCCATCAAATACTTTTCCGCTGCATCAGCCCACAAGCGCTTATTGCTTTTTCGAAGGCTGACTTCGATGTCGATCTGGGCTTGTCGCTCTCTAAGCCACGTTTCGGCATTGTCCTGACTGACTGCACCGAGCCTCTGATGAATCCGTTTTTTCCTTTGTAGTCGTCCCTTACATGGACGTCTCCAGGAAAGCAAGATTTGGCAATGTGATGTTTCAAAGGGTTTGCAGCCTTACATACGGCCTATTTGTGCTGGTTGTT
>JBEEJZ010000125.1:0-3993 GCA_041168905.1 Pseudomonadota bacterium | reverse complement strand
GCACCCATATAGGTGCTGTAGGCTCCACTGGCTGGGCTACTGGCCCTCATTTGCACTTCGAGTTCCGGGTCAACGGCGTGCATCGCGATCCTATGACCATCGCGCGCCAAAGCGAGTCTGTGCCCGTTACAGCACAAGCCAAGCCCGCCTTCAACGCTGCAGCCAGCTCTGCGCGCCAGCAATTGTTGGCTGCAGCCACCTTGCGCGACGCCAGCGCGCAGTAAGCCCCGGTACAGACGGCTGTTGATGGCTGATTTGTATATCGGCCTGATGTCAGGCACCTCCCTGGATGGTGCCGACGGTATAGTGGTCGAACTGCAGGGTTACACCTGCAGGGTCCTTGCGCACAGCTACCTCCCTTTCTCACCTGCGCTGATGCAAGGCCTCCTGGCTTTGAACAGCCCCGGCCATGACGAATTACACCGGGCAGCACGGTGCGCCAATCAAGTGGTCCTGACTTACGCGCAGGTGGTCTCCCAGCTTTTGGCGCAGCTGGATCTGAAGCCCAATCAAATTCGGGCCATCGGAGCCCATGGCCAGACCGTTCGCCACCATCCCCAAGGACTTCAAAGCGAGGCAGCAGACTGGTTTAACGGTCAGCCTACGCCGGGCTACACCTTGCAGCTCAACAACCCAGCCTTGCTGGCCGAAATGACGGGCATCACGGTGGTGGCAGATTTGCGCAGCAGGGATGTCGCTGCTGGTGGCCAGGGCGCGCCGCTGGTGCCGGCTTTTCATCAGGCCATGTTTGCGCAGCCTGATGCTGCAATAGCCGTGCTCAATATCGGAGGCATTTCCAATGTCAGCCTGCTGGGGCCTACTTCGGCCTTCGAGCCTGTGGTCATGGGTTTCGATTGCGGGCCAGGCAACGTGCTCATGGACTTGTGGTGCCAACAAAATTTGGGCGTAGCCTATGACAAGAACGGTGCCTGGGCGGCCAATGGGCAGGTCAACACGGCACTGCTGCACCAATTGCTTGAAGAGCCCTACTTTGCCATGCCGGCCCCTAAAAGCACCGGCCGAGATCTGTTCAGTCCAGCGTGGCTGGAAGCTCAGCTAGCCTGTCACTCACAGCTGCCCGCACACGATGTTCAGGCCACCCTGGCGATGCTGACAGCTCAATGCTGTGCGGATAGCCTCCGGACCTTTGAGGGCGCAATCGGCAAGATGCTGGTCTGCGGCGGTGGTGCCTTGAACAGCCATCTAATGGCCCTGTTGCAACAGGCTCTGCCCCTTGTAAAGGTGCTGACGACGGAATCTGCAGGTTTGCCCCCCATGCAGGTCGAAGCCACCGCGTTTGCCTGGCTGGCGGCCAAGGCCATGAAGGGCGAAACAGGAAATCTGCCCGTGATTACCGGTGCCCGCGGCACCCGTGTGCTGGGTGCTATTTATCCGGCTTGATGCTCACCCCTAAAAATCAGGGGTGCACATTCGGCCTGACTTCAGACAGAAAAGGATGAACCACAACCGCAGGTCGTCGTGGCATTGGGGTTCTTGATCACGAACTGAGCGCCTTGCAAATCTTCCTTGTAGTCGATCTCGGCACCCACCAGGTATTGGTAGCTCATGGCATCGATCAGCAGGGACACACCATTCTTGCTCATGGTGGTGTCGTCTTCGTTGGTGATCTCGTCGAACGTGAATCCATACTGGAAACCCGAGCAACCGCCGCCTTGCACAAACACACGCAGTTTCAGGTCGGGGTTGCCTTCTTCTGCAATCAAATCTGCCACCTTGGCAGCTGCGCTGTCGGTAAACACGATAGGGGCAGGCATCTCGGTCACAACAGTGTCGGGAACGGTCTCGGCTACGGCGCTCATGGCTCACTCCAAAAAATCAATGGCCTGAATAGTACAGTTATTCGCTCAGGAATTTCTTCACTGATTATTTGCCGCCAGTTTCAGTGTGGGTTTTTCTTCTCCCACTCCCTCCGGACGCAACAAGCCCGACACCAAGGCACCTTGGTGCATTTCGAGCGCGGCGTAAGCAAGATCTCCTTCAATGCGCGCCTTGGGCTGCAATTCCAGCAGTACGTTGGCATGTACCGGACCACACACTCGGCCGTTCACAATGATGTGATCAGCCCTGACCGTGCCAGTCACCGTCGCACTTTCTGAAATGACCAGCAGACTGGGTTGCCCCTCGAGAGCGAGCACGTCCCCGGTGATCTCTCCATCCACGCGCAGGCCGTCGGTGAAACGGACCTGCCCCTGAATCTGGCTGCTCTCGGCAATCAGGCTTCGGATGGGGGGCTGCTTTTTCCTGTTGAACATACATGTCTCCTGCTTATGGCAACTTGACCGATTGGGTGGCCTTGATCTGCTCACCCTCCATCACTTTCACGGTCAGCAATTTGATCATGGCTTGGGCAGGGACGGTCAGTACGCCCTGCAAACGCCCGTATTGCGCAAAGGCCAGGGCTTTGGGTCCTTCTGGCAAGTCCATGTTCCAGGGCTTACCCTGCAGCTGGCCCGACAGGCTCACTTCGAGGCGACCATTGAAGTCTGGCACCTTTTTGCCAGACTGCATCACCATCACTTGCCATTTCAATTGAGTGGCCTCGACGCGCTCGGCCTGCAAGCCCCGGATAGCGATGCCCTGCGCCCCGACGGCAGGAATCAACTGCTCAAAAAAACCGAGATCATCACGCAAGGCTTGGTTATTTGCTTCGAGCTGGCGGTTTTGGGCCAGCAAACTCGTCTGCGCAGCTTTCTCGGCAGTCAGCAGGGTGCTGGCAGTGTTGGCGATGGACTGTGCTTTGTCGCGTTCATCCTTGACCGTCTGCAATTCTTTCTGAAGCCCTTGCATCTCGGACTTGAGCCGGGTGAGCTCTTCGGCCGCACCACCATCCAAGCCGGCGATCTCCCGACCAAATTCAAAGGCCCAAAGTGCGATGGCGGCACAAAATCCGAAGACCAGTGCCGCCACGACCCATCGCAAAGGCCAGGGCAAGGCGCTGCGCACCGCCATGCGGGGGGCACTGATGGTGAGGCGACGTCGTAGCAGGCGCAGGCGCACGGATCAATCCTCAACAAACGACAGGCACACACGGTACGGAAGCCAAAACGACAAAACCGCCCGAAGGCGGTTTTGTGTTCGCATGCAACAACCAGATATCTGGCTGGATGGGATCGCCGTACGCACCACACGGGATCCGAGCCAATCGAAACCAGCAAGGAGTGTGCGGCGCAGCATGACGACCCTGTCGCCGCGGGCGATTAACGCTTAGAGAACTGTTTACGACGGCGAGCACCGTGCAAACCGACCTTCTTACGTTCGACTTCACGCGCATCACGCGTCACGAAGCCGGCCTTGCTCAATTCTGGCTTGAGCGTTGCGTCGTAGTCGATCAGGGCACGGGTGATACCGTGACGCACTGCACCTGCTTGACCGGACTCACCGCCGCCAGCCACGTTGACCATCACGTCAAACGTTTCAGCGTGGTTGGTCAGCAACAAAGGTTGCTTGCAGATCATGATCGAGGTCTGGCGGCCAAAGAACTTAGAAATGTCCTTGCCGTTCACAACGATCTGGCCTGAGCCTTTTTTCAGAAACACGCGGGCGACGCTGGATTTGCGACGGCCGGTGCCATTATTCCAATCACCAATCATCTCAAGGCTCCTTAGATTTCCAACACTTTGGGTTGCTGGGCGGTGTGGGGGTGCTCAGCACCACCGTAGACCTTGAGCTTCTTGATCATGGCGTAGCCCAGGGGGCCCTTGGGCAGCATACCCTTGACGGCTTTTTCCAAAGCGCGGCCAGGATGCTTGGCTTGCATGTCGCGGAAGTTGGTGGCAGTGATACCGCCGGGGTAACCCGAGTGACGGTAGTACACCTTGTCAGTCGACTTGGCGCCAGTGACGCGCAGTTGAGCTGCGTTGATGATGACGATGAAGTCACCGGTATCGACGTGAGGCGTGTAAATGGCCTTGTGTTTGCCGCGCAAACGGAGAGCAACTTCGCTGGCTACTCGTCCGAGGACCTTATCGGTCG
>JBEEJZ010000124.1:0-6880 GCA_041168905.1 Pseudomonadota bacterium | reverse complement strand
TGAAGGCACCACGGCCCGCGACGTCTGGAACAATCCGCCGCCCATCCCCTTGACCACCGCCGAGATGGATTTTGTGTTTGACCTGCCTTATGCGCGCAGCCCCCACCCGGCCTATGCGGATGAAAACGGCAGCCACGATGGCGCGACCAAAATCCCTGCGTGGGAAATGATCCGGTTCAGCGTCAACATCATGCGGGGCTGTTTTGGCGGGTGTACCTTTTGCTCGATTACCGAGCACGAGGGCCGCATCATCCAGAGCCGTAGCGAGGATTCGGTGATCCGCGAAGTGGAAGACATCCGTGACAAGGTGAGTGGTTTCACCGGTGTGATCTCGGACTTGGGCGGCCCCACCGCCAACATGTACCGCATCGGTTGCAAGTCGCCAGAGATTGAAGCGGCGTGCCGCAAGCCCAGCTGTGTTTACCCAGGCATTTGCTCCAACCTGAACACCAGCCACGACCCGCTGATCAAGATGTACCGCCGAGCCCGCGGGCTCAAGGGTATCAAGAAGATTTTGATAGGTTCTGGCCTGCGCTACGACTTGGCTGTGCAAAGCCCCGAGTACGTGAAAGAGCTGGTGCAGCATCATGTGGGCGGCTATCTCAAGATCGCGCCCGAGCACACCGAGCAGGGCCCACTGACCAAGATGATGAAGCCGGGTATCGGCACTTACGACCGTTTCAAGCAGCTATTTGACAAGTTCAGCGCAGAGGCGGGCAAGAAGCAGTTTTTAATTCCGTATTTCATTGCCGCCCACCCCGGCACGCGCGATGAAGACATGATGAACTTGGCCGTCTGGCTCAAGAAAAACGGTTTTCGGGCCGACCAGGTGCAAACCTTTTACCCCAGCCCCATGGCCACGGCGACGGCCATGTACCACTCGGGCCGCAACACCCTGCGCAAAATTCGCCGTAACGCAACCGATGAGGACACCGTGGATATCGTGCGCGGCGAGCGCCGTCGTCGTCTTCACAAAGCCTTTTTGCGTTACCACGACCCCAACAACTGGCCTTTGCTGCGAGAGGCGCTCAAAGCCATGGGGCGTGCCGACCTGATCGGCAATGGCAAGCATCACCTGATTCCGACCTTCCAGCCGCTGACGGATGGTGGGTATCAGAGCGCGCGCAAGAAGAACTCAACACCGGGCGGTGCCAAGACACTGCCAACCAAAGGTCGTGTACTGACGCAGCACACAGGCTTACCCCCGCGTGCCACGGGTGCCGCACCTAAGCTCACCCGCAAAGGGCGTTAATCCGACACATTGCGCGCATATCCGCAATTGCGGCCTCAACTACGGCCCCAAATTACGCAATAGCGGGCAGGGTGTGCAAAGGTATGTCTTTGTCTGCGGCCAGCTGGTCCAACTCGGCTCGGGTTCGCTGGGCAAAGAAAGCCCTCAGGTGCAGATGTGTGGTGGGTTCGTGCATCGCAAATACGCCGCTTTCCCCCATGTTCGACGCGATGGCCAGCCGCTTGGCAAAGTGTGGCTCCAGCGCTGCGACAGCGACCCGGCCATCCAGACAAGGATAAACCCGGTAGCCCGCATGTGCGCCACCCAAGGGCGTTCCCGGCAAGGTCATTCCCCAGGCGCGCGGCAGGGCAGCCCACGCAGCACCATCGCTGAGCGCAACTTCCTTGAAGACGCCGACACCGGTTTGCCTTTGGGAAAGCAGGGCCTGTAAGACTGCCTCGCTGGCCATCAGTGCGCCGGTCATGTCGGCATAGAGTGATGCAGGCAGATCCAGACCGGTAATCAAACCGCGTTCGGCCTGGTAAGTGAGATCGTGACCGGCTTCGTCGGCGCGCTCTCCGGCACCACCCACGATGGCAACTTGGCACAGCCGGGGGTATCGCCCGTGCAGTTTGACCCAACCCAGCCCAAGCTTGGTCAATGCGGATGGCCTAAAAGAAGTCATCATCACGTCTGCTTGCGCCAACTCACGGTGCAATGTTTCCTGGCCAGCCTCCGTTTTTAGGTCTGCGGTGATCGTGCGGACTCCGTTTTGCAGGTCTCTGTAGGCGACTGGGCTGTAGATGGCCATGGGATCGGCAGAAGAAGCGGACTCGTATCCAGCGGGCGCTGGAGGCTCCAGCTTTACACACTTCGCGCCCATGGCTTGGAGACGCATCAGCGCCGCAGGTCCGGGTAAGTTCAGAGCCAGACTCAGTATGCGGATGCCCTCAAGTGACTTCGATCGAGAAAGCGTGTGGTTGTGCATGGCCGGCATCGTAAATCAATTGGGCGAGTGAACCTTGCGCCCCGAATCGTTTCGACGCCCTTCTTCTACTTTATACGATGTATATTATGTAAACATAAAGACCGGTAACCATACCGCAAACTGAACTGAACACCCAACGGTGTGAACCTGCTTCACGACACCTTGAACCTGATGATGTGCTCATCGCTATCGCCGGGAGGTGCCCCCAGTGAAATCAATCCGTCACCGTGCAACACGCATTCCTTGCGCCTGAGCAGGACATCCGAACCGCCGCCAGAAAAACGCACCCAGCTACCATAACTGCTGATATCTACCAGCACGATACTGCCGTTGCGCCAATCCAGGCGGGCATGGGTACGCGACACCCTTGGGTCGTTCAGCGTCACATCCAGACCGGCGACTCTCCCCATTTGCACGGGGAGATCGAAAGAACGAAACGACCTGGACTGCTGATTCCAGGACAACTCAATTTGGCCGCCCAGAACATCGATCCCATCAAGATGGGTGTCCAGATCAGCCTGGCGCGTCAGGAAGGCGGTGTTGAGATCCGTTTGCCACTCAAGCTGATAAGCAGCACATAGCTCGGTACGCCCACGAATTTGAACCGAGCCCAGGGAGCGGAAACGAACGCCGTCATGGGCAACCGCCTTGGCAAGAGACAGATCATTCGCCCAAATTTCATGCGGGCCAGAAAGGTCACTCAAGCGGGCAGCCACATTCACCGCGTCTCCAAAGCAATCGCCCCCCACCATCTCAACATCGCCGCTGGCAACGCCTATGCGTATGGGCATCCGCAGCTCAAGGGGCGTTTGGGCAATGTTTGCTTGATGCTGCCTTTGCATTTGCACGACTGCATCAACTGCCATCTGTCCGCTGGGAAAAAGTGCCAGTACACCATCTCCAAGTGTCTTGACCACCTGCCCGCCGTGTTCGGCGCAGACCCCGCTGATCCATTGGGTAAGACGGGTGACCGCCTCTGTCGCGCGCAGATTGCCCACACTTTCGAAAACACCCGTGCTCCCGATGAGATCGGTGAATACCACGGTAGTTTGCAGGTTCATGTTGGCAGGATCGGTCAAAACGAGTGTGAAGTTTAGGTCAACATCAAGCTCGTCAAATCGCGTGGCCCCAGAACAGGAGCGCATCGCGACCTTCCAGCACCAGGTCCGCTTTCGCGCCAACGGGCAGCAACACCTTGGTGGGGACATGACCGCACGGCAAATTCGTGACCACGGGGATGTTCAGCCGCGCGCGCAAGCGGTCCACGACCGTCTGAAGCTTGAAGCCCTTGTCATGCGGAACCAGCTTGAAGTCGGTAAATTGACCCAACAAAATAGCCTGCTGACGCCCCAACACACCCGCCAACAACAACTGGGTCAGCATGCGTTCTATGCGATACGGATGCTCTGCGACATCCTCCAGAAACAGTATTCCACCTTCAATATCTGGAAAGTAAGGCGTTCCCAGCAGGGATGTCAGCACAGTTAGGTTGCCGCCCCACACCGTGGCATCGTCCAGGGTGACGTTCTGGTCCAGAACTGTCGTACCAGGAATGGGTTTTTGTCGCCATCCAGCCCCCTCCCCTTGCCCGCTCAGCAAATCCTCAAAACAGGCCTGCATGATGTCATCGGGTTCTTCAGGCTTGCCAAAACCCTCGCACAGCGCAGGGCCCGACCAGGTCGTCGTTCCAGTCTTGGCCAGCATGGCGCATTGCAGAGCCGTAAAGTCACTCATGCCGACAAACTGGGTGCCGTTATCTACGGCTTTGGCGAGCGCCTGATAGTCCACGCGATCAAGAATGCGGGTCAGTCCATAGCCGCCGCGCGTGATCAGGGCCAGGTCTGCGCCACTGGCAGCGGCTCTGGACAAGGCCAGCAATCTGGTGTCGTCATCTCCCGCAAACCGCTGGTGGCTACTGAGGGAGTCTGCGTCCAGTTCGAGCTCATGGCCCATGGCCTTCAGACGCTTGATACCCCGACGAAAAGCCGCCTTGTCACGGACTGCCCCGCTAGGCGAGTAAATGTAGATGTGAGCCATGCGTCAATTGTCCAACAAGGCACGCAGGGCCCGGGGTCCTGCCAGGTGGCCTTTGTCTGGATAGGGCGCGAGGCGTTCAGACTGAGGCATTTCAGGACGATCGTCCCACCTCACCTCAAAAGCACCTTCCACGCGGCCCAGAAAGGCTTCCACCAAACGCTGCATTTCCCTTGGCGCGATCACACAGAGAGCTTGAGCGGAAGCAGGAATTGCCAGATGCTGAATCCACTGCGCCAGCACCGACGCATGCCAATCCAGCGTGTGTACGGATACCCTTTTGGGTTTGTCGCTCAAACCGAATCCTGGCAGATCTATAGCGAGGATAGGCTCGCCGGCACGCAGCTCGGACGCATATCTCAGGCTCCAGTCGACAGTGCCATGCAGCGCAATCGACAGTGGCTTGGCGGACCTGTAGCCGCCCTTCCCCGTTTCCGCCAAGGAATCACCCACATCGCAGGAAGTGGCTCGCCCATCAAACCAATGCAGCCTCAAACCCTGCAAGCTAGGTAAATGACTGACATAGTGGCTCAGGTGGTGCGGCACATCCAAACCAGCCCATCGGGCATTTGCGGTGCGCAACGCATCTTCTCGCAGTGGGCTGGGATTGGCACGCATGGGCTTGAAAAAACTCCGGAGCAAGCCTGCGGCCTCCTCTGCCAAAACCCCTGCGGTGACCTGTGTCTGGTGATTCAGCATCGGCATGTCAAACAGATTGACCACCGAACCCGCCGCGCCCGTCTTGGGATCCGATGCCCCAAATATCACTCGACTCAAGCGTGCATGCAGCATGGCACCCGCGCACATGGCGCAGGGTTCGAGCGTGACATACAGCTCGCAACCCTCCAACCGGTAGTTACCCAAACTTTGTGCCGCAGCGCGCAGTGCCATGACCTCCGCATGGGCTGTGGGGTCGTGACCTGAAATGGGTGTGTTGTGGGCGCTGGCAATCAAACGCCCATCCTTCACGAGAACGGCCCCCACCGGCACCTCCCCGGCATCGGCGGCGAGCCTGGCCTCATCCAATGCCAGGCGCATCCAGTCCTCGGGGCCAGCCGTTACCGCCATGAAAGCTTAGCGCCGCGCGATCAGCAGCGAGCCTTTTTCCAGGGGATTGAGGTCGATACGCTCCACATCGGTAAAGCCAGCATGGCTGAGCCAGGCGGCGTACTCGGCTTCGCTGTAGGTGCGTGTTCCGGTTTCAAGCAAAAGCGTCAGTCTGAAAGCCGTGTTCCAGGCGTTCAGCTTGTCATCCGACAGATAATCATGGATGACGAGCAAGCCGCCGGGCCTCAGGGCGCGATACACCTCGGTCAACACCCGCTGGTTGTCCTGACTTTGCTGGTTGTGCCCCACCGACAGATATAAAACCAGATCGTATTGGCTCTCCTGGGCCCAATCGAGGGTGAGCAGGTTGCCCGGCTGCAAGCGAATGCGATCGGACAGTCCGGCCTGCGCAATTGAGGCCGGGGTATCCGTCAGCGCCGTGGGCAGATCCACAATCACCGCGTTCAGTTGCGGGTACTTGCGGCAAAAACCCATCGTGTGCAAGCCATGCGAACCGCCGAGGTCGAGCATGCGCTGGTGATGGTGCGTTACCGGCACACGCTCCAGAATGTCCGGCCCCAAATCCTGGGCAAAGGTGTGCATAAAACGTGAAAACAGCGGGCCCAGTCGGGGTTCTGCGGCCATCTTGTCCCAGAGCGTCTGCTGTGGCCCCCCCTGCTTCACCGCCTGTGGCAAATCACCCATCATGGCCCAGGCCTCATGCGTCCACAGCGCGCCACTGGTGTAGTTCACCTGCCCTGCAGACGTCAACCATCGCTGGGTGCTGGCCGTGTTGGCATAGCCGCTCTGGCTTTTTTCAAGATAACCCAGAGCGGTCAAAAAATCGGCCAGCGCCCCCACGCCAGTGACATCCGCATCCAGCTTGAGAGCCAGCTCCGGCAGTGGCAAGGCTCCGCCCGCCAGCGCCTCGAAGAGCCCCAGGCGGGCTGCAGAAACGATGGCCGAGGTCTTCATCATCGGCATGTAAATGTCGAGCATGGGCAGCTCGGCGGTGCCGGTGGGCTGACAAACGTCAGGCTTGCGATGGATATTCAAAGTGAGATCTTTCTGCAGGACACTCATCTCATGCGGCAAGGCTCGCCTTTGGAGGTTGAATCAGGCATTCGGCTGGAATGCCTAGCTTCTCGTGCAGGTTCCAGATCATGTTCAGTGTCAGCGGGCGCTTGCGGTTCAGAATTTCATAGACCCGGTTGAGTCGACCAATCACGGGCACCAAGTCCTTCGGTGTCAGTCCAGCTTGATCCATGCGGAACTTGATCGCCTCCACAGGATCGGGGAGATCAACGGGAAAGTGTTTGGACTCATAAGCTTCAAGAAGCGTCAGAAGTATTTCAAAACGGTCGCCGTCCGGTGTGCCTGGCGTTGGTTCATTATCGAAGTAGGCTGAGACCTCGCGCATGGCGGCCTTGTAGTCATCGCTGGTGCGAATTGGGTGAATTTCCATGTCAGACCTCCATCTCTACAGTTTCAGCATCTATGCCATCGTATTCCTTGTGGGTGCCAATGAACTTCACATAGACCGCTTGGAAGTGGTAGGCAACTGACACTACCAGACGATA
>JBEEJZ010000123.1:0-12261 GCA_041168905.1 Pseudomonadota bacterium | reverse complement strand
GTCAACACCTTTCGCAATCCGCATGGCGACGCCGTGCTCGACAAGCTGGAGCTGGCCCGCTCCACCGACGATGAGAAACAAAGTCAGCTCACCCGCCTGCAAGACTTCCATGCTCGTCACGCCAGCGAGGCACCCGCGCAACTCAAGCGCCTGCAACAAGCCGTCATCGACAACGCCAACGTCTTTGAAGTGCTGATGGACGCCGTGCGCGTGTGCTCACTGGGCCAAATCACCAATGCCCTGTTCGAGGTGGGCGGGCAATACCGGCGCAATATGTGATCGAGTGAAGTAACCGGCTCAGCAGGGTGCAAATATCGCTTGCAGGGTCGTCAGGATGCGCTCAAGGGTGTCGGCATCGACGGCGCCCATGCGTTTTGTCAGCCTGACTTTGTCCACCGTGCGAATCTGATCGAGCAGCGCCAGGCCGTCTTTCCCCTGAAAGGTCAGAGGCGTGCGAAAAGCTGCTGGCCGGGCCCCTGTTGTCATGGGGGCCACGATCACCGTGCGCAAGTGGTTGTGCATCTCGGGCGGTGAGATGACGACACAGGGGCGTGTTTTTTGAATCTCGCTGCCGAGGGTCGGGTCGAGGTTAACCAACCAGACCTCCCCAGTCGCCACGTTCGGACGACTTACCACGTCAACTCCGCGTCGCCATCATTTCCAAACTCTGGCCATTGCAGCGCATCGTCGCCCGTCGCGGCCAGGCGCTCGCTGTCTTGTGCCCATCCCTCTCTGGGGGAGCGCTTGATAGGGCGAATTTCGATGACATCACCATTGACGCGCAGGTCTGCCGCATCGCTCAAGCCCAGTTGTTGCAAGATGGGCTTGGGAATCAGGATGCCCTGTGAATTTCCCATTTTCCTGATGGATACCTGCATGATGCTTCCTTCTTAATAAGCACAATGTTAGCACTTTGGGTCAAGAAATGAGTCCAGCAATTGTCTGCAGCGATGCCTGGGGTGCGAGGTGATGAGGTACAACCGGGGCTCCGCCACTATTTCTCGGAGCTTGTTCATGGCCATACCCTGGCTCACCGTATTGCAAAGCGTGCCCTGGACGGACGTGATCAGCAACGCGCCCAAAGTGGCTGATGGCGCCAAGCGCTTGTGGCAAAAAGTAGGCAAACAGGCCAGTGAGGCCGCGCCGGTAGTGCCTCAGCCCGACGACGCCGCTACCACCAGCGACCCGCAACTGTTGGCGCTGCAAGCCCGGGTAGTGGCACTACATCAATCTGTAGTGCGTTTGCAGGATGAGCTGCTGGCGACGTCTGAACTCATCACCGAACTGGCCCAGCAAAACAGCGGCTTGATTGAACGCGCTCAAGCCCAAGACCGTCGCCTGGCAAGGCTGACCTGGCTTGCTGTGGCCGGATGCGGTGGTGCCGTGCTGAGTCTTGCCTTGTGGGTCAGTCGCTGAATTTCACCCGGACGGGGTGGGCTCTCAAATGGCCGTAGCTTGGCGGACGGCGCGCTGCCAGTCGTCCATGCGCGCCAGGGCCTGCTCGCGGCTGATGCTAGGTAAAAAGGTACGCTCGGCGCGCCAGTGGCTGGCCAGCTCGTCCAGCCCCGCATACAGCCCTGTACTCAGACCCGCCAGGTAGGCTGCGCCCAGAGCGGTGGTTTCGATCACTGCGGGCCGTACCACCGGAATCCCCAGCAAGTCGGCCTGGAATTGCATCAGCAGATCGTTGGCGCAGGCACCGCCGTCCACACGCAACTCGTTCACTGCCTGGCCGCCACTGGCCACCGCATCGCGGCTCATGGCATCGAGCAGGGCCGCGCTTTGAAAAGCAATGCTCTCCAGGGCCGCCCGCGCAATGTGCGCCACCGTGGTGCCGCGCGTGATGCCGGTGATGGTGCCCCGGGCTTCGGGGTTCCAGTAGGGGGCGCCCAGGCCGGTGAATGCGGGCACCATCATCACGCCACCCGCATCAGGCACGCTTTGCGCCAGGGCTTGCACCTCGGCGCTGGATTCGATGGCATGCAAGCCGTCGCGCAACCACTGCACCACGGCGCCGCCCACAAACACACTGCCCTCCATGGCGTACTCGGGCTGCATCGTGGGCTGCGCCGCACTGGTGGTCAGCAGGCCGTTGCGCGAAGTCTGAAAACGTTTGCCGGTGTGCATCAGCATGAAGCAGCCCGTGCCGTAGGTGTTTTTGGCCATGCCCTCGGAAAAGCAGGCCTGACCAAAGAGCGCGCTTTGCTGGTCCCCAGCCACGCCGCCTATCGGCATGCCGTGCCCCAGCAGGTCGCCTTGCACGTTGCCAAAGTGGCTGCTGGAAGCCTGCACCTTGGGCATCAAGTTCATGGGAATGTTCAGCAGCGCCAACAACTCGGCATCCCACTGGTTGGTGTGCACATTGAACAACATGGTGCGTGCCGCGTTGCTCACATCGGTGACGTGTACGGCTTGGGCACGCGTGGCGTCCTGTGCGCCACCGGTCAGTTGCCACATCAGCCAGCTGTCTACCGTGCCAAAGGCCAGCTCACCCGCCTCGGCCTGCGCGCGCGCGCCAGGCACCTGGTCGAGTATCCAGGCCAGTTTGGTGCCTGAAAAATAGGCATCCACCAGCAAGCCGGTCTTGGAGCGGATCAGATCCGCCTTGCCCTCGGCCCGCAAGCGGGCGCAAGTGGGCTCGGCCCGGCGGTCCTGCCAGACGATGGCGTTGTGGATAGGTTGGCCAGTCTTGCGGTTCCAGACCACCGTGGTCTCTCGTTGGTTGGTAATGCCCAGGGCATGAATATCCCGTGCTGTCAGGCCTGCCTTTACCAGTACCTCACGCGCCGTAGCCAACTGGGTTTGCCAGATGTTGAGCGGGTTGTGCTCCACCCAGCCTGGTTGCGGGTAGATCTGCGTCAGCTCTTGCTGGGCCATGGCGACGATTTGCCCCTGGCGGTCGAAAACGATGCTGCGTGAACTGGAGGTGCCTTGGTCGAGGGCGAGCAGGTAGGTCATGAACGGTTTCTCAAATTCGTGTGTACTCAAGCCAGGCAGGTCACCAGCCGGACATCGGCATCGTCTAACAAGGCCAAAAAAGGGTCGGGTGGCGCTGCATCGGTAAACAGGGTGTCAATTTGGGCCAGCTTCGCCGCTTCCACCATGGCTGGGCGGTTGAACTTGCTGGCGTCTGCCGCCAGCCACACCTCGCGAGCGTGACCGATGATGGTTTGTGTCACTTTCACCTCGCGAAAGTCGTAATCGCGCAATGAGCCATCGGACTCGATGCCCGAAATGCCGATGATGGCGATGTCTACCTTGAATTGTCGGATGAAATCCACTGCGGCCTCGCCCACGATGCCTCGGTCCCTCGGTCGTACGACACCACCGGCCACGATAACTTCAAAGTCGGCGTTACGGCTCAGGATGGCAGCCACGTTCAGGTTGTTGGTAATCACACGCAGCCCCGCGTGCTGTAGCAGCGCTTCGGCGATGGCCTCGGTGGTTGTACCGATGTTCAGGATCAAGGAGCAATTGTTGGGTACTTGCGCGGCAACCGCCCGGGCGATCCGCGCCTTGCCTTCGGCGTGCAGACCCTGGCGTTGCGTGTGGGCTATGTTTTCGATCGTGGAGCTGGGTACCCGGACCCCCCCATGAAAACGCGAGAGTGTTCCGGCCTCGGCCAGGCGTTGCACATCCCGGCGCACCGTTTGCAGCGTGACACCCAGTTCATCTGAGAGCTGCTCCACAGAGACTGAGCCGCGTGCACGGACCACGTCGATGAGTTTGATTTGTCGAGGATTCAGGTTCATGTTGCATGACAAAAATTGACACCACCGACTTTAAAAGGAAACAAAAGGAAGTCTCTAAGGGAAAACCATTACAAAAAAAGAATCAAAAAGAACAATAATAGAAAAATAACGAACGACAAACGGCTTCGCGCTGGCGTCAAACGCTGCGCAGGGCAGACAAGCACAAGTGGAAAGGTTGCTTCATGCAATTGGAGTTGGACAACGTTGGTAAGAAAGTGGGGGCCGAGCCTTGGCTCTATCCCCTGAGTCTTGCCTTGCAAGGCGGGGCAGTCACTGTCCTGCTGGGGGCTACCCAGGCCGGGAAAACCAGCCTGATGCGGTTGATGGCCGGGCTGGATGTACCCACACAAGGACGGGTGCTGGTCGATGGTGCCGACGTCACTGGGGTGCCTGTGCGCAAGCGCGATGTGTCCATGGTGTACCAACAGTTCATCAACTACCCCTCGATGACCGTGGCTCGCAACATCGCGTCACCCCTGCTGTTGCGCAAAGAGGCGAATGTGGACCAGCGAGTGCGCGAATTGGCGCAGCGTCTGCACATCGAGATGTTTCTGGACCGCTTGCCCGCTGAGCTGTCGGGTGGCCAACAGCAGCGTGTGGCATTGGCCCGCGCGCTAGCCAAACGTGCGCCCCTCATGTTGCTGGATGAGCCGCTGGTGAACCTGGACTACAAGCTACGCGAGGAATTGCGCGAGGAGTTGTCTGCCCTGTTTGCAGCCGGCGAATCAACGGTGGTCTATGCCACTACCGAGCCGGGCGAAGCCTTGCTGTTGGGCGGTTATACCGCTGTGTTGGACCAGGGCGAGTTGCTCCAGTATGGCCCCACATCGGAAGTATTTCATCGACCCAACTCCCTGCGTGTGGCGCGCGCATTCAGCGACCCGCCCATGAATCTGTTGACGGCTGAGCTGTCTGCCATCGGGGTGCACCTGCAGGGTGGGCTGGAATGCCCGGTTCAGAACTGGGTTGATCGCGACCGTGTGGCTGTCGGCAACGGTGTCACGCTGGGACTGCGTGCCAGTGCGCTGCGAGTGCAGGCTCGCCCAGAGGATCTGGCGCTGAAGGGTGAGGTGGAGCTGGCAGAAATTTCAGGTTCCGACACCTATGTGCATGTGCACAGTGATGTGGGGCCTATGGTGGCTCAGTTGACCGGCGTGCACTACTTCGAGCTGGGTGCGCCCATCACCCTGTACTTCAGCCCGGCACAGGTTTACATCTTTGACGGGGCCGGGGCCCTGCAGGTTGCGCCTGCCGTTGCTAAAGGACATTGACATGGCGCGCATCGAACTCAATCTCGCCCATGCCTATCGGGCCAACCCTCAGCAGGACAGCGACTACGCGCTCCTGCCTTTGAATATGACGTTTGAGGACGGCGGTGCCTATGCGTTGCTGGGCCCGTCGGGCTGTGGCAAGACCACCATGCTCAATGTGATGTCGGGCCTGCTCGCACCTTCGCACGGCAAAGTGTTGTTTGACGGCGTGGATGTCACCCTGCGCAGTCCGCAAGAGCGCAACATCGCGCAGGTGTTTCAGTTTCCGGTGATTTACGACACCATGACCGTGGCAGAGAACCTGGCATTTCCTTTGCGCAACCGCAAGGTGCCGGCTGACCAGATCAAGAAGCGTGTGGGCCAGATCGCCGAAATGCTGGAGATGAGTGGTCAACTGAATCACCGCGCAGCGGGACTGTCGGCTGACGCCAAGCAAAAAATCTCCCTGGGCCGTGGCCTGGTGCGCTCAGATGTGTCGGCGGTGCTGTTCGATGAACCTCTGACCGTCATTGACCCTCACCTCAAGTGGCAGTTGCGTCGCAAGCTCAAGCAGATTCACCATGAGCTCAAGCTGACGCTGATTTACGTCACCCACGATCAGGTGGAAGCCCTTACTTTTGCCGATCAGGTCGTGGTGATGACCCGTGGCCGCGCGGTGCAGGTGGGGCCGGCTGATGCGCTGTTCGAGCGACCAGCCCACACTTTTGTGGGGCACTTCATCGGCTCGCCGGGCATGAACTTCCTGCCCGCTGAATGGACCGAGCAAGGACTCCTGGTGGCTGGGCACGTGGTGGATTTGCCCACTGGACTGGCTGCGCCCAAAGGCTCGCTCAAGCTGGGTATCCGGCCGGAATATGTGGGTGTGTCTTTGCAGGAGGCCCCCAACGCAGTGCCTGCCGTGGTGCGGCAGGTGCAGGACATCGGCACGCACCTCATGCTGACGGCCGTGGTGCAGGGGCAGGTGGTCAAAGCGCGTCTGAGCCCAGAAATGCCCCGTCCCGCCGATGGGGCTGTGGCCTGGCTGCAGGTGCTGGGTAAGCACACCTGTTTTTATGTGAACGAGGAGCTGGTGTCATGAGTGCCATCAACAAGCCTGTGAACCAGAAAGCCTGGTTCCTGATATTGCCCGTGATTCTGTGCGTTGCGTTTTCAGCCATCGTGCCTTTGATGACGGTGGTGAACTACTCGGTGCAGGACATCATCTCGCCCGAGCGCCGTATCTTTGTGGGAACCGAGTGGTTCACCGCTGTGATGCGTGACAGCGAGCTACATGGTGCCTTGTGGCGGCAACTGGTGTTCTCGCTGGCCGTGCTGGCGGTAGAGATTCCGCTGGGCATTTTGCTGGCGCTGTCCATGCCCGCACATGGCTGGAAGTCGTCAGCGGTCCTGGTGGTGGTGGCCCTGTCGCTGCTCATACCCTGGAACGTGGTGGGAACGATCTGGCAGATTTATGGCCGGGGCGACATCGGCTTGCTGGGCTCCACGCTGCAGCGCATGGGTTTCGACTACAGCTACACCGGCAACGCCACCCACGCCTGGGTCACAGTGCTGGTCATGGATGTGTGGCACTGGACGCCCTTGGTGGCGCTGCTGGGCTACGCCGGCTTGCGCAGCATTCCGGATGCGTACTACCAGGCCGCACGCATTGATGGTGCGTCCAAGTTCGCGGTGTTCCGCTACATCCAGTTGCCCAAAATGCGCGGAGTGCTGGTGATAGGCGTGCTGCTGCGTTTCATGGACAGCTTCATGATCTACACCGAGCCTTTTGTGCTCACCGGTGGTGGCCCGGGCAACGCTACCACCTTCCTGAGCCAATACCTGACGCAAAAGGCCGTGGGTCAATTTGATCTGGGCCCAGCGGCAGCCTTCTCGCTCATCTACTTCCTGATCATCTTGCTGTTGTGCTTTGTCCTCTACAACTGGATGCAAAGCGTAGGCACACACAACGCCGAGGAGACCGGCCATGCATGAAAACCGTTTTCACAAGCGCAGCATTTTCCTGGCGTTGTACCTGGTGTTTGCCCTGTTGCCCATCTACTGGATGATCAACATGAGCTTCAAGACCAATGAAGAAATCCTGTCGAGCTTTTCGTTCTTTCCCCAGCACTTCACCTGGGCCAACTACAAGACGATCTTTACTGACCCATCCTGGTACTCCGGCTACATCAACTCTTTGATTTATGTGGCCATCAACACGGTGATCTCGGTGTCGGTGGCACTGCCGGCTGCTTATGCGTTTTCGCGCTACCGCTTTCTGGGGGACAAGCATGTGTTCTTCTGGCTGCTGACCAATCGCATGACGCCGCCCGCTGTATTTCTGCTGCCTTTTTTTCAGCTGTATTCCACGGTGGGCTTGATGGACACCCACATCGCTGTGGCGCTGGCTCACCTGCTATTCAACGTGCCCCTGGCGGTGTGGATTCTGGAGGGCTTCATGGGCGGCATCCCGCGCGAGATTGATGAAACCGCTTACATCGACGGTTACAGCTTCCCGCGCTTCTTCGTGATGATTTTTCTGCCCCTGATCAAAGCGGGCGTGGGGGTAGCCGCTTTCTTCTGCTTCATGTTCAGCTGGGTTGAACTGCTACTGGCACGCACCCTCACCAGTGTGAATGCCAAGCCCATTGTGGCGACCATGACCCGCACCGTGTCGGCCTCGGGCATGGACTGGGCCACGCTGGCGGCGGCTGGCGTGCTCACCATCGTTCCGGGTGCCATCGTCATCTGGTTTGTGCGCCACTACATCGCGAAGGGTTTCGCGATGGGCCGTGTTTAAGCGTGAGAGGAGTACCGCATGTTTGAGTGGATGGCCTGGACCTTGCCGGTCGCCGTGTTTTTTATCTGCATCGTGGTGATGCTGGCTGTGATGACGGTGTGGGAGATCCGTTCCCCCACCGTGGCGCGTCGTGGCTTTTTGCCCATGACCACCACCCGGGGTGACCGCCTCTTTATCGGTCTGCTGACGGCCGCTTATTTGAATCTCATCTTTGTTGGCCTCAGTGGCCGCATGGTGGAGTGGCTGCACCTCGAAGCGGAGCCCTCCATCTGGATCAGCTTCGTGATCTCGATGCTGATGCTGGTTGTCATCATGCGTCGCGGCTAAATCATGATTCACAGGAATTCGGCTCAGTTGATCCCCGGGGCCGGACAAACCTCTTATTCACCGGGGATGTGCACTTCAGGAGACAAGTTATGAAATTGCGTTACACAGCGATCGCGTTGGCTGCTGCACTGACGGCCGGACACTTCGCGCATGCTGGCGAAGCCGAAGCCAAGAAGTGGATTGACAACGAATTCCAGCCATCCACCTTGTCCAAGGACAAGCAAATGGCCGAGATGAAATGGTTTATGGATGCGGCCAAAAAGCTGCAGGCCAAGGGCGTGAAGGAAATCTCGGTGGTGTCCGAGACCATCACCACCCACGAGTACGAATCCAAGACCCTGGCCAAGGCCTTTGAGGAAATCACCGGCATCAAGGTGAAGCACGACCTGATTCAGGAAGGTGACGTGGTTGAAAAGCTGCAAACCTCCATGCAGTCCGGCAAGTCGATTTACGACGGCTGGATCAGCGACTCCGACCTGATCGGCACCCACTACCGCTACGGCAAGATGATGAACCTGACCGACTACATGGCCGGCAAGGGCAAAGAGTGGACCAACCCGGGGCTCGACATCAAGGATTTCATTGGCACAAGCTTCACCACTGCGCCAGACGGCAAGCTTTACCAGCTGCCCGACCAACAGTTCGCCAACCTCTACTGGTTCCGTGCTGACCTGTTCGCACGCAAGGACCTGCAAGACAAGTTCAAGGCCAAGTTCGGCTACGAGTTGGGCGTACCGCTCAACTGGTCGGCCTATGAGGACATTGCCGACTTCTTCACCAACGACGTGAAGAACATCGACGGCAAACCCATTTATGGCCATATGGACTACGGCAAAAAAGACCCTTCCCTGGGCTGGCGCTTCACGGACGCCTGGCTTTCGATGGCAGGTACCGCCGACATTGGTATTCCCAACGGTCGCCCTGTGGACGAGTGGGGCATTCGCGCGTCGGCTGACGGTTGCCACCCCCAAGGTGCTTCGGTCTCCCGTGGTGGTGCCACCAATTCGCCTGCTGCGGTTTACGCTTTGACGAAGTACATCGACTGGATGAAGAAATATTCGCCCAAGGAAGCCATTGGCATGACCTTCGGCGAAGCCGGTCCCGTGCCTGCACAGGGGCAGATTGCGCAGCAGATCTTCTGGTACACGGCCTTTACCGCCGACATGATCAAGAAGGGCCTGCCCGTTGTGAACGACGACGGCACACCCAAGTGGCGCATGGCACCCGGCCCGAATGGTCCGTACTGGAAGCAAGGCATGCAGAACGGCTACCAGGACGTGGGTTCCTGGTCCTTCTTTAACGGCCATGACGAGAACAAAACGGCTGCCGCCTGGCTGTATGCGCAGTTTGTGACCGCCAAGACCACGTCGCTGAAGAAGACCATCGTGGGCCTGACCCCCATCCGCGAAAGTGACATCCGCAGCAAGGCGATGACTGACATGGCCCCCAAGCTGGGTGGCTTGGTGGAGTTTTATCGCAGCCCGGCACGTGTGGCCTGGACCCCCACCGGTACCAATGTGCCTGACTACCCCAAGCTGGCTCAGCTGTGGTGGAAGAACGTGGCTGAGGCTGTGACGGGCGAGAAGACCCCACAAGGTGCCATGGACAACCTGGCAGAAGAGATGGATCAGGTGATGGCTCGTCTGGAGCGCGCTGGCATGGCCAATTGCGCACCCAAGCTCAATCCCAAGGGTGATCCGGCCAAGTACCTGAGCGACAAGGCCGCACCTTGGGCCAAGCTGGCCAACGAGAAGCCGCAAGGCGCCACCATCAACTACGACAAGCTCTTGCAGGCCTGGAAAGACGGCAAGGTTCGTTGATTCTTGCGAGCCTGATAGTTCCGGCCGCTGCCTGAAAGACGGCCGGATAGCAAGCAACGGAGGCACCTGGCTGGGTGCCTCCACCCCCAATAGCGTGAACGCCGTCGTCTGTACGGCGGCCGTTTGCAAACATCTATGAGAGCACTCCTCAAGCCCATTCCTGCTCGCCGCGAAAGTCTGATTGAACGCCTGGCCCAGCCGCACGCGTACGACCTCGCCATCATCGGCGGCGGGGCGACCGGCCTGGGTGTGGCGCTGGACGCCGCACTGCGCGGCCTGAGCGTGGTGCTGATCGAGTCGCACGACTTTGCCAAGGGCACGTCATCCCGGGCCACCAAGCTGGTGCATGGTGGCGTGCGCTACCTGGCGCAAGGCAATATCTCCCTGGTGCGTGAGGCTTTGCACGAACGCACGACCTTGCTGCGCAACGCGCCGCATCTGGCCCAGCCATTGCCGTTTGTGATGCCGTCCTACCACTGGTGGGAATCGCCGTTTTATGGCCTGGGTCTGAAGGCCTACGACCTGCTCGCCGGCAAAGCAGGCCTGGGTGCCACCGAGTTTTTAGGGGCGAGCCGAACGCGTGCCTGCCTGCCCGGTGTGAACGACCAGCATCTGTGTGGTGGCGTGAAGTACTGGGACGGCCAGTTTGACGATGCCCGTCTGGCGCTCGCCCTGGCACGCACGGCGGCGGCCAGCGGAGCCTTGCTGGTCAACTACTGCGAGGCCACGGGCCTGATCCATGAGCATGGCCGCCTGGCAGGCGTGAAGTGCCGCGATCAGGAGACCGGGCGGGCTATCGAGCTGCGCGCCAAGTGTGTGGTGAATGCCACCGGTGTGTGGGTCGATGCTCTGCGCCAGCTCGACGGCGAGGCCTGCGGCCGCCCCAGCACGCCCATCGTGGCACCCAGCCAGGGTGTGCACCTGGTGGTAGACCGCGAATTTTTGCCCAGCGATCATGCCCTGCTGGTGCCCAAGACGGCCGACGGCCGGGTGCTGTTTGCCGTGCCCTGGCTGGGCAAGGTCATTTTGGGCACCACCGACACACCGCGCCAGGACCTGGCCCGCGAGCCTGCGCCTTTTGCCGAGGAGGTGGCGTTTATTTTGAACGAGTCGGCCCGTTACCTGCGGCGTGCGCCTCGACGCGAGGATGTGCGCAGCGTGTGGGTGGGTCTGCGTCCACTGGTCAAGCCCAACCAGGACGATGCGGATGCCGCCGACAGCGCCAGCACCAAAGGCATCAGCCGCGAGCACACGGTGGCCATCAGCAAATCGGGCCTGGTCACGGTGACCGGCGGCAAGTGGACCACCTACCGAGCCATGGCCGAAGACGTGCTGGACAAATGCCAGTCCGCCCACCTGTTGCCGGCCTTGGCCCCTGCCACTACGGCGCAACACCCGCTGGTGGGTGCGCCCGAGCCGGGCAGCCCCAGCACGCCCCTGAGCGCCGCCTCAGGGCCGCATGTGTATGGCACGGAACAAGATGTGTTGCGTTCGCTGCCCGGACACGAACGCCTGCTGGCACCGGGCTTGACCGAGGCCATGGTGCGATTTGCCGCGCGGTTTGAATATGCCCGCACCGTGGAAGATGTGCTGGCACGTCGCAACCGCTTGCTGTTTCTGGATGCGCAAGCGGCAGCCGATGCCGCGCCTGCGGTGGCTGCAGTATTGGCCGAGGAGTTGGGCTCTGAGGTGCCGGTGGCCGAATTTCTGATGCTGGCGCGTAGCTATCTGACCTTGCCCTGATGGCCGAACCTCAGCGACTCGATCGCTGAAGGGCAGATCTCTTGATCAGTTGACCAAGTAGGGGTTGTATTCCTGCGCCCGACGCTTGGCCTGGGCGGCCTCTGCCGTCAGGGGGATGAGGGGCTTGTCCAGCGGGTGCAGCTTGCGGCGACGCAGGCCACGCAGCTGCGTGGAGTGTTCCATGGCCTGAATCACGCGCTCGGGCTCCATCATCAAGCTGAAAGGGTTCAGGCTGCTGGTGTCGGTGGCGTTGCGCATGGGGTTCTCCTTGGGATACACGCGCCGTGATTGGCGCTTGGGAGAACTGTAAAACCCAAGTCCAATAACTGAAGTCGGGAAATGTCTAGAGCACTTGTAGGTGTTTTCCCTACACCGCAGGGCCGTCCATCAAGCGCACCTTCATGCTTTTGCCCTTGATGCGGCCGGCGTTGAGCTTGGCACAGGCCGCGCCGGCAATCTGGCGGTCCACCGCCACGAAGGTGCAGAACTCGGTGACCTGGATCTTGCCGATCTGCTCGCGGGTGTACGCCACGCCGCCGTCCACACCGGTCAGGGCGCCCAGCACGTCGCCG
>JBEEJZ010000122.1:0-3806 GCA_041168905.1 Pseudomonadota bacterium | reverse complement strand
GCCTTTCAAGGCCATGCGAGACAAAGCCGGGCCGCCGGGATAGCCCAGGCCCAGCAATTTGGCCGACTTGTCAAACGCCTCCCCCGCGGCGTCGTCTATGGTCTCTCCCAGCAGGTCGTACTGCCCCACGCCATCCACCCGCATGAGCTGCGTGTGACCACCGGACACCAGCAAGGCCACAAATGGAAACTCAGGCGGGTCAGCACTCAGGAACGGGGACAGCAAATGCCCCTCCAGATGGTGCACGCCCAAGACTGGCTTGCCCAGCGCAGCTCCCAAGGCGCAGGCCACACCCGACCCCACCAGCAAAGCCCCCGCCAGGCCAGGTCCACGGGTGTAGGCCACCACATCGACCGCATCCAGACCACATTCGGCATCGCTCAGGACTTGCCGGGCCAGTGGCAACACACGCCGGATGTGATCTCGGCTGGCCAGCTCGGGCACCACACCACCATAGGCCTGGTGCATCTCGATTTGAGAATACAAAGCGTGCGACACCAGGCGCGGTAGCGCAGCGCCGTCCGCACGGACCAGTGCCACCCCGGTTTCGTCGCAAGAGGATTCGATTCCCAATACCAACAGGCCACTCGTCATGGGAGGAAGTGTAGAGGACGGCCACCTTGCAGCGGGTCACGGTTTGCGACTATCCGCCCATTCGCACTGCCGCGTGGGTGCGATTCTTGCGTGCCGGTGTGTATGAAGGCGAGTTTAAAAATTGTGGTGGTCACAGCGGAGCTCGACATCACGGACCCGGATGACGAACATGCCGTCGCCCTTGCCGAGCGTTCGCGCAGCTTGCGCATCGGCCTGTTGCAGAGTGGCTTCAACCTGGTGGCCAGTTTGCCGGCGGACGTTTTCTTGCATCAGCGGCTGGCCCAGCTGCAACCCGATCTGATCATTGTGGATGCCGAGAGCGATGCGCGAGACGCCCTGGAGCACGTCGTGATGGCGACTCGGGATGAGCGCCGCCCCATCGTGATGTTCACCAACGATGACGACACTACCCATGTGAAAGACGCCGTGGCCGCCGGGGTTTCGGCCTACATCGTGGCGGGGCTCTCCAGCGAGCGCATACGCCCTATCCTGGACGTGGCCATGGCCCGGTTTCAGCACGAGCAGCAACTGCGCACCGAGCTGGCGCAGGCCAGAACAGCGCTACATGACCGAAAAGTCGTGGACCGAGCCAAAGGCCTATTGATGCAGCGACTCAACATCAGCGAGCAAGCTGCTTACGACAAACTGCGGCGCACAGCCATGGAAAAAGGACTCAAGCTGGCAGACGTGGCCCAGCGCATGCTGGACGTGGCTGATTTGCTCAGTTGAATCTCTGTCGACACCGTTGGCTTTAGCCACGACTACTTAAATTGGTGCACTGCACAAGAACAGTGCCCCGCCGGCTCAGGCCAGGTCGGTCTGTAAGGTGCCCCGCTCCCAGCCGTGCACGGGAACTCCTGCTAACGGGCACCGATCAGGACTCTGGCATGCAGTTTGCTTAGTTCAAAGCAAGACCAAAGAAGGTCTCGGTTTGGCACCACCCAAAGGCGGGTGAAGTCGAACACACAGGACAAAGGCGTCCCCACCTGCGCAGCTGGCTCACAGCGACGCGCAGCGTGCGGACGCCTTTTTTGTTTGTTTTTTTGATGGAGTACCCCCATGACTGACCTTCTCAAAGCCAAGCTAAGCCGTCGCGCCGTGCTGCAAACCGCCACAGTCGGAGCAGCGGGCATCAGCCCGGCCCTGCGCGCTGCGGTTTATGCCCAAGGTTCCGACGCCCCCGAGAAAAAAGAAGTCAAGATCGGCTTCATTCCCCTGACCGACTGCGCCAGCGTGGTGATGGCATCGGTGCTGGGCTTTGACCAGAAATACGGCGTCAAGATCATTCCGACCAAAGAATCCAGCTGGGCGGGTGTGCGCGACAAGCTGGTCAATGGCGAACTCGACTTTGCGCACGTGCTCTACGGCCTGGTGTACGGCGTACACCTGGGCATAGGTGGGCCCAAGAAGGACATGGCCGTGCTGATGAACCTCAACAACAACGGCCAGGCCATCACCCTGTCCAAGGCATTGGCCGACAAAGGTGCCGTTGACGGCCCTTCGCTGGCCAAGCTGATGGCCGCAGACAAGCGCGAGTACACCTTTGCTGGCACCTTCCCGACCGGCACCCACGCCATGTGGATGCACTACTGGCTGGCGGCAGCGGGCATCAACCCCCTGTCCGGCGCCAAGCTCATCACCGTGCCGCCGCCCCAAATGGTGGCCAATATGCGGGTGGGCAACATGGACGGCTTTTGTGTGGGCGAACCCTGGAACCACCGCGCCATCATGGACGGCATCGGCATCACGGCCAACACCACCCAGGACATCTGGAAAGACCACCCTGAAAAGGTGCTGGGCACCACCGGTGAATTTGTCAAAAAATATCCCAACACAGCGCGTGCCGTGATGATGGCCGTGCTCGAAGCCAGTCGCTGGATCGACGCCAGCCTGTCCAACAAGATGAAGATGGCCGAGACTGTGGCCCAGAAGGCCTACATCAACACCGGTGTCGACGCCATCAATCAGCGCATTTTGGGTCGCTACCAAAACGGCCTGGGCAAAACCTGGGACGACCCCAACCACATGAAGTTCTTCAATGACGGTGCCGTGAACTTCCCTTACCTGAGCGACGGCATGTGGTTCCTGACCCAACACAAGCGTTGGGGCCTGCTGAAAGACCACCCCGACTATCTGGGCGTGGCCAAAGAAATTAACCAGGTAGCCCTCTACAAGGAAGCTGCTTCGGCCATTAAGGTTAGTGTGCCCAAGGATGCCATGCGGTCCAGCAAGCTGATGGACGGCGTGGTCTGGGATGGCAAAGACCCCAAGAAATACGCTGACGGTTTCAAGATCAAGGCTTGAGGAGCACACCATGCGAGAAACATTCGCCTGGCGTAGCCTGGGGCTGAGCATCGTTCCGCCAGTTTTGGGACTGGGCCTGCTCGTGGGACTGTGGGCCCTGATCTCCATCACCACCGCCAGCCGCATTCCCAGCCCGCTGGAAACGTGGGCACAGGCCGTGGACATCTTCAAAGACCCGTTCTATCGCAATGGCCCTAACGACCAGGGCGTGGGCTGGAACGTGCTGATGTCGCTGGAACGTGTGGCCGTGGGCTTTGGTCTGGCTGCGGCAGTCGGCATACCCGCTGGCTTTGCCATCGGCCGCTTCGAATTTCTGGGCCGCATGTTCAACCCGCTCATCAGCCTGTTGCGCCCGGTATCGCCTCTGGCCTGGCTGCCCATCGGCCTGCTGGTCTTCAAGGGTGCCAACCCGGCCGCCATCTGGACCATCTTCATCTGCTCGATCTGGCCCATGATCATCAACACAGCGGTGGGCGTGCAGCGCGTGCCACAGGACTACATGAACGTGGCGCGGGTGCTGAACCTGTCGGAATGGAAGATCCTGACCAAGATCCTGTTCCCCTCGGTGCTGCCCTACATGCTGACCGGAGTACGCCTGGCGGTGGGCACTGCCTGGCTGGTGATCGTTGCAGCAGAGATGCTGACCGGCGGCGTGGGCATCGGCTTCTGGGTGTGGGATGAGTGGAACAACCTCAACGTCAAGAACATCATCATCGCCATCTTCGTGATCGGCATCGTGGGACTGATTCTGGAATACGCCCTCATCAAGCTGGCCACCGCTTTCACTTTTGAAGAGGTCAAAAGCTGACCTGGGGCCAGACCCGCCCTTTGTCCGCCCTCAACTGATCCGGAGCATTCATGCAGAAATTCATCGACATCCAAGGCGTGGAGCAAACCTTCAAAACCAA
>JBEEJZ010000121.1:0-10935 GCA_041168905.1 Pseudomonadota bacterium | reverse complement strand
CTGATCGCCAACCGTGGCGAAATCGCCTGCCGTGTCATCGTCACTGCCCGCAAGATGGGCATCAAGACCGTGGCGGTGTACTCCGATGCCGACCGTGATGCTCGCCATGTGATGCTGGCTGACGAGGCGGTCAACATTGGCCCGGCCCCAAGCCGCGAAAGCTATTTGCTCGCCGACAAGATCATTGCCGCTTGCAAACAGACCGGTGCACAGGCGGTGCATCCCGGTTATGGTTTTTTGAGCGAGAACGCAGAGTTTTCCAAGCGGGTAGAAGAAGAGGGCATCGCCTTCATCGGCCCCAAGCACTACTCCATTGGTGCCATGGGCGACAAGATCGAGTCCAAAAAGCTGGCGGGTGCTGCCGGCGTGAACTGCATTCCGGGTGTGAACGATGCCATCGAGTCCCCTGAAAAAGCGGTCGAGATCGCCAAGGGCATCGGCTACCCCGTGATGATCAAGGCCAGTGCTGGCGGCGGCGGAAAGGGCCTGCGTGTGGCCTTCAACGACAAAGAGGCTTTTGAAGGTTTCACCAGTTGCCGTAACGAGGCGCGCAACAGCTTTGGTGACGACCGCGTCTTCATCGAGAAGTTTGTCGAAGAACCACGTCACATCGAAATTCAGCTCATCGGCGACAGCCACGGCAATGTGCTGTATCTGAACGAGCGCGAGTGCTCCATCCAGCGTCGTCACCAGAAAGTGATTGAGGAGGCACCGTCGCCTTTCATCAGCGATGCGACACGCAAGGCCATGGGCGAGCAGGCCGTAGCCCTGGCCAAGGCGGTGAAATACCAAAGTGCCGGCACAGTGGAGTTTGTGGTCGGCAAGGACCAGAGCTTCTATTTCCTGGAGATGAACACCCGCTTGCAGGTGGAACACCCTGTGACCGAGGCCATCACCGGCCTGGACCTCGTGGAGCTGATGATCCGCGTTGCCGCCGGCGAAAAGTTGCCCCTCACCCAAGCGGATGTGAAGCGCAATGGCTGGGCAATCGAGTGCCGTATCAACGCCGAAGACCCTTTCCGCAATTTTTTGCCCAGCACGGGCCGTCTGGTGCGCTTTGCGCCGCCCGAGCAAACCATGTGGCAGGGCGATACCGAGCATCTCTTTGGTGTGCGGGTGGACACCGGCGTACAGGACGGTGGCGAAATCCCGATGTACTACGACTCGATGATTGCCAAGCTCATCGTGCACGGCAAGGACCGCAGTGACGCCATCGGCAAGATGCGCGAAGCCCTCAACGGTTTTGTGATTCGCGGCGTGTCCAGCAACATCCCATTCCAGGCGGCACTGCTGGCGCATCCCAGGTTTGTGAGTGGCAATTTCAACACTGGCTTCATCGCCGAGCAATATTCCAAGGGCTTCCGGGCCGAGGATGTGCCGCATGACGATGCGGCCTTCCTGACCGCACTCGCCGCCTTCGTTCGTCGCAAGTCGCGCGAGCGGGCCGCCACCATCAGTGGTCAATTGCCGGGCTACGCCGTGAATGCGGGCAAGGACTATGTGGTGGTTACTCTGGCTGCCGATGGCAACAACGCCTACACGCCGGTCCGTGTGGATGAGTTTGTCGGAGAAACGGGCTCGGCCCGTGTCAAGGTAGGCGCGTCGACTTACGACATTCGCAGCCAGTCGCGTCTGAACGATATTGCCATTGTGGGTACGGTCAACGGCTTGCCATTCACCGCACAAGTTGAGCGAGGTACACCCAAAAACCCATTGGCTTTGCGCGTGCAGCACAACGGCACCCGCGTGGACGTGCTGGTGATGTCGCCTCGCATGGCTGAGTTGCACGCCCTGATGCCTTTCAAAGCCGCGCCCGACATGAGTCGCTTCGTCTTGTCGCCCATGCCGGGCCTTTTGGTTGATGTGGCCGTGGTGCCCGGCCAGAAAGTGCAGGCGGGTGAGCGCGTGGCGGTGATCGAGGCCATGAAAATGGAAAACGTCTTGTTTGCCGCTGCCGATGGTGTGGTGAGCAAAGTGATGGCCAGCAAGGGCGAGTCCCTGACGGTCGATCAAGCCATTGTGGAGTTCGAAAAATGAGTCGTCCTTTCAAGGTGCTGGGTATCCAGCAAATCGCTATCGGTGGCCCAGACAAGCTTCGGCTGCAAAAGCTCTGGGTGGACATGCTGGGTCTGGAGGTCACAGGCACCTTCAAGAGCGAGCGCGAGAACGTGGATGAAGACATCTGTGCCATGGGTACCGGGCCCTTCAAGGTCGAGGTGGACCTGATGCAGCCCATGGATCCTGACAAAAAGCCCGCAGTGCACGCCACACCTCTGAACCATGTGGGCCTGTGGATAGACGATTTGCCCAAGGCGGTCGATTGGCTGACCGCGCAGGGCGTGCGCTTCGCGCCGGGTGGCATCCGCAAGGGAGCTGCAGGCTTTGACATTTGCTTTTTGCATCCCAAGGCGAATGACGAGTTCCCGATCTCGGGCGAAGGCGTGCTGATCGAGCTGGTGCAGGCGCCTGTTGAAGTGAGACAGGCGTTTGAGAGGCTGGCCAAGGTCTGATCGACGGTCTCGGTTGCCAGGTTTTCGATAGGCTTTTCTGGCGCTAGCACCCCTGGTCTGAACGTTATAGTTTCATGCTGCGGAAACCCTGTCCCTGTGCATGAGGTGCAGGGACGCATAGCGAAAGACGACTCATGAGAGACAACAGCGAGCGGCTGGGCATATTGGCACCCGGCGTTGCCGCCCTAAGGCGGATCCGGCTCCCGGCAAAGTTGACCATTCTGGCTGCGGTGCTGCTCATTCCTCTGCTGCTGGTGGCGTTTTCCCTGTCAGTACGCCAGCAGGCAGACCTGACGGTTACCCACTCCGAAATCGAGGGCGTTGAGCTGATCCGACCGGTCATGCGAGTGGTGACGCTGATACAAAAGCATCGGGGCCAAACCAATGTCATGTTGTCCGGCAACCCCAAAGTGCTGCCTGAACTGGAGCAGACACGACAGGCCATGAATCAGGCGCTGGCCGACACTGAAAAGGTCGTGGCTAACACCCACACCTTTGATATATCAGCGGCCTGGCAGCCTCTGATCCCCCGCATCAGGGACTTGGCAGCCAGCACCCAAGGGGCCTCGGTGTCGGACAGCTTTGCGCTGCATTCCCTGCTGGTTAGCGACTTACGTCAATTTGTGTATGTGCTGGGGGAGTCGTCGGGTCTTTTGTACGAGCCGGAAGCCGCGCCCTACCATTTGGCTGAGGCGGTGTTGACTCGCATGATTGCGATGTCCGAGCAGCTTGGACAGGCTCGCGGCGCGGGTGCCGGCCTGCTGGCGCAAACCACCGTCGATCCCCAGGCTGCCGCTGCCATGCGTATGCGGCTGCAAACTCTGAGCAGCTCTTTGCAGGAGTGGACATTCACCAAAGCCGTGTTTGAGCGCAAAGGTCAACCCGGCCTGGGTCTGGATGTGGCCGTGAAAACCGGCACAGAGTTTCTCACGCTGGCGCGTGCCGCTTTCAACAATTCCAGTGTCTCCGTAGACCCTGCTGCCTATTTTGCTGCGGGTACGCGGGCGATTGACGGATTTTTGGCTGTGCAGGACCTGATGTTGCAACGTTTGGACGAGCGGCTGCAGGCGCGCTCCAGGGAGCTCACGCTGCAACGCAACGCTCTAGCGGGTGGGGCTACTTTCGTCATACTGGTGTTGCTGTACCTGATTGCAAGTTTCTACAGGGCTTTCACCGTGGATTTGCAGCAGCTCAGCACCGCGATGAAACAGCTGACCGAGGGCAACTTGCGTGCCCAAGTGCAGCTGCGCAGCCACGACGAAATTGGTGCCTTGGGCGGCCTGCTCCAAAAAATGATCTCTAACGTGTCGGCCATGGTCGCTGCCGTGGGCAGTGATTCGGCCTTGGTCGCCCATGCAGGGCGCACCTTGAGCGTGGGCAACCGCGAACTTTCTGACCGTACGGAGCAGCAGGCCGCGAACCTGGAGCAAACCTCGGCCAGTGTGCAGGAACTGGCATCAACGGTTCAGCAAAATGCACAGTCTGCCGGTGAGGTTGACCGGCAGGCGGCCCAGGTGCGAGACATCGCTGAGACGGGAGCCAGCGCCATGAGTGAATCGGTCGAGTCGGTGGTGGCCATTCAGCAAAGTGCGGTGCGCATGAACGAAATCATCGGTGTGATCGATGGCCTAGCGTTTCAAACCAATATTCTGGCTCTCAATGCAGCGGTAGAGGCTGCGCGTGCGGGCGAGGCGGGACGTGGTTTTGCCGTAGTTGCCAGCGAGGTGCGATCCTTGGCGCAACGCTCAGCGGAAAGCGCGCGCGAAATCCGCACCCTGATCAAGGCCTCATCGGCGCAAGTGGAGGCCAGTGTGGCTCAAATTCGCGCTGCCGGCGACGGTATGAGTCAGATCGTGAGTGGCATCCGGGTGGTGTCGACCAGCATCTCCGATATTTCCATGGCCAGTGCCGACCAAAGCACTGCCTTGAGTGAAATATCTGCTGCCATCAAGCAACTTGACGAAATTACTCAGCGCAACGCACAAATGGTTGAGCAAGCCGTCACACAGTCGACAGGCTTGGAAATGCGGGCCGGCTCCCTCACGAATGCCATCGGGATGTTCAAGTTGCCACAGGGCGTGCCGGACGAGGCCATGGCACTGGTCGAAAGAGCCTATGACTTCAGAAATTCATGTGGCGGTAGGGAAGCCTTTTTGAGGGGGCTGACAGACAAGTCCAATTCGTTTTTTGATCGCGACATGTATGTCTTCGCCCTGGATGCCGAGGGTACGTACCTCGCTTTTGCAGGCAATACCAGCAAAGTGGGCTCGCGCGTCAGGGATGTGCCAGGCATTGATGCCGACGGCCTGATGCAGGACATCATCAGCCAGGCAGACGTGGGCCCAGGCTGGGTGGAATACGACATCACCAACCCGGTCAGTGGCAAGGTCCAGAGCAAAATGTCTTACGTCATCAAGCTGGATGGCCTGTATGTGGGCTGTGGCGTCTACAAGGCCTTGGTCTAGTGTGCCGGGCAACCGGCGCGGTGCCTCAGGAGGCTTGCCGTGCTCGGGCCCGCGCCAATACCGACTCGATGATGGCGCGCTTCTTGTCCAGCGTTTCAGGGTCGGTATGCAAGGAGTGCGCGGGTAAATCGGCCAGTTTGGCTTCGGCCTTGGCCAGCAGTCTGGCTTCTTGAGCCTGCGCTTCCACCTTCTGGCGATTTTGGTGATCCACATAGCGACCGCGGGCCTGCGTGGCCTGTCCCGATGACCAGGCCTGCCAACCGGTTTGCCCGGGCGTGGCATCTTCAGTTTCGATGCAATCGACGGGGCACACGGGGATACACAGTTCGCAGCCAGTGCAATAGGCCTCGATCACGGTGTGCATGCGCTTGCTACTGCCCACGATAGCGTCTACCGGACAAGCCTTGATGCAGAGGGTGCAGCCTATGCACCAGTCTTCGTCAATAAAGACCATGCGCCGCGGCCCTTCGATGCCGTGATCGGGATTCAGTGGCAGAGTTGCCGCTCCCGTGACACGCGCCAGCCGAGCCACGCCTTCCTGGCCGCCGGGTGGGCACTGGTTAATAGGCTCATTCGATTCAACGATGGCCTGCGCGTAGGCCGCGCAATCTGCAAAACCGCAGCGCGTGCACTGGGTTTGCGGCAATGCCGCCAACACCTGATCGAACAGCGTCGTGGTCGGGTTCAAGTGTGGCGGGGCAAGCGGGGATAGTCCACTTACTTCTTGGCGGTGGGCTTTTTGGCGCTGGCTTTGGCAACGGTTACCGTCGCTTCGGTCTTGGGCGCGTTTGCAGCCACAGCAACTGCATTGGCTGGTGGGGTCACCCAGTTGGACTTGGGCGCATTGGCAGCGGGCGCTTGCGCGGCGACCTGTACCTTGGGCTGACTAGCGGCCTTAGCGCCCTTTGCCGGCGCAGCTGCGGGAATTGCAGCTTTTGATACCTCGGGCTTGACCACAGCCTTTTTCGGCGCGGCTACCACCGGTTTGCTCACGGGGACCGGGGCCACGACAGGCGCCGGGGCGGCTTGGGCAAGCTGCACCACCGGCGCTACCGCAGCCTCAGCGGGTGCGGTGTTTACCTCGGCAGCCGCAGCCACTTTGGCGGGGCGGTTGTGTTGCAGGATGAAGGCTTTGACTGCCGGATACACGATTTCGCGCCAGCGACGGCCCGAGAAAATGCCATAGTGACCTGCACCCTCGACTTCGATGTGCTTTTGCTTGGAACTGTCTACACCGCTGCAGATGGTGTGCACCGCCTGGGTTTGGCCGGAGCCGGAGATGTCGTCCAGTTCACCTTCAACCGACAGCAAGGCCGTGTCACGGATGTCTTGCGGGCGAACGCGTTCCACGTTGCCATCGACGCTCAGGATGTCCCATGTCCCGTTGACCAGGCAGTACTCCTGAAAAACCACACGAATGGTTTCCAGGTAATACTCGGCGTCCATGTCCAGAACCGCGTTGTACTCGTCGTAGAACTTGCGGTGCGCGTCGGTGCTGGCGTCGTCGCCCTTGATCAGGTCCTTGAAGTAGTCGTAATGGCTCTTGGCGTGGTTGCTGGGGTTCATTGCCACGAAGCCGGTGTGCTGCAGGAAGCCAGGATACACACGACGACCTGCACCTGGGAAGGTGCTGGGCACCCGGTAAATCACATTGTTTTCAAACCAGCTCAGGCTTTTGTTCATGGCCAGGTTGTTGACCGCCGTAGGCGACTTGCGGGCATCGATGGGGCCACCCATCATGGTCATGGTCAGGGGCTGCTTTTCTCCTCGGCTGGCCATCAATGACACCGCAGCCAACACCGGCACGGTGGGCTGGCACACGCTCATGACGTGGCAGTTGCCGTACACGCCTTGCAAATGACGTACGAACTCCTGCACATAGTTGACGTAGTCGTCCAGGCGGAATATGCCTTCTGATGTGGGCACCAGGCGCGCGTTCTTCCAGTCGGTGATGTAGACCTTGTGGTCCTTGAGCATGGTGCGCACCGTATCGCGCAGCAGGGTGGCGTAGTGGCCTGATAGCGGCGCCACGATCAGCACTACGGGCTGGTCCTTCAGCTTGGTCAAGGTGCTGGCGTCGTCGCTGAAGCGCTTGAAGCGGCGCAACTGGCAAAAGGGTTTGTTGATTTCGACACGCTCATGAATGGCCACCTCTTTGCCATCCACATCCACAGTACGGATGCCGAACTCTGGCTTCTCGTAGTCTTTTCCCAAGCGATGCAATAGGTCGTAGCCCGCAGAGATACGCAAGGAAAACGGGTTTTGGCCAAAGAGAGACATGGGGTTGCCATAGGCTTTGGCAGCACCCTGGGCCAAATCGGAAAACGGCTCCATCAAGGAGCGCTGGGTTTCGTAGAGTTGGTAGAGCATGTTCGGTTTTCAAAAAATTGGTGCGTTGCAATATACCAGCAGCAGGCCTTCAATAGTGGAGAGCAAACACCAATTCCTGCGGCCTGGTTTATGGCTGTTTTCCTGGTGCAGCAACGCGCTTGGGCGGCAGCCTTGCTTTTGCGGCGGCAGCTGCCATTTGCTCAGGTGAAAATCAAACATCTCAAAGAAAGTTGAAACATGATTCCCATCCCTAATGCAGCTCAGCTGGACGCCTTGCCCACCTTGAAGAAATCGCCCCGTATGCCTGTGTTGTTTTTGGGGCATGGCAGTCCGATGAATGCCATTGAGGACAATGAGTACAGCCAGTCCTGGCGGCTGCTGGGCCATGAGCTGATGAACCGGGAGGTGGTTCCACAACTGATTTTGTGCATTTCGGCGCATTGGCTGACCCAGGGCTGGTGGCTGACGGCCATGGACAAACCCAAGACTATCCACGACTTTGGCGGCTTTCCCCAGGCCTTGTTTGACCAGCAGTACCCCGTGCCCGGTGAGCCCGATGCCGCTCTGGCCATTAGCCAACTGGTGCGCCAAAGAGCTTCACAGCCCCTGGGTTTGGACCATGAGCAGTGGGGCCTGGATCACGGCGCTTGGGCGGTCCTCAAGCCCATGTTTCCTGCCGCAAACATCCCCGTCATTCAGCTCAGCATGGATTACAGCCGGGCGCCGGAAGAGCACTATGCCCTGGCCAAGCAGCTCAAGGCCTTGCGCGAGCGCGGGGTGTTGATCGTGGCCAGTGGCAACGTCGTGCACAACCTGCGTGCGCTGCAGATGAGCGCAGCCAAAAACCAGGCTTACGACTGGGCGTTGGAGTTTGATGCCACGGTCGCCCAACAAATGGAAGGTGGGCGGCTGGACCAACTGGCTGACTTCATGAAGCTCGGTGAGGTGGCCAAGATGGCCCATCCCTCACACGAACATTACTTGCCGCTGTTGTATGCGGCTGGCGCGGTGGATGCCACTGAGCCACCGCGCTTTTTCAACGACAGCTTTCAGGCTGCGTCGATTTCGATGCGATCAGCGATCTGGGGCTGATCAGATCACCTTGGCGATGGCAGCGCAAACGTAGTCGATGTTTTTGCTGTTCAAGGCTGCCACGCACATGCGGCCCGTGTCGGTGCCATAAACGCCAAACTCGCTGCGCAGGCGCACCATCTGGTCCTTGCTCAGGCCCGAGTAGCTGAACATGCCGATCTGCGTGGTGATAAAGCTCATGTCTTGTGTCACACCTGCGGCCTTCAGGCCGTCCACCAGCTTTTGGCGCATGGCCTTGATACGCACCCGCATATCGCCCAGTTCTTTTTCCCACAGGGCGCGCAGCTCAGGGTTGCCCAGCACCGCAGCCACCACAGCGCCGCCGTGGATGGGCGGGTTGGAGTAGTTGGTGCGGATCACGATCTTGAGCTGGCTCAGCACGCGGGCAGCTTCTTCCTTGTCAGAGGCGACCACCGACAGGGCGCCTACGCGCTCGCCGTAGAGGCTGAAGCTCTTGGAAAAAGAGGTGGATACGAAAATGTTCAGGCCAGCAGCCACAAACTTACCGATCACAGCGCCGTCTTCGGCGATGCCGTGGCCAAAGCCCTGGTATGCCATGTCGAGGAAAGCCACCAGATTCTTGGCCTTGACGGCCGCAATCACCTGGTCCCATTGTGCGGCGGTAATGTCGTAGCCGGTCGGGTTGTGGCAGCAGGCGTGCAGCAAGATGATGGTGCCAGGGGCGGCAGCGTTCAGGTCAGCCAGCATGCCTTCGAAATCGACACCACGCTTGGCTGCGTCGTAGTAGCGATAGCTGTCTACCGTGAAGCCGGCGTTGGTGAACAGGGCGCGGTGGTTTTCCCAGCTAGGGTCGGAAATCAGCACCTTGGCGCTGGGGTTGAGCTTTTTCAGGAAGTCGGCACCGATCTTCAAGCCGCCTGTGCCGCCGATACCCTGAACCGTGGCCACCCGGCCCGAGGTGACAGGCTCTGAGTCAGCACCAAACACCAGGCCCTTGACTGCGGCGTCGTAAGCTGCAATGCCGTCGATGGGCAGATAGCCACGAGCAGCTGGTTTTTCCATCATGGTTTTTTCGGCCGCTTTCACGCACTCCAGCAAAGGCAGCTTGCCCGTGTCGTCGTAGTAAACGCCCACACCAAGGTTGACTTTGGCGGGATTGGTGTCGGCGGCAAATTGCTCGTTCAGACCCAGGATGGGGTCACGGGGGGCCATTTCGACGGCAGAAAACATGGACATGGGACTATTTACCTGTGGGAGTGTGAAATGTGTGCGCATGGGACGCTGCCGGCGCAGTAATGCGGGGCGCGGCATTTTAACGCCGACCCACTTTTAGCCCGTTGTGAATGCTGTGTCGACTGGTCTGGTCCAGCCTGTGTCAGCCGGATACCCTCAGGGCTCGTCGAGCCCGGTTTTCGTCCATGCGTGCCTGGACCATCCGCGCAATAAGTGTGTACGGGATGGGTTCAGTGAGGGGAAACTGAAGATTGCCTTTCGGGCCGGCGTACCTGGCCAGCAGCGGTTTCAAGGCGGCATCTCTCACAGGCGGATAAAACCCAATGTGCTTTTTGAAGGCGGCAAAGTAAACCAGGGCGCCATCCAGAAAATAGGCTGGCATTCGGTAGCTGATGCGTTCCTCGGCCAGTGGCGCAGCCTGCCGCACGGTGGCCCGAATCTCCACCAGCAAGGGTCGGACCTGCAGGGGCGCTTGCGCGATGTAGTCATCGACAGTCTGCGGAGTGCACATCGTGGTTTCTTACTTTACCCAAAGACCAGCCGACCAAGCATCCGGTAAGGCAGGAGGGTGAAGGCGCCCGCGATGACCAAGCCTGTAAAGGTCGAGATCATGGCAATTTTGTGGCTTCGGACATTGCCCCGCCTAATGGCGATCACCGCCATAGGCATGGAGACCAGTACCACCACACTTAGCACGTGAATGAAGCTCAAACGACCGCCTGATTGAATGAGGAACGAACTTAGCGCTGCACCTAGCATCAACACGACCCAAAACCATCCCAGTGTTTTGTGCGCCGAAGTCCCCTTGCGGCGGTACAAAACCACGGCGCCCATCACCAATGCGACCAGCGTCACTGCGAGGTGGATGTGCAAATACCAAGGTGCATCTACAAGGGTGTGAACAATGGGGCTGGTGCTTGTTGCATTCATGATGAGATCGCCAGATTACACGCGAAGTGAGCCTCTGAAGCCTCTGGCAGCGTAATAGGACTGTGCACCGTTGTGGTACGTAAACACCTGGTTGTAGCGCCGGTCGCAGAACAAGGCGCCGCCAAGGGATCTGACGTCTGGCGGCGTCCTGATCCAGCTGGAAGTCTTGGTGTCAAATTCACCCAGTTTCTGAAGATGCCGGTATTCATTTTCTGTGAGTAGCTCGACACCCATGGTGGCAGCCATTTCGACGGCGCTGAACCTGGGCTTGTTCTCTTTTCTGGATTCAAGCGCTTCACGGTCATAGCAGCCGCTTCTGCGTCCTGCGGGGCTTTCTGCAGAGCAATCGCAGAAGGTGATGAGGCCGGACGTCAGCTCTCGGGCAATGACATCTGGTTCACCGCCAGTTGCTT
>JBEEJZ010000120.1:0-17854 GCA_041168905.1 Pseudomonadota bacterium | reverse complement strand
GGTCAGCCGGTGCACGAGTTCTTGGCCATCCCCCAATTTGTCGGGGTCATTGAAGTTGGGGAAGTCACTTCGTGCCAAGCGGCTGTTGGCATCGATCAGCCGCTGAATGATCTGCGTGTTGATCTTGTCGCCGATGTCGCTCTTGCCCTTGAGCGCGACCATGTCCTTGAAGCTGGCACCTTTGGGGATGACCATGAGGGGCGCAAAATCATCAGAGTCAGCGTACTTGTCAGACACGTACTTGATGAAGAGCATGAACAGGACATAGTCCTTGTACTGGCTGGCGTCCATGCCGCCACGCAGGGCGTCACAGGACGCCCAGAGGGATGAATACAGGTCTGACTTCTTGATGGCCATGGGTGAAGTTCGAATCTTGAATATCTGGGTAGTTCTTGGCGGTAGTGGGCGCCGTGCCGATGCAAGACCGTGTCAAGCGGGGGGGCGTGAGGCCTCACATGGCCTTGATGGTTCTGCTGGGCCCCTCAGGTCTCGGGTCTTTGTACCCAGGCGCCAAATAGGCGTTGCTGGCGCCGTAAAGCGCCAGGGGGTCACGCAGCCATAGCGCGAACTCCAGGCCTTTGAGGCTGTGATCTGGCGAGCAGTCCACTGACCAACGTCGCAGCATGTAGCCGGCGTTGGCTGCGCGCACGTTGACCTTCAACACGCCACTGGGCATGTCGTAGTCCATCAGTACGATCTCCGGCCTGGGGTGTTCAGGGTGGGGGACCAGTTCCAGTTCAATGATGCGGCTCCACTGAACGTCATGTTCGGCGGTTTCCTCTCTCGCAACTGGGCTGTCTTCCAGGACGACAGGCGTCTCCATCCGGGTCAGCACGAAGTCACGGAATTGTTGGCTTCTTCGGTCGAAGGCTCGTACGTGCCATCTGATTCCGATATCGACCAGTGCCAGCGGAACCAGCTCGCGTTCTGTTCGCCCACTGTCTATTGACGTGTAGCCAAGGCGGATCACCTTGCCGCGATTGATGGCTCGGGTGATGGGCGCGAGCACCGACATCTTGGGCAGGCTGAGCGCGCTGGGGAATTCACACCGAACCAACGGCGGCATGGAGTCGCCTATGCCCTCGCCAAAGCCCTGCGACAAGGCTGACAGCACCCGCTTGGGTGAGTGCTCAAACAGCGGCACGAAATCCTGGGTGGGTCGATAGACCTTGTCCGTGTTGTCCAGTGCAAGGTTTTCGGGCGCGATCTCCTTGTACAGCGCGATGTCTCGGGTCGCTGCGGCTGGTCCGGTCCCAAATCGATCGACCACATCGGCTCGCCTCAGTTCACCAAGGAAAAACAGCTTGAAGTCGATGTGGGACAGGCGTTCCCGTTGCGTCTTGGTCAGGCCCAACAGCAAGTGGGCTCGGCGCTGGTCTAGGGTGTCAAGCATCCAGACATCATACCGTAATCGGTTTGACGTCAATCTCTTGCTGATCTGTTGTGCTAATCAAAATGATGATGTAAGATCACTCAAATGCAACTACCATGAGGTGTTTATGGCTAAGAACAATCCAGTTGGCGATGGGCACCGAATTGGCGCCGTACGTCAACGCAGTCAAACCGTGACCCCGTCTGGGCATTACGTCAAGCGCGATACGGAGACCGGTAGATTTCTTGATGTGAAGGCAGACAAGACCCCTTTCAAGGGTGTTCGCAAGGAAAAGAAATAGGTCCCCGAATGACCTTCCGCAGGCGCCCAACCCACGTTTAGCCCATGCATCCACTTCTTGGCCTCGGTCTGATTGCCGCTGCAGTGACCTGGCTTTTTTCCAAAGACAAGGATTCCAAAATGCCTGCCGTACAAAAGCAGTTTGAGGACTTTCATTCCGCCATCAAGCTTGATCAAGACAGCGAGAAGGCCAAGCTGCGCGACAAGCGCGACACCCTGTTGCGTGCGTTGAAGGCAAACCTGCCGGACGACGTTCCAGCTTTTGAGAGCTTCAACCAGGGCAGCTACTCCATGCACACGGGCGTGGTTCCGCCTGACAACAACTACGACATCGATGTCGGCGTCATCTTCGACTGCAAACAAGATCAGTACCCTGACCCCGTCGTGTTGAAGAAGAAGGTTCGGGACGCACTGGATACGCATGGGCGCAGTGTTGCCATTCGTCGTCCCTGTGTGACCGTCAGCTACATGCGTGGTCAGGAGGTGGACTACCACGTGGATCTGGCCATCTACACCAAACGCGACGATGGCCTGCTCGATCTGGCCAAGGGCAAAGAGAATTCTGCGGAAGACAAGCGCGTGTGGGAGGTCTCCGACCCGAAGCAGTTGACATCGCTGATCTGCAATGCCTTCACCGATGATGCCGATCTGGCGCAGTACCGGCGATGCATCCGCTACATCAAGCGCTGGCGCAATGTGCAGTTCTCTAATGGTGGTGCGCCATTGAGCATTGCGCTGACCGTTGCTGCGCGCTCATGGTTTCAGCCGTACTTCGAGACATCGGGCAAGCCTGGTGACCTCATCGCCATGCTCAACTGGGTCAAGGCATTGCTGTCGCATTTCGAGGTGTGCTTTACGAACGAAGGGCTGCATGACCGCCTCAAGGTGAAGTTGCCGGTAACGCCATACGTGGATCTGATGGAGTGGATGACCAAGAACCAGATGACGACGTTTAAGCAAAAGCTTGAGGCGCTCCGTGATGCGTTGAGCGACGCCTACGACGAAGAGCTGCCTGAGGATGCTTGCAAATTGCTGAACAAGCAGTTTGGAGACGACTTCAAGATTCCGGAAAAGTCAGAAACGGCCAAGGCTGCTCGTGCCCCGTTCATCAGCACTGGGAATTCGGCTTGACTGGCAGCTCAGCACCTAGCAGCGCACAACTCGACGCCTGCTTCCAGGCTATCGAGGAGCAATGTGCCTCGCGTGGCCTTGTGGCTACGCGCCTTGATGATGCTTCATCGGGATGGATCGGCGTTCGCCTTCAGGGGGCATCGCGCTCATGGGACTTGTATGTTGACTGTGCCGAGATTGAGCTGAAACTTCCACGAGTTTGGCTCGGGGCACCACGTGGTCTTCTGGCTCACGTCAGCTACAACGGAACCGTGTGTGTTAACGATGGGCAGGGGTTGTCGATTGATCCAGACCGCCATGAAGACATCGCTGCGTACACGCTGCTTGCTGGGTTTGATCTGCTTGAAAAGTGGGGCACTGGCTCTCCGGCATGTTCGCAGGAGTTCTTTAACGAGCTGGAGGGCTACTGGTCTTGGCTGCCTGGAGCGCTGCGTGGGCGCGCGTCCTTTGAGGTCGATGGCGTAGATCGGCTTGTCACTGGCTATGTAAATAACAAGCGCAAGTCGCCGACCTGGTTCTTTGTTGAGCGGGGGCAAGCTGCACCGTCTGAGTTCAATGTCGACAAGCTTGCGTCTCAACGCACTCTGTACGTTCATCTCGATGAGTTTCCAGATCCTCCAGCACACCCCGACAAGTTGACGCCGGCCTTTGTTGAAGCTGTGTTGGCAAGGTTCTCGCCGCAACAAATGGATCTGTGGGGTAGCCTTGTTGGGCCGTCGAAAAATGGACCTAAGCAGGTGACGCTGTTGGTCTCTTGCCCCAGGCATGCGGGTGGCCGATCGCTGGTTGGATTTGTCTTTGGCGCCAACAAGGGTGTGATCGATCAGCGTGTTGCAGTGGCTCCAATCACGGTGCACCGCCACACCGCTTCTTACATGCGTGAACGTGGCGGGGCATCACTGGACCTCATGGGCAAACATGTTGCCGTCTTGGGTTGTGGTGCCGTTGGTTCGGTGGTTGCTGATGCGCTCGCCGCCGCTGGGGTTGGCAAGTTGACGCTGGTAGATCACGAAGACTTCTCCGAGGACAATGTGTTCCGGCATGTTCTGGAGCCGATGTACATCGGCATACCCAAGCCCATCGGCCTTCAGTTCCAGTTCCAGCGTAAGTACCCGGGCATCCAGGTCACGTCAGTAAACACGACGGCGCAGACGTGGTTGAAGTCAGCTGATCTTGCCAAGTTGGACGGCATCGTTTTGGCCTTCGGCGCACCATCTGTGGAACGCTCGTTTTCGCGTGCGTTGAAGGACAAGAAGCACCAGTTTCCTGTGGTGTTCACATGGCTTGAGGCGTTAGACCTTGGTGGCCACTCGATACTCATGTGGACCAGAGGTGATGGTTGCCTGGACTGCATATACCGAGATGACGAGGGCATGCCTATGCTGTACCCGAGAACGACGTTCCTGGAGCCCAATCAGCATGTGACTCGCAACCTGACCGGCTGTGGCAGCACGTTCGTCCCCTACGGGGCGCTGCAATCTCGCAGAACAGGTTTGATGGCCGCTGAGCACCTGCTGAGTTCTTGGGGCAGGGAGCCGATGCCGTCGTATCGGTACTGGGTTGGGGACGGCTCTGTTGCGGCCGACGCAGGACTCAAGACCACGCATTGGTGGACGGTGGCCAACCAAGTGACGCAGATAGACGCCTCTTCGCGCGTGTTTGGTCGCCCATGTAAGCGCTGTCGAGGTGCTGCTTGAAGCTGGTTTACCGCGTGACGCCAAAGCAGCGACTCATCATCGTTGAACACGCCGTCGAGCAAATGAAGGCGTTTGCTCAGAACCGGTGGTGGCATACCGAGGCCGGCGGCGTGCTGCTGGGGCGCCACTTGCTTGACACGTCTGACATCGTGATTGACGAAGTGACCACGCCTCAGAGTACCGATCGTCGAAGCAGGTTTGGCTTCTTTCGTTCAAGGAAACACGAGGCACTGGCCCAGGAGCGATGGCGGCAAAGTGCCAATACAGCAGCCTATCTTGGGTTGTGGCACACGCACCCAGAGGAAGACCCAACGCCTAGCGCGACTGACCGGGCCGATTGGCAGCAGGCGGTTTCAACTGACTCCTTTGACGGTGAGCGCTTGTTTTTTCTCGTTGTCGGCACACGGTGCATCCGTGTCTGGTGCTTGAGCCGACGAGGGCAATTCAAAGAGTTGAAGGAAGAGACAAAAAATGGCTAGAACGCAGGATCGTGCCTACATACCCGTGAACGTGCGTCGTGACCTTTGGGTGGCTGCGGCCGGGCGTTGTGAGTTTCGTGGGTGTTGCAAGCCTGTTGGGCGTGACTTCTTGACCAAGCAAAAGTGCATGGTTGGTGAGCACGCCCACATCATTGCCGACAGCCCTAGCGGTGCGCGGGGAGTGCCAGGTGAGTCTGAGCGTTTGGCCAAGGATCCCGGCAATTTGATGCTGGCCTGCTTTGACTGCCACAGCCGCATCGATCGCAACGGTAAGCACAATCAATACAGTACCGAAGAGCTTCGGTCGATGAAGCGCGACCATGAGGCCCGCATTCAATTGATCTATTCGGCTACCGGGGTCAAGGAGAGCTTGCCTATCATCATGGCCTTCCCGGTGGGGGCACATGCTCCGGTCATTGACGTCGAAGAGATCCACCACGCGATGTTGGAGAACAGTGCCTACACGCGTTTTCCTGTGGGGCGGCACATTCACATCGACAAGAGCGATTTCGATGTTCAGGACAACTCAGCAGAGTTCTGGCCGCGTGCTGAGCGCATCGTCACCAGCTTCTACGAGCGGAACATCTTGCCGGAGATTACCGCGCGAAATGGCCCGACACATCTGACGGTTGCCGCTTTCGCGCCCATCCCCATGTTGATGAAGCTCGGTGCGCTGCTCGGGGACAAGTTGGAGGCCACCGTGCTGGACTTGCCTGGTGAGCGGTGGTTGTGGGACAAACGGCCAGAATGCCCGGCACCCCAGTTCGCGTATGAGGTGCCAGAGGTGATGCCGCCCGAAGTGGCTGCCGTGGTGAGCATATCGAATCGTACAAACCATCCTGCGGACTTACCTGTGGTTGAGTTCCGGGCGGTCGATCCCAACCGCGCGATCATCCGCACAGAATCACACGTTCAGGCGTTCAGGCGGGATTTCAACGATTTTCTGATGCGCCTTGCGCGCGCTGGCGTTCGAGTTCTTCACATACATCCTGCGACCCCGCTGTGTGCCAGTGTTGAGATTGGGCGCATGTTGTTGCCCAAGACGTTTGAAGAGGTTCACGTGTGGGAGTGGCAGGCGCCTCAGTGGAAGGCTGCGCTCAGGCTTAAATGACGCTTTTGTGCCTGAGAACAGGGCGACTTACGGAAGGGCGTCTTGACCGGGCATGGCACGCACTCGACGTTCATGTTGATCGGCAAAGCCCTAAAAGCTCAATAACACTTGCTTAGCTTGAATGTCTTGACGATAGGTGGAAATGTCCTCTCCGTTCCCAATCTCATGCCACACCTATGCTTGATGTGACCTTCGGTCAATCCGGTTGGAACAATAGTTTGTCGATTTTTCTGTTTCGACGGTAAGTGATCTTGGCCAGCTCGCGCTGAGTCATCGGTAGCCGGGACAACTGATTGAGGTAGGCCTTCAGCTCAGGAACGAATTGGATTAGTTCTGGGACTGACATGCGGCTACCCCTCCTCGCTAAGTCTGCTTGGACCAAAGACGATTGGATGCGCGCACAAAGCGCTTGATCCCGAGCCTGCCAATCCACTGGCGACTTTGGTATGTGCTTTGGCGTGGGTCGCAGACTGTTTGTATCCGTGAGCCAAGCTCGGTCATTTCGGTATAGCCAGGCGTAGGCCTCTGGTGAAATGGCACGCAATAGCTTGATCGTTGCCGTGGGGTTCAGGCTTAACAGCTTTGACCAGGTCGATCTGGCATGCGTCTGCGCATGCTTAAACCGTACGGCGCGCCACTGCTCGTGCAGCCCGACTTCAGTTAACAGGAACCGAGTGACCGTGCCAATGGAGATGCCAATGTCTTGGGCCACTTCTGCCTTCACAGCACCCTGTCGCAGAAGTCTGTGAAGACGTGCCTGTTTCTCGCTGTCCAGTAGCTTGGGTCTCCGCTTAGGCTGGACCCCAGCAGCGGTCAGGTGTGCCATTACCGTAGCCACAGTCACCTTCAGTTGTTTGGCGATGGCCGATGATGTGGCCCCTTCTTGTTGTGCGAGCTTGATGCAACTCTCGCGCAGTGACTGATCGCCAGTCAATGATGGTGGTCCAGCTGGACCAGACTCATTCAAGGGGTACGCTACGTGATGCAAATGGTGCTCATAGGTCGACATGAAGTCGTCCCAGCTTTCATAGAGCCAAGCGATCATCAACAAGTGCCGGAGTGGGTGTGTGATCCGATCTGCCCGGTACAGGAACCCAGTCACTTGCGTTGTTGATCCCCCGACATCGGGTGCGATCCGCCTGAACTCATCGATAGACGCCAAGTTTGACGCGAACGCGTAGAACGATTGACCTAGGTCTTTTGGTTTGAGTCTTCCCGAACCGGTCACCAGACCGAGATCAGTTAAGCGAGCTAGGTGGCACTTGGCGACGACGTCGCGATGAAAGTGCCACCCGATCTGGATGCAGCACAAGCTGTTTGCAGCCATCGAAAGCCGTCGGAGTGCTGTCCGCGCATCTGATGCGATGTCACTGTCTTGCTCAGGCCTCATCGTGCGGAGTTGGGAGATTACCGGAAGAGTCCATCCGAACCGTTTCGCTCCGGTGGCCTTCAACAAGGATTCAGAGAGGCGTCGGTTGTGCTTTAGGCAAAGCCATGCACCAGGAAGTTGATGAGGCCGGTGCCAGTAAGCGAGTCCGAAACGCTGCCGGTCTTCAGCCATGCAGTCAATGCACGCCTTTAGCGGAAAGTGCGCTCTGAAGTGGCTCGTGAGCAAGCCAAGCCTGAACTTCAATGATCCTGTAGATGCCCCGCGCAATGCATCGATGGCAACGACATCAAGCGATGGATAGTTGAAGGGGAGGAAGAACGGCAAAAGCGTCCGATCCTGAATCAGCGTTGCTGCCGACCCAATGGATCCCTGGGTCCTCGCGACGAACGTGTCGATGCGAGCTGGGAAGTCATGCGCACTTCCGAGATACTTGTGCCCAAATAGCGCTTGAGTGGTTGCCGATGCAAGTCTGTTGCATGAGACTAAGTGATACCTGCTTGCCCACGAAAACAATGTCTCATCGGGTAGCCAGTCGGCCAGGGCAATGGATTCAAAGAGCCGGGCGTCGGGTTGAGCATTCACAGCGCGACCCGATCAGTTCATCGAGCGGCAATCAACTTCCTATCCTCATTGGTGGCTCGGTCTATGTAAAAGGTACCGATCAGCGCGAAGACCAAACCAAACATCAAGAAGATGAAGCTAAACCACGAGTCGAGCTTTGGGGAGAGGCTGAAGACGCTTGGGATGATGGCAATTGTCAGCATGCCTTTTCCAAACAAGCCGTCGACTCGGCAACGTGCTGCGCGCACCTCGTCGCTACCATCGTCTCGGCCCGGCGTTGGTTGCCCAATTTTCGCTTCGGCGAAGACTTCGCGGACCAGTTGAACGGTTTCGTTGGTGAGGTCATCGTTGTGCGGCATGGCGTGTCTTCCTACGCAGCGAGTCGAAGTACGTCTCGGAGTGTGTTCGTGTCCAACTTTGTAGCTTGATCCCGGGCAGCCAAGCGGTAAAGCAACTTGAGCAGCGCGATCTGCTTGTCTTGACTGATCGTGAGCCCGAGTTCGCCGGAGACGGTGTGAATGCCGACCATGACCTCGGTAGCAAGGTCCCAATCGAACTTCTCCCAGGCAGTCTCGGCGGCTCGACGTCCGGTGAGCACGTAGTCCATGTCAAGGCCCGCCTCGGAAGCTTTCAGCGCGTAAATCACGTCCGGCGCGTTTCTGCCGGCCTCGTAGGCCGCTTGCGCGGCACGACTAATGTCCGCGAGTTCGCCCAACTCGGATTGCGACAACCCGCGTCTCTTTCGCTCTTCTTGGAGTCGGCGACCAATGTCTTGTAAGTTGAACATTTGCTAGTATTCTATACAATGATTCAAAACATGCAACGATGTGAGCGCACTATGTTGAATGATGAAGCAACAGTTGTCCGAACTCGAGGCGAGGTTCTTCGATTGTTTGAGTTGCAGGGGGTAAGCGTTTCGGATTGGGCAAAGGCCCACAACTTCCGGCGCGAGAACGTCTACTCGGTACTGGCAGGACGTACGAGAGGTCGCCGTGGCGAGGCCCATCGCATCTCTGTTGCCCTGGGCCTGAAGCCCGCGCTTGAGGGCAACCTACCCCTGGAGGTGGTCATGAACTAGCAGCCGTAGCTAATTCGTTTCCTCCAAAGCACAACGGCCTGCCACTCCGCCAAGAGTGACAGGCCGCCTGAACGTGCGGTAAAGCTGGACGCTTCTAATCGTTAATGTGCAACTGATCTCCCGGAATGTCAAGTCTGGGCGGTTGTTCGAGTTCGTGCTTTGGGATCACCACCTTACTGGTCAAAGATGCCAGTGTGAGCAGGAGTCTCCCCCATGAGGCGAACCCGCGCAGTAGCGGTTCGTGAGCGAAACATTCGCGAGCGACAAGATCCCCCGCAGTGGGGGGCAGGATACGTTCCTGGTCAGCTGGCCACAAGGTACGAAGCACCCGACGAAAGTAGGCCTGCAACGGTCAAGAGTTTTCAGCTCGGCAGGAAAGTTCACTGCATGAGCGAGCCCGAGCTCTACGCCTTTTTACTGGCAAGCCACATGGGACGGTTCTTCGACTTGCACGAGAGTCGAATGATGCATCCCGAGCCTTCTGCTGGCTTCATACATGGCTGCCCTGGAGTGACGCAGACTTACGCCGCCGCCCACAGCGGGACGATCATGGCGGCCGAGCGGCTCGGACTGCTTCAGTTTCATCCCACTATTCGCGTGCCTGACCAGGCTACGGGCCGAACCAAAGTCGTTGCGTTCCCGCTGCTGTCAGACCAGTTGTACTTCTGTCGAGATCCCGGCGGAGTGTATGCCGTGAACTGGTGCATCAAGCAATCGGCTGAAGACTTTGAGAAGGCATTCAATAGCCGCTCGCCGGTGCGTTTACGGAAAACCGATGAAGAGCATCAAGCCCGACTTCTGATCGAAGAAGAGCTATATCGCGACGCCGGAATTCGCACGATTCATGTTGCCAACACAGACATCCCTCCGCATGTCAAACATAACCTTCGATCGCTCTATCCGTACAAGCTTCGGGAAAGTTCACTGCATGAGCTGGTGAAAGAGGAGTTCATTCAGACTGTCAAAGCACGCATGGCACTGGAAGCCCCGTTATTCGAAACAATGCGGTATTTTCATGGGCGCTACGGTGGCTCGCTCTTTGACTATCAAATTGAGGTCTGCAAGGCGATATGGGACAAGGTCATACCTTGTGACCTGTGGCGCCCCATCCTAATGGACGGGCCATTGCATCCTCCAGCTAAGTCGCTTGATTCACATTTCTCTAGCTGGTGGCGGAGGTGAGCTACGTGGCAAATCACATTATGATCGGTACGCAGTTGCACGCTCCGGACGGTTTCAAGAATCTCCTGTCTGGACTGACCTATCACTTCTTGGTTCGAAGCGAGAAGGTTAGGTTGGTTCAATTCGTAGAGAGAGAACCGGGCAGAGTTGGTGTGTCACAGCGCGTCGATCACCCCCCGCCAGAAGTCATCTTGTTGGAAATTCATGGTGACGACTTTGACCACGCAATACAGAACGGGCTCATACAGGTCAAGCCATTGCAAGCGACCTTACCTCCGTGGTGCTCAGGCCTTACCTACTCAGTAGAGGGAACAGAGCAGAATCGATACAAAGGAAAAAAGATAAAACACACCGAGCGAGTGGATGCAGTTCTTAGGCACTTTGAGCCCTTACTCGATGGCTTGAAATTATTGCTTGCGGATCCGAACCCTATCAAGGTGTTGAACCGCTATGCACGTGGATGCAAGCCGGAGCAGAATCAAAAGCGATTCCGTGCCGAGTTTTTTGCGTTCATTTTGTACGGCCGAAACAGAAACGTTATCTCCTATCAGGTCCAGAACATTGGCCGTTGGGAGCGAAAGGATCATCCCGGTTTGAAGCCAGGAGTTAAGTCGCTTGGTGTTGGTGCCCAGCATGGCTTCAAGAGCGCGGACCAAGCGTTAATAGATGACATCGAGTTTGCATGGAAACAATGGGCACGCCTCGGTATGACCCAGCGAGGAATCTATCGAAAGGTATGTGCACAGCTTTGGAGAACGTCGACCGTCAGGGATCAGCACGGAGTGAAACGTCAGATCAGACCAGATGGCAACGCATTCTTGACCTACGATCAGTTTGTGTACCGGCTAGAGAAGCTATATGGCCGAGCTGCGATACAGGAACGACTCCACGGCCGCGCCTATGTTCGGGAGGAGTTGATGCCTTCACGGGGCCGCTACAGTGAAGCAGTTGCCAACATCGGCGAGCGGACCGAAGCGGATGGGTACTGGGTCGTCGAGGTAGTCATAGGACCGGATGGAAAGAACCCGTTGCCTGCGTTGGTTGTGGTTCGAATCATCGACGTTGCGACGGGGATGATTCTTGGAGTGGGATTTGCGTTGGACGGGGAGTCCGCAGCAGCGTATCGCATGGCCATGTTCTGCGCTGCCATACGTAAATCCATTTTTGGGCGCCTTGTTGGTATCACGATTGACGATGAGGCTTGGCCATCAATGGGCGTCAGTGATGATCATGTGACGGATCGAGGTGCAGGTGGTGGTAACTCAGCAAAGGCCAATACCGAGTTGGGAAATCCCGTGATATCTGCAATGCCCCCGACTGGGTTTGGTCAAGGAAAAGCAACGATTGAGTCTTCGCATCCTAGGAGCGTGCAAATGCGGGATCGACCTACGCATCGGGTTACCAAATTGCCGCTGATCGAAATAGTGAGGCGGGAGATCAAAGATACCGTCTCGATGAACGATGCGCGAGACATCTCGGGTCATTTGACGCCCCTGCGGGTCAAGGTGGCTGACCGCATCACCCCCTTGGATTTATTCAACAAGCTGGCCGAGGTAGGTCGTAACGGTCTGAGACCAATGTCGTTCGAGGATGCAGTCAGATCGTTCTTGACGCCTGTAAAGCTGGTCGCCAGGGCAGACGGCATCTACAGGGGATTTCAACGGTACACGTCTGATGAACTCAAACAAACGGGGATTTTGCAGAGCGTAGCGGCCAGTGGACTAGAGGTAACCCTGGGTGGATACATGCTGGACTTGTCGATTCGCTACTGCTTCGTCGAATGGCAGGGACGACTCATCGAGTTGGCTGGGGTATTGGCCTTAAGGGAGGATGAAGAGCAGCTTCATATCTCCCTGTGCGAGCTTGATGCACTGAACCAGAAGCTGAGGGAAATGAAGTCAGACTTCCGGACCCATGCAGAGGCAGTTTATGCGGAGGCAGCGCAAGAATTTGCCGTGGAATTTGGCGTGGAGATGGATGAGTCCAAGCTGAAGATAGGGTCGGCAAAGAGGCGAACGGCGCAATCAAAGAGTCAAGCCAAGATGGTCAAGGATATTGTCATTCACTCCAGGAGAACTGCATGAGTGGCAAATCGTCGCCGTGGACAGCGCGCTTTGAAGGTCTGCTCAATCGTGAGGCAATACGCAGCAGGGCAGAGATCCAGCCAAATTTTCTTCAGGGGCTGTTGGACAGACCTACGCACCTGGCTGTATCCGCACTGGAACTTGCGTTGAGCGAACTCATGGTGCTGACCGAGGTCGAGCTCGACATCCTTGTGAGGTTCGTAAAGCAGGCTCATTCCTACTCTGTCAGAGCCTATCCAGATTTAAGAACATACATAGCTCAGCTACATGCTGATGAGATTGACGTGCTGTCACCTGCTCCGGTTTGTTTCACTGGTCTAGCTGGGGCAGGCAAGTCTGCGCTACTTAGTGCTTTGGCTCGAGCCCTACCAGATGACGCGCAGTTAGATCTGAATCTGCCTATCACCAATGGGAAGATTTTGACTCGATCAAGTGTGCTGATTCGAGTAAATGGGAACACCAACTTCGCTGAGCTCCTTCAGCCATGGCTGCCATCTGAGGTCAGGAATGACAAAGTCAATGACGAGCGTGATTCCGCTCGATCAGGCATTGGCAGGACAGGGATCCCCGAAGTGGTTCGCCGCGCCGCAAGGTTTAGCTATCGATCTGGCCTATGTGCTAGCGTTGTCGATGAGATGCAGTTCATGACGCAGAGTTCAGTGGCGAACGCAAAGGTGACACAGTTCCTTCTACTCGCGAGCTATTTAAAGGTGCCTTTGATCTACTGCGCGAACTACAGCCTTTGTCACAAGCTGCTGAAGCGAAATAACGAAGATCAAGATAGGCTACTCGCCAAGCCATTGGTCCTGTTGCCGCTTGGTCTGGATGACGATGGCCTTGGTCGTCTGCTTCGGGCCTATGACGTTGTAATGAGGGATGTGCTAGATGGGAGCTTATGCCAGTTCATGGGTGACTTTGCAACCATGACGCTAGGGATCAAACGCAAGGTATGGAAGTTGACCATTGAGAGCTATCGATTCATGCGCGAAAAGGGCCACACTAAGCTGAGAATCGAACACATCCGGGGCGCGTTTGAGAAGAACTTGAGTGAGTCATATCACCGCGACATTCGAGATCTGAAGAGGCAATCGATTGAGGGAAAGCCTGTACGCGGACGATCAGACATTTGGTGTCCATTTGGCGATGATTTCAACCGCCTAGAAATGGCTTCAGCCAAAGTGCAGCGGGACGAGGAAAAGCGCATCAACCACGCGCTCATGCTCGATTCCTTGAATCTGTCTGAGCGCAAAAACCTGGATCGCCTCAAAGCCGTCCTTGATGGAAAGCCTGAGAGTTCATCACCGAGAAGAAAGAAGGCGGACGTCGTCGAGCTCCCGACTTCGCGCAAAGGGGGGCTTAGTGCAGCAGACCTGTTGAAAAACACGATGTCAAACCGTGATCATTAATGGTCGGGCATGCAATCACTCAATGAAATACGAGTGGGTCTTGATGGACGAGGCGTTCTAGTCTGTCAACGGGATCTTCGAACAGCGTCGCGAGCCCCAGCAGTGCGGCCAGTGCTGTGGCATGCGTCTGCGCGAAAAGCAGATCGTCCACTTCTCTAAAGTAGTCACCTGGCGTCTTGACTTCAAGTCCATTAAGGTGGGCCCTTACCCATGCCATTGGTGCCAGTTGGAGCACTTTGTCGCTAAGCGTCGGTTTATTCTCTGAGTAGATAAGCCTCAAGCCCATCGATTTGGCTCGCACACTGCATAGACATTTCAATAGCAGATCGCTCACAGGCTCAGTCAAGCTATAGGCCTTCGCTGACACCGCGACCAACCTTTGCACGAACTCGGGGGCATTCTCAAGTTGCCCCGTGCAATTCGGCAGGGCTGTTAACTTACCGGACCGTAGCCAGTCAGCGGGTAGCTTTGACAGGGGCTTCGGATCTGATACTTCACGCAGTGGCGTTCCGTGGTCTACACACCAGTCCACGCCAAACATGTGATGACGGCGGCGATACCAAGAAAAGCCCTTTTCACGAACTTGTGCCTCAACGCAATCCGGGCAGATGAGTCCGCTACCACGAGGGACTTTCATGGCAAAAGAGCGAACTATCTCTGTTGTCGTTTGGCTGTGTGGCGCGATTTCGCTTGGCCATGTCGTAAACCTCAGCACGGGGATTGCAGTGTGCCGTTGAAGGTACTCACCTGGCTGCATGCCACCCAACAGGGCGAGCGCGCTGGCCAACGGTAAGTTTCTGGCTGGTCTCTGGACAGTGTCTGGAACCAGTGCACGAAGCGTCGCAGGGAGATTGCTTCCCGGAAGGTCATTCACCTTTGCTAATCGAAGTGCGTGGCCAATGGCCAGCTCGTCATCTTCAGGTGGGAGTAGCAATGGTTGTGTCACTTTTAGACATCCCTTCTAGTATCGACGCCCTGCAATCTGGCTAGAGACCGAATGACCGCAGCCAGGGCGACCTCATGCTCTGGTGTCCCGTCCCATGCTTCGGAAATGGCTGCAAGCAGGGGTTTGCTTTCTATGATCATCTTCACGTCCACCGATCGACGGTATCGAGACACATAAACGGATAACAGCTCGAAGTGCCTCGACCGTCTTTTCAGCTGTCCTGAGAGGATCCGGCTGACTTGCGCTTGGCTCATTCGCAATGCAGAAGCAAGCATCTGCTGCGTGAGGCCGTTGTTCTCTGCCACTCGTCGAAGTTCATGGCATTGGGCTTCAAGCTCGCTTTTGTCTGACGTTTGCGATGTCGGCATGCATAAAAGAATAGCAAATGACTCGAAAGGTGTCAAAAAACTTTGCCGTTGCCTTGAAAGTTGTAGACTTGTTTGCCGAACGCTCGTGCGTTACCTTCGATCGGCGGTTCAGGAGCAAAGGTATTTGTGTTTAGTCGACGAAAAGGTGCAACTCTGCTCTGCAGTGGTTGCGGAATGCCCAACGCGCTAGCGTGAAATGCTCGCGAAGCCTGGGGTGGACGACGTTATGGATTTGCCCGGAAGACAGGAGTGCGTCATGGCCGTAACCCGCTTTAGCGTTGACATCAAGACTGACCAGACATTGGAGAAGCTGAGGCGCCATTACCAGGTCAGCACGAAGGCAGAGGTCCTGCGCAAAGCGATTGCTCTGTTGAGCGTTGCAAGCCGTGTCGAGCAAGCAGATGGGACGGTCATCATCCGTCAGCAGAATGGGCAAGATCTAAAGGTTGTAGTGCGGTGAGTCCCTGTTGATACGCGCTGTCCTTCATCGCGTCCCGCATGCCTCTGCACTATGGCAAGCCAGAAAGTCTTGCAATCCGTCGCTCCAACCCGTCGTGACTTTGCCCAGTCAAGACTTACATCGCCTGCACTCAATACGCCCCTGACGCACTGGGCAATGAAAATTGCGTGTATGGATGACGCATCAAAACACATTCAAACGCATCCAACGGAGTACGTCATGAGTGTCCGCTTCAACGTCGTCCTGTCTGATGACCTCAATCGAGAGATAGACCGTGTAGCCGAAGAGGCCGAAACGAACAAGAGCGAGATTCTTCGCAAGGCCCTGCAATTGTTCCTCGCGGCTCGCGAAGGGAAACAGCGCGGCTTGAAGCTCGGCCTGGTCGAGCCAGAAAGTGAGAAGATGCACACAGAGATCATTGGTCTGTGAGCCTGGTCGACCTCAACTCGCCGCCGCCCTGTGCTGGCCGGTGTACCTGGTGCCCGTCATAGGTCGTGAGCGCTGCCAGGGCGCGGGACTTCTCATGCGTGCTGGGAGTTTTCAGCGCATTCATGGCGCCCTCTCATTGTTTCGCGCCTGAGAATATTGCCCGTGGCAAAGTCAATGTAAGTCTTTGGCATAGAAGCGAGCAAGATGCGTAGAGTGCGGGCGATCGCCCCACAGCAATTGATTGATGGCATATGAGTCACAAAAAAGTACGCATCCACCGTAGCTTTCACGATCTCAAAGAAGGGGTTGAGGATGCCGCCGAGCAAGCCGCTGTCTTTGCCAGGATGGGTATAAAGAGCGAGACTAGATGGCGTGATTTGTTGCAGTCACCGCGTGTGCTCATCGTCTCAGAAGCGGGCGCAGGAAAGACGCATGAGTGTCGGGCGGAGCGTGATGAACGATGGGCTGCAGGCGAGCCAGCATTTTTCTTTGAATTGGCAGAACTGTCTCGCAATGATCCATGCGAGTTGTTGGACCCCGAGGAACTGAGGCGATTTGAGGCCTGGCGTGTCTCTCAGTCCGATGTCGCCATCGTGTTTTTGGACTCAATCGATGAGCTGAAGCTGACGCTAGGCACCCTTGAAAATGCACTCAAGCGACTTAAGCGGGCCGTTGACGGTCAGATGGGGCGCCTTAAGGTGGTGATCACGTCGCGGCCCATCCCCATTGAGCGAGCGTTGTTGGAAAGGCTGCTACCGGTCCCGAATTTCAGTGTTGCTCAAGCCAGTGAACAAGCCTTTGCGGACATTGCAATGCATCGTTCAAAGGCTGAAGAAAAAGACAAACCAGTTGATTGGCGTTGTGTGGCACTCATGCCGCTGTCGGGTGAGCAGATGCGAGCATTTGCTGAGCAAGCGGGGGTAACCGACGCTGACGCGATGCTGGAGGACATCCGCAAGCGCAACGCCGAGGAGTTCGCAAGGCGCCCCCAAGATTTGATTGAGTTATGTGCTGATTGGCGAGATCACCACCGCATTCGAACTCACAGAGAGCAAGTTGCCCACAACATCAGCGTCAAGTTGAAGCCAAGATCAAATGACAGAGAGGCGACGGACCTCACAGACGCGCGGGCGTTGGAGGGCGCCAGTCGGTTGTCTTTGGCAATGCTATTGACTCGAAAGCTCACGATTCGCCATAGCGCAGAAGCTGACAGAAGCGGTGAGCCAGGTACCGCCATCGACCCAGCTGTGATCTTGACGGGCTGGTCCGGCCCTGAACAAAAGACTTTGCTTGAGCGGGCGCTTTTTGGCTTTGCCGGATATGGACGAGTTCGCTTCCATCACAGATCAGTTGTTGAATACTTAGCTGCCCATCGCTTCTCTGAGCTATTAGCTCGAGGCATGTCTGTAAAGGCCGTCAAACGCATGTTGTTTGCTGAGTCTCCGTATGGAGACAGGGTTGTGCGGCCATCCATGCGTCCTGTTGCTGCGTGGCTGTCCATCAGCCGGCCGGAAATTTACGCCGAAGTTTGTGAGCGCGAACCCGATGTGCTGCTCAATCATGGCGACCCCGAGTCGTTGACGATTGAAATGCGTGCCAACGCGCTAAGGGCGTATGTCGCCCGATACGGTGATGGTCAGTGGCGCGGCATGCATGTGCCACGCTTGCAAGTCCATCGATTCGCTGCCCCTGAACTTGGGCCGGAGGTACTGCGTCTTTGGGAAAAGGGCATCAGCAATTCAGAAGTCAGGGAGCTATTGCTGGAAATCATCGCAGCTGCCGCGATGCCAGAAGGGGCAGATATCGCGTACGCCACAGCGATGAGACAGGATGCCGGTTCAGGTGAACGCATAGATGCAG
>JBEEJZ010000119.1:0-5616 GCA_041168905.1 Pseudomonadota bacterium | reverse complement strand
CCGGGCCGTGGACAACGGCCTCGATGAGGTGCTCTACCGCCAGAAGGTAGGTTTGCTGGCCTATTCACCGCTGGGTTTTGGTTTGCTGACCGGCAAATACGACCAAACGGGTTTCACGAGCCCTGAAGCGCCGCGCGGGCGCATGAGCATTTTTGAGTCCATGCAGAAGCAGCGCTGGGGACGCGAAGACTCCCTCAAGGCAGCCCGCCGCTATAACGAAATCGCCCGCCGCTACGAGCTCACGCCCACGCAGCTGGCGCTGGCTTTTTGCTACGGTAGTTGGCGCGTGGCCAGCACCCTATTGGGGGTGACCACCGTGGCCCAGCTGGATGAATGCATAGATGCCTGGGGCATTGAACTCACGCCCGAGGTACTGGCTGAGCTCGATGCGGTGCGCTGGGATCTGCGCGACCCCGCCATTTGATGGTTTTGAGCAGGAGAAACACGTGTCCACCTCGACCACACTGTTGCCCCTCTTGGCCACTTTGGCAGCTTATCTCGCAGGCTCGCTGTCGTTTGCCGTGATTGTGAGCCGTGCCATGGGCCTGAGCGATCCGCGCACCTTCGGCAGCAAGAACCCGGGCGCAACCAATGTGTTGCGCTCGGGCAGCAAAAAGGCGGCCATCGCCACGCTGTTGCTCGATGGTGTGAAGGGCTGGCTGCCAGTGGTACTGGTCAGGATCTACGGCCCCCCCGTGGGCTTGGGCGATGGCACAGCCGCCATGGTAGGCCTGGCTGCCTTCCTGGGCCACCTGTTTCCGGTGTTTTTCCGTTTTCAGGGTGGCAAGGGCGTGGCCACGGCGCTGGGCGTGATTCTGGGTTTTAGCGGTGTGCTGGGCCTGGCCACCTGTGCCACGTGGGTCATCGTGGCGTATTTCTTCCGATATTCGTCCCTGGCCTCCCTGGTGGCCGCCTTGTTTGCGCCGGTCTATTACCTTTTTGGCTCCGGCGTGGCTTGGTACCTGGACAAGAGTATTTTGCTCAGCATGTCGGTCATGGCCTTGTTGCTGGTGTGGCGGCACGCGGCCAACATAGGCCGTTTGGCCAAAGGCACCGAGTCGCGCCTGGGCCAGAAAAAAGGCTGACGCCTGGACCTGTTTCAGTCCGCCTGAGCGGCGTATTCGCCCAGTTGCAGGATGCGGTAATGGTTGATGGGTTCACTCACAGCCGATGCAGGCAGGGCTGAGCGAATGGCAGCGCCACCCTGTGCCGTGCGATGGAGGCGGGGCTGGCGCATGAAGTTGCCCTGCTCATTGACCACCACTGCCACATGGGGCTGGTTGGCCACCCGGGACCGCCGCATCACCACCGCCACTTCATCACTGTCAAGCTGTACGTAAGTGCCGGGTGGGGACATGCCCACCACATTGAGCAGGGCTTGCGCCACCTCGTCGTTTTGTGGGTCCGGACTGTCGAAAATCGACCGTGCCGAGTCGGCGGCTGTTCGGCCTGAACGGGATTTGCGTGGGCTGATCATGGCGGCATACCGATCCACCAGCCGCAGCACCTGGCTCAGGCGTGCGGCGGCGGGCAGGTCCCGCAACGCAATTTTGACGCTTTCGTCGTGATGGCGAGAAACGATATCCAGCCACAGGGCATCCGAAACGCCCAGCTGATTGAGCATCAGCCCACCCGTCATCGGGTGGGCGCGAATCACGAGCTGCTGCTCGGCGCTGGGTTTTTCGACCTGATCCGCCAGCACATCTTGCAGGGCTGTCATGCCGATGTTCATGGTCAGTGCTGCCCTGACCAGGCTATCTCGCTCCGTTTGGGGCAGGCTAAGCTCCGCGGAAATCAGATGACAGAGCACGGCGCAGACCAGCGCGTGCGATGCGCTGTAGCCCACCGGGGAGTTGATGGCCAATTGAAACAGCAGGTACAAGCCCAGGTCGGTGTCTCTGGCCAGCAGGTCCGAGAGCCAGCGGTCGTATTGCTCAACCCGGTCCTTGAATTCCTGGCAGCTCGACGGGCTGCTGAGGATCACCCCCAGGCCCGACTCCAGGTCAGACCATAGACTGAGCAAGTCCTCGTACTCGTTCTCGTCTTGTACCACCATGTTGCTGGCCGTCCCGTATCGCTTGGCCGTGCGATCAGTCGCGGAAGTTGTCGAAGCTCAGAGGGACATCGGTGATGTCCTTGCGCAACAGGGCCATGGCCGCTTGCAGGTCGTCACGCTTGGCGCCATTGACACGCACGGCATCGCCCTGAATGGATGCCTGTACTTTGAGCTTGCTGTCCTTGATGAGACGCTGAATTTTTTTGCCCAGCTCGGCCTCGATGCCGTTTTTGACCTTGATCGGCTGTTTGACCTTGTCCCCGCCCATTTTTTGCACATCACCCAGGTCGAGGAAACGTACATCCACGCCGCGTTTGGTGAGTTTGTTGCGCAAGATGTCCTCGATCTGCGTGAGCTGAAACTCCGCGTCTCCGATCAGGGTGATGTCCTTGTCCTTGATATCGATGGCGGCGGCCGTGCCCTTGAAGTCAAAACGGGTGGCGATTTCCTTGGCGGTGTTTTCCACTGCATTTTTGACTTCAACCAAATTGGCTTCGCACACTGTGTCAAATGAAGGCATGAAATGGACTCTCAAAATAGAAGCTGCTGGCTCGGTGGGGCTGGCCAGCCTTGTGTAAAGGACCCCCATGCACCGGTCCGACGCAAGGGGCCAATGCGACCCCGATGCGACAATCCCGGCATGTTAGTCGAGAAAAATGTTCCCCTGCAGGCCTACAACACCTTCCATATTGTGGCCAAGGCCCAGCAACTGGTGAGGGTGCGCACCCTTCAGGATCTGGAGGATGTGATGACTGATCCTGATCTTGCGGCACGAGACAAATTTGTGCTGGGCGGCGGCAGCAACATTGTGCTGACTGGCGATGTCAAACCCCTGGTCTTGAAGATGGAAGTCAAGGGCATGCGCCTGCTGGAGGACACTGACAAGGCCTACATTGTGGAAGTTGGCGCAGGTGAATCCTGGCACCAATTGGTGCGCTGGACAGTGGAGCAAGGTTACTTTGGGTTGGAGAACATGGCGCTGATCCCCGGTACGGTGGGTGCCTCGCCCGTGCAAAACATCGGCGCCTACGGGGTGGAGTTGCAAGACCGCTTTGAGTCGCTGGATGCGTTTGACCTGCAAACCGGGCAGATGTTGACCTTGAATGCGGCGCAGTGCTCGTTCGGCTACCGGGACTCCGTCTTCAAGCATGTGCCAGCTCCGGCCGCGAGCCCGGGCGGCGCCATCGGTATGGGTCTGGCGGGCCGTGCCGTGATCGTGCGCGTGCGACTGCGCTTGCCCAAACCTTGGAAACCTGTGCTGGGCTACGCTGACCTGGAGAAAAAAATGGCCCAGACGGGAGTGCAGACGCCGACTGCGAGCCAGATTTATGAATGGGTCTGCGACATACGCCGTGCCAAATTGCCCGACCCCGATGTCATTGGCAATGCGGGCAGCTTTTTCAAAAACCCGACGGTGTCGGCCCATCAATGCGAGGACATCATTGCCCGCGAGCCCGGCATCGTGCATTACCTGCTGGACGATGGGCAGGTCAAGCTGGCCGCAGGCTGGTTGATCGACGCCTGTGGCTGGAAGGGCAAGAGCGTGGGCCAAGCGGGTGTGTTTGAGAAGCAGGCACTGGTGCTGGTCAATCGGGGTGGACGTCAGCCCGATGGCAGCGATGGTGCTACTGGGGGTGAAGTCATGACGCTGGCCAAAGCCATCCAGACCAGCGTCTACGAGCGCTTCGGCATCCGCCTGGAGCCAGAGCCGGTGGTGGTATGAGGTCGCTCAACTTCCATCCCAAACCCCGCTGGCGCCGTCGCCTGCTGATCGGGCTGAGCGCAACGGTTTTGCTGTTGATCCTGGTGATTTTTTCAGGGCCCCGCAATACGTTTGGACCCGACGTGCCGACCCATCGCGCCCTCCCGCCTGTCGACGCAACCCAACTGGACGCCTGGCTCACCGCCAGTGAGTCTGCGGTGAAGGACTTGCGCCCGGGCGTCGAAAAACAGGTGGTGTGGCAAGGGCAGCCTGGGCATAAAGCGCCTTGGGCAGTGGTCTACATCCATGGGTTCACCGCTACCCGGCAGGAAACAGCCCCTCTGGCCGAACAGGTCGCCCAGCAGCTGGGGGCGCCCGTTTTCTACACCCGCCTCACTGGCCACGGCCGCAGGGAACCGCAGGCGATGGGTGACGCCTCGGTGCAGGACTGGCTAGCCGATACGGTGGAAGCGGTACGCATAGGCAGGGCCTTGGGGGACAAGGTAGTGGTCATTGCCTGTTCGACTGGGGCGACCCTCGCCACCTGGCTGGCGACGCATCCTGACCTGGCAGGTGCCGACGCCTATGCTTTTGTGTCGCCGAACTACGGCCCCAAGGACAAACGCTCCGAGCTTATCAACGGCCCATGGGGGCAGTCGCTGGCTTTTGCCCTGGAAGGCGAGATGCGTGGGACCCCCTCGAGTGACCCTCGCGAAGAAATTGCCTGGACGACCCGCTACCCCACCCGTGCACTGTTTCCCATGATGGCCTTGGTCAAACACGTGCGCGACAGCGATTTGTCGGGGTTTCGAGCGCCTGTGCTGATGCTGTACTCCGAGCGGGACGAGACCGTCGACCCAGCCTTGACCCGAGAAGTGTTTGCTCGTCTCAGCAGCCCGAACAAGGTGATCGAGGCCGTAAATTACAGCGAGGCCGTGGGGCAACATGTGTTGGCAGGGGACATCCGAGCGCCCAAGGCCACCCCCGTCATGGCTCGCCGAATTGCCGAGTGGGTGCAGGGTTTCAAGCTCTGAGCCTATAAGCCGATTGGGCCTCGGGTATTTGACCTTCAACCCGCCTTGCCCGTTGCCGTCCTGGTTGGTGTTGGTCCGCACTGGGCTTGGCGCTGAGCGGTCGACCTCATACTCGCTGCGCTCGCCAAATCGGCCGATCCACTCAGTGCCAATCCCAGTGCTAGGTCGGTAGGAAAAAGCAGTGTTCGTTTTTCAGCAAGCTTTTCAATCTGTGGATATGCCCCTAACGCAGCCTTGGCACCGCGGCCAGACGGCTCAGCCGATTTGGCGAGCGCAGCGAGTATGAGGCTGACCGGCTGGTCGCGGTGCCAAGGCGGAAAAGCACCACCCACAACGCAGCAAACCAAACCGCACGCAACAAAAAACGGCCCGAAGGCCGCTTTCTGAAGGAGTGATCAAGGATCACTTCTTGCCGTTGCCATCCAGCTTGTAGATGTGTGGGCCTTCGCCGGCGGACAGCAGGCCGGTGTGTGCATAAATGCCTAACTTGGCACGAGTGTCCACAATGTCCAGGTTACGCATGGTCAGCTGGCCGATGCGGTCAAGAGGGCTGAACGGTGCATCTTCGACCTTTTCCATCGACAGACGCTCGGGCGCGTAGGTCAGGTTGGGTGACTCGGTGTTGAGGATCGAGTAGTCGTTTCCACGGCGCAATTCCAGTGTCACGGTGCCGGTCACAGCGCGGGCCACCCAGCGCTGGGCGGTTTCGCGCAGCATGATGGACTGCGGGTCAAACCAGCGGCCTTGGTACAACAAGCGGCCCAGGCGCAGGCCGTTGATGCGGTACTGCTCGATGGTGTCTTCGTTGTGGATGCCGGTGACCA
>JBEEJZ010000118.1:0-3840 GCA_041168905.1 Pseudomonadota bacterium | reverse complement strand
TGCTTTCTTTCTAAGTGCAAAGGTGTGAGACTGAACCACAGGAGGAATCAAGGCTTCAAAGCGCGATCCGTCCAAGGGCAACTCACACTCCAGAATGGGACTGTCATGAGTGACTGTGGTTCCCAACATGGCAGCTACCGTTGCCACGATGGACATGGCTCTGACTCGGTCTATCCTGCCTATGCACTGCATCCCATCGGAGTGGGAATCGGTCCACAGATCGCCTGCAGGGTTGAGCATGATCTCAACGACCCGGTCATCCGCAAGAGCTGTCAGGATGTCAGCCCCCAGGGCGCGCCGCAATGCATCGTCCGACCTGCGGTGGAACTCCTGGCTAGACGTGTTCTGGAGGGGGCTCATGCGGCATACCGCCTGCTCGCAACCACGCCACGCACCTAACTGCGCTGGCAGTTCATCTCAAAAATCCTACAAGAACAGATGGGTATTAGCCGTGAATACTGGCTGTTCCTTGCCCGCACTTTGGCTGGAGGCTTGCCTTATTTCAATGATTTATTCTGTTCGTCAAAAATGTGGCCACACGGTATATTTACCCACATCAATACATTCTCAAGGGATCAATATGAAAGTGTCGGATGTGGCATACAGCATCGTCAAAGCAGCGAGTGCTGAGGAAGTAAAAAAACTACTGACCCTGAAGACCATTTGCAACAGTGACACATCCTTTGTGGCTGCAGTCAAGAAATATCAGAATTTCCAGAAACTGTTGCAAAAGGCATTCTTGCTGAGCAGAACATGGCAGAAGCTCGGTCTTGCCCGAACTTGGAAAATAACCATCAAGTCACTCCAGGCGGCACTCAAAGCCTTGGCGTCTGGATTTAAGCGAGTGGATGATCTGGCTGATTTACCAGTGATGATACGCACGCAAATTGATAAATTAATCAGTTCCAGGCGTATTGCGTTATCTAATAGCTAGGGCAAGAGATATCAGCAAGGGTGAATCATCATGGATGAAATTCATTTCAGATCATTGTCGAGGAAATGGTCTTTCAAGCTTCGCGAGGATGCCCAGGATATCGAGCAGGAAATTATTATTTTCTATCTCGCAAGGCAGTCAGAGAACAAAAATCTGGACATCTTTGAGCCCGGGAATGAAGGCGCACTGTTCGAGCTGCTCAAACACAAGATCAGGGGCAACAACCTTGAAAGCGTGGGTGGCAGTGGGCGGAGTCTGGCCGCTGCAGGAGATGATGCCGATGCGGATGCTTACGGCTTAGACATTGAAGATGAGCTGGAATCCCCTCATGAAAAAGCCGAGCAGCTAGAAAAGCGGCTGCACTTCGAAAAGGTCTTCTGCGAGGAACTGGATCAGATTGACGAGCTCAATCACTTAGCCGGTAGCGACCTGGGGGAGGCGTTTGGTTTCACTGGGGCCAATGGACGGGCTATCCTGGCGCAGCTCAAGAAGCAAATTGTTGACAGCGCACAAAAGCGGTTCAACGCCAACGCGCGGCTTGTAAAGCGCCCTGCGCGGGCGAAAGTTCAGCCGCGAATGGCGTCCGCGTAACGGTCAATCGAACGGGTAACTTCGAGGCGGGATGGTCTGCGGAGTGGTCAGTTAATGAGGTTTTTGCATCCAACTTCGGCAGGCTGGCCAGATGTCCACCTGGGATGGCTGGTACAGACGACCCGGCTTGTGCAAAGACCTTTTGCGCATAGGCGAATCCGGGACTTGAATCAGCCCGGCCGGTGTTGTAGCTGCTTAAAGCACCGACGAGCGATCCAGACTTGATGTAGGCTGCAGACAGTATCTGCGCTGCGGCGGCCAGGTTGATGCAGGGGTCAAAGACTTGATCCACGGACAGGCCCAGCGGTGGCAAATTTTGGCTGTTGATTTGAGCCAGCCCCATATCAACACTATCCCCCTGTTGGATGGCTGAACTGGCTGCAGCAACTGCCTCCGCTCTGGTCCTGAAAGTCGAAGATTTTTTGGTCGTGTTGTTATTGATGACCCAAGGGTGGCCAGCGGACTCTTGCTTCACGACGGCCGCCATGGTGACCGGGTCGACGGCGGGTGCACACATCATCAGCAGCTCAAGCATCACGAACGCCTTCAACCAAATTTAGAGCCGATGATGAAAGCCGCCACCGTGGAAAACGCACCCAACCCGGCAGCGATGAGCACGTACAGATTCATGAATGTTTCTCGTGCAGCGTCCAGGAGTTTCGAGTCATCAAGTTCGACCTTGACCCGACCGGGTGCAGACTCCAGGGCATCCATCACAGCTTCGATGACGGACGGTTTTAAAGTTTCACTGATTCGGCGTGGAAACTTCTGAAGCTCACCACGCATGGCCGTCATCATGGACACCATCGATTCAAATGTGTCTTCGTCACTGTGGCTGGATGCTTTGGACAGGGCCGGCGCCCCCTTGGTGAGGGCGCCAGACAGTGCTTCAAATTCAATACGCATGGCGGCAGCGGGCACCTGCCGCAACAACACCGGCAGGAGCCAGATCCAGTTGGGGTCGCTTTCTCCCATACCGGCACGCACGGCCACATCAACAATGCTTTGAACGTCGGATGGCAAACCCGTTGGCGTTAACCGGGCTGAAAGTTCTTCAATCAGTGTGCCGGGGCGGCGTGTACGTGACGTAACAGTTGAAGCGGGTAGGGGAGTCGTCGCACCGGAAATCTGATTGCTTGAGCTCGCTACTCCTGCATCTTCAGCGCTCATCTTGAGGACTCCAGTGCTGCCAGTTTGCGTCCGGCAATGCCCCGGTAGGTTTGGGCGACCGTGCGTGTCCCGATGGCCACACCCGAGCCGGGCACGTTGCCCTTGTCGATGACGGTGTGCAGGGGCATGGAGCCGATCAGTTCCGCTGCACGAGGCATCATGGCCGGCAGTTCCAGCTCGGTCCAGGCGTAGTCGTCACCTGACAACAGCGTTTTTCTGATGCTTGATTTGTCCCAATACTCGAACGTCTTACCGGCGCCGTGTTTCAGATTGATCAGCACCACGCCTTGTTGGTAAAAAATGGGACTCTTGCCGACCCGAAGCTCCAGCTGATTGGTACAGGAGGCATCCGTGCCCATCACCCAGATTGGCGTCGGGTTCATCAACGCCATCAAGCTCAACACGGATTCGGTGATGTACAGCCCGGCGGCCGACGGTAGGGAGAACACGAGGCGGATTTCATCGGTTTCATTGATCTGGGTTTCAGCCAGCTCATTGATCAGATTGAGCCAGTCATCTTCTGACTTGATGGGGCGCTGCAGTCCAATGAGCTCAATGTCATTGACAGTTTCGTTTTGATAGCCGTTGTCACACACCACATCCGGATTCATGGGATCTGCGTCAATGACGATCAGTTTGTTGATCTTCGGCAAGCCTGAAACCTCGAAGTTGACGAAGCTGTCAACCAGGCAGCGGGAGGCAAAGCTTTTGCCCACACCGCCTTTGTCACCGTCTACAAAATACGACTTGATCATGAATGTCCTCTGAGTGGTTGAGATGGTGGAAGGGCTGTCATTGCCTTGATTTCCAGATGGCGATGGCTTCGTCGTACTTGAGTAGGGCTCTCTCGTACATGCTCCTGACCCTGTTCTCAGTAGCAATGACTTCGAACATGCCCTGGGGAATCTTTTGTCCGGGGGCGAGTGTTTTAGTGACGGTCAAATAGTCATCAATGTCCATCTTGGTCACATCGAGCAATTCGCCGTCGACTTCGATGAACTTCAGCCTGGCGATCTCCTCCGGAATGAATCGCCCCGGGTTTCAAGGAGGCCCGTTGGGTTAAGTCAGGTCGACATCGCAGCTTGACTGGTTAGTTGCCGATAGTAATTTTCTTCAGCTTCGGCAGGGGGAATGTATCCGATGGG
>JBEEJZ010000117.1:0-15421 GCA_041168905.1 Pseudomonadota bacterium | reverse complement strand
AGGCACATGGAGCAACCTGGTTCGCGCCATTCAAAGCCGGCTGCCTTGAAAATTGCATCGAGGCCCTCACGCTCTGCCTGCTCCTTGACCAGACCAGAGCCTGGGACCACCATGGCCAGCTTGATATTGCGTGCGACTTTTTGCCCCAGTTTTTTGACAATGGCCGCTGCCTCGCGCATATCTTCGATGCGGCTATTGGTGCATGAACCGATGAAGACCTTGTCCACAAAGATGTCGTTCAGGGCCTTGCCGGGTTCGAGGTTCATGTAGGTCAATGCGCGCTCAATGGCGCTGCGCTTGACGCTGTCTTTTTCCTTGTCAGGGTCAGGCACATGGCCATCAATCCCCAGCACCATCTCCGGGGAGGTGCCCCAGGTCACCTGAGGAACGATCTGTGTGGCGTCTATCTCTATGACGGCATCAAAGTGAGCATTAGCATCAGAATGCAGTGTGGACCAATAGGCAGCCGCCTGATCCCATTCGGGGCCGCCCACAAATTCACCGGTCACTGCATCTGTGCCCGGTGCCAAGAGGCGACCCTTCACGTAGTCGATGGTCTTTTCATCCACGGCCACCAAACCAGCCCGTGCGCCGGCTTCAATGGCCATGTTGCAAACCGACATGCGACCTTCCATGCTCAAGGCACGAATGGCGGAGCCACCGAATTCGATGGTGTAGCCAGTACCTCCTGCGGTGCCTATCTTGCCGATGACAGCCAACACGATGTCTTTGCCGCCGCATCCCTTGGGTAGCTTGCCGTCAACGCGCACCAGCATGTTCTTGGCTTTTTTTGCCAACAAGGTCTGTGTCGCCATGACGTGCTCGACTTCACTGGTGCCTATGCCGTGCGCCAGCGCACCAAAAGCGCCATGGGTAGAGGTGTGTGAGTCGCCACAAACAACGGTCATGCCCGGCAAAGTTGCACCGTTTTCAGGGCCAATCACATGGACAATGCCCTGCCGCTTGGACATGAAGGGGAAAAACGCCGCAGCACCGAATTCGGCGATATTGCTGTCCAGCGTGGTGATTTGCTCCTTGCTGATGGGATCGGTAATGCCGTCGTAGCCCAGCTCCCAGCCCGTGGTGGGCGTGTTGTGGTCTGCCGTCGCGACGATGGAACTCACGCGCCACACCTTGCGTCCCGCCGCACGTAAGCCTTCAAAGGCCTGAGGGCTGGTGACTTCATGGACCAGATGGCGGTCGATGTAGAGAATGGACGTTCCGTCCTCTTCTGTGTGGACGACGTGCTCGTCCCAAATCTTGTCGTAAAGGGTGCGTCCCATGGGGCCTCTCGTGTGGAGCGACGATTTTAGCTATTGCAAGCGCTGATCCTTGCGCAAAAAACAGCGCCCGCTGACCGGTCAGGCCAACGGGCGCTGTTTTCGTTCAAGGCAAATCAGTTGCCGATGGGATTCACGTCTCGGCGCACAGCGCCTGTGAACAGTTGACGTGGGCGACCGATCTTGTATTCGGGGTCGCTGATCATTTCGTTGAGCTGTGCAATCCATCCGACAGTACGGGCCAACGCAAAGATGCCTGTGAACAGGTTCACGGGAATACCGATGGCGCGTTGCACGATACCCGAGTAGAAGTCCACATTGGGGTAGAGCTTGCGGCTCACGAAGTACTCGTCTTCAAGCGCGATCTTCTCGAGTGCCTTGGCCAACTTGAACAGCGGGTCGTTTTCCAGGCCCAGCTCTTTCAGCACTTCGTCGCAAGTTTCTTGCATGAGCTTTGCACGGGGGTCGTAGTTTTTGTAAACGCGGTGACCAAAACCCATCAGCTTGACGCCGGAGTTCTTGTCTTTCACCTTTTCCATGAACTCGCCCACCTTGGACACGCCACCCATGGCCTGGATTTCTTCCAGCATGTTCAGACAGGCCTCGTTGGCGCCACCGTGTGCAGGACCCCACAGGCACGCCACACCCGCAGCGATCGCTGCGAAAGGATTGGTGCCCGACGAGCCACACAAACGCACGGTGGAAGTAGATGCGTTCTGTTCATGATCTGCATGCAGAATGAAGATGCGATCCAGTGCGCGCTCAAGCACCGGGTTGACCTTGTACTCTTCGCAGGGTGTACCAAACATCATCCGCAGGAAGTTGCCTGAGTAGCTCAGGTCGTTGCGCGGGTACATATAGGGTTGACCGACGCCATATTTGTAAGCCATCGCCACCAGCGTAGGCATTTTGGCGATCAGGCGGATGGCCGAGATTTCACGGTGCTTGGGGTTATTGATGTCCGTGCTGTCGTGATAGAAGGCAGACAAAGCACCCACCAGACCCGTCAGCACAGCCATGGGGTGCGCATCACGGCGGAAGCCACGCAGGAAGAACTGCATCTGCTCGTTCACCATGGTGTGATTGGTGACTAGCTTGTGGAAGTCATTACGCTGGGTGGCGTCCGGCAGATCGCCATTCAACAACAGGTAGCAGGTATCGAGGTAGTCGCACTGTGTAGCCAGCTGTTCAATGGGATAACCACGGTAGAGCAACTCGCCCTTGTCACCGTCAATGTAGGTGATGGCGGACTGGCAGGAAGCGGTGGACAGGAAGCCCGGGTCGTAGGTGAACATGCCCGTTTGCGCGTACAACTTACGGATGTCGACAACGTCGGGCCCGATATTGCCTTGGTATACCGGCAAATCGACGCTGGGGCTGCCGTTACTGAACGACAGAGTGGCTTTGTTTTCAGCTAACTTCATGACTCACCTTTCAAGGGTTTCTCTCAACATACTTAAAACTTCGCAGACTTCAGGACGATCCAGGCCCGCATTGATATCTGTAAGCTGCTTTCGTGCCAGGTGCAGATCCAATAAATCGTTGTCGCTCAAATCCATCAGCAAATTCAGCCCCAGAGCTTGACCGTGGGTCAGGCTGGACTCGAAGCGCCGGAAAAAACGCTCAATGAACAGGTCGTTTTCCAGCAAGCCGCGGCGACAACGCCATTTCAGCTTGCTGAGAGCCCGCTCATCAATCAGTGCATTGGATGCTGTCAAGGTTCAGTTTGCTCGCGGCTTCAGACGGCGCGCAGAACCATCATTTCCTTGATCTTGCCGATGGCCTTGGTCGGGTTCAGACCCTTGGGGCAAACATCAACGCAATTCATGATGGTGTGGCAGCGGAACAGACGGTAAGGATCTTCCAGGTTGTCCAGACGCTCACCAGTAGCCTGATCCCGACTGTCAGCAATGAACCGATAGGCTTGCAGCAAACCTGCGGGGCCGACGAACTTGTCCGGGTTCCACCAGAAGCTGGGGCAGCTGGTGGAACAGCTGGCGCACAAGATGCACTCATAGAGGCCATTGAGCTCCTCGCGCTCTTCAGGGCTTTGCAAACGCTCTTTTTCAGGCGGTACAGTGGGATTGATCAAGTAGGGCTTGATCGAGTTGTACTGCTTGAAGAACTGAGTCATGTCCACGATCAAATCGCGAACGACAGGCAAGCCCGGCAACGGTTTGAGCACGATAGTGCCGCTCAATGTGCGCATGTTGGTCAGGCAGGCCAGACCATTTTTGCCGTTGATATTCATGGCGTCTGAGCCACACACGCCCTCCCGGCACGAACGACGGAAGGAAATGGTGGGGTCTATGGCCTTTAGTTTCATCAGGGCGTCAAGCAACATGCGCTCGCTGCCATCAAGTTCAACCTCAATGGTTTGCATGTAGGGCTTGGCATCTTTATCCGGGTCGTAGCGGTAGATGGAAAAAGTACGCATGGACATGGTGTAGACCTCTTTTTCAGGGGTCACCGAGGAGGGCCTCGGTGACCGAATGGGGGGAAGGTTTGGGGAACTAAGTCTCCCAACCGTGGATCAGAACGTGCGAACCTTCAGCGGAACAGAGTCAACCGTCAGCGGTTTCATCTGCACAGGCTTGTAGCTGAGCGAGTTACTCTCGCTGAACCACAGCGTGTGTTTGTGCCACTCAGCATCGTTACGACCGTTGGGATGCTCAGGAGAATCTCCATAGTCGTTGACAGTGTGAGCGCCGCGACTTTCGTGACGTGCGGCAGCTGACACCATGGTGGCCTGGGCCGCTTCGATCAGGTTATCCACCTCCAGGGCCTCGATACGAGCTGTGTTGAAGACTTTGGACTTGTCCTTCAGGTTGATGGCATTCACGCGCTCACGCAGTTCCGCCACCTTGACGACACCCTGGTCCATGCTGGCCTGGGTGCGGAATACACCCGCGTGTTGCTGCATGCTGGCACGCAAGTCATTGGCCACATCCTGGGCGTATTCGCCAGACGTTGCGTTGTCCAGGCGGGCCAGGCGGGCACGGGTGCGGTCTGCGGCGTCGGCCGGCAGGGGCTTGTGAGCCTTCGTCTTGCTAGCGAAGTCCACAATGTGGTTGCCTGCAGCACGACCGAACACCAACAGATCCAGCAGGGAGTTGGTGCCCAGGCGGTTGGCGCCGTGCACGCTCACGCAGGAGCACTCACCCACCGCATAAAGGCCATTTATCACTGAGTTGTGAGCATCGCCTTTGGGCACGACCACCTGACCATTGATGTTGGTAGGAATGCCACCCATCTGGTAGTGAATGGTGGGCACAACCGGTATAGGCTCACGGGTGATGTCGACGTTGGCGAAGTTGACGCCAATTTCGTACACCGACGGCAAGCGCTTGTGAATGGTGTCTGCCCCCAGGTGATCCAGCTTGAGCAACACATAGTCCTTGTTGGGGCCGCAGCCGCGACCTTCCTTGATTTCCTGGTCCATCGACCTCGACACGAAGTCACGCGGGGCCAAGTCCTTCAAGGTGGGGGCGTAACGCTCCATGAAACGCTCACCGTTGCTATTGAGCAAAATGGCGCCTTCGCCACGGCAGCCTTCGGTCAGCAGCACGCCTGCGCCTGCCACACCCGTGGGGTGGAATTGCCAGAACTCCATGTCTTCCAGCGGAATGCCGGCGCGTGCAGCCATGCCCAAGCCGTCGCCAGTATTGATGAAGGCATTGGTGGACGCGGCAAAAATCCGCCCTGCGCCGCCGGTGGCCAGCAAAACAGTCTTGGCGTGCAGGATGTGCAGATCGCCGGTTTCCATTTCGAGGGCGGTGACGCCCACCACATCACCTTCTGCGTCACGGATCAGATCAAGCGCCATCCACTCTACGAAGAAGCTGGTTTTGGCCTCGACGTTTTTCTGGTACAGCGTATGCAACATGGCGTGACCGGTGCGGTCTGCTGCCGCGCAAGCGCGCTCAACGGCTTTTTCACCGTAGTTGGCAGTATGGCCACCAAAGGGGCGCTGATAAATGGTGCCGTCCGGATTGCGGTCGAAGGGCATGCCCATGTGCTCAAGGTCATAAACCACTTTGGGTGCTTCGCGGCACATGAACTCGATGGCGTCCTGGTCACCCAGCCAATCGGAGCCCTTCACGGTGTCATAAAAGTGGTAGTGCCAGTTGTCATCGTTCATGTTGCCCAGCGATGCGCCGATGCCACCCTGAGCTGCCACGGTGTGTGACCGAGTGGGGAATACCTTGGACAACACGGCCACGTTGAGGCCGGCACGAGCCAGTTGGAGCGATGCGCGCATGCCGGAACCGCCTGCGCCGACGATCACGACATCAAATTTTCGGGTGGTAACTGAATGGGTCATGGATTACAGCCTAATGAGTTCGGTGGGATTAAAGACGCCACAGGACCTGGATGGCCCAACCCGCGCAACCCACGAGCCAGACGATGGAAAAAACTTGGAGCACCAGACGCAAGCCGACAGGCTTGATGTAGTCCATCCAGACGTCGCGCATGCCTACCCACACGTGGTAGAGCAGGGCGACGATCACGGCGAATGTCAATGTCTTCATCCATTGGGTGGAGAAGATACCCGCCCATTTGTCGTACCCGATGGGGCCTGTCGAAACGATGACTTGGGCGAGCACGATCAATGTGAAGAGTGCCATGAGCACCGCCGTTACACGTTGAGCCAGCCAGTCCCGAAGGCCGTAATGTGCGCCTACAACGATGCGCTTGGATCCGTAATTTACTGACATGTTCTAAATCCTTGAACAATATGAATGAGGCCCAGGGCAGATGGAGTGACAAAGGCCCTGCGTGCGTGTGACTTAGTAAAGGCCAAACAGCTTGGCGCCCAGAATCAGGGTCAGGCCTACGCTGAGGGTCAGCGTGACGACAGCAGAACTCTTGCCGAACTCCTTGCTCACTGCGTGATTGATGTCCATCCAGAGGTGGCGCAGGCCTGCAATAAAGTGGTGCAGATAGGCCCAGATGAGCGCGAGAGCCGTGAGCTTCACAAACCAGCCGGGTGCAAAGCCGATGCCTTGGCCGAAGGCGCTGGTGAACCGGGAGAAAGAAATTTCCGAGGACACCGAGACGTCAAACATCCAGATGATGAACGGCATCAACAAGAACATCAGAACACCGCTCACACGATGCAGGATGGAAACGATACCGGCTGCCGGCAACCGGTAGCTAGGCAAATCCTTCAATGCGTGAATGTTGCGGAACTCAGGCCGCTTATTTCTGGGGGAGGGGGCAAGCTCGGACATGTAAGACCTTTTGAAGTTGTAACTGCTTGGTAACTACGGGCGACGACAGTTGCAAAATTCTATTGCAACGCAGCAAGCTGACATTGGCCTTGCGGACGATTGCCGTCTCAATTGCTTGGGTATCCTGTCAAATTGCTCAGTTCAGGTCGTTTCGGTAGTGATGCTGGTCTGTCAGATACAGACCTCGGCGCAGCTCCATGGGGGTGTCGTTGTAGGTGAACGCAACCCTTTCCACACTCAGGAGCGGGGTTCCGGGCGGAATTTGCAACAAATCGCACTGCGTCGGATCTGGCAGCACGGCTCTAATTTTTTCTTCGGCTCTGACCATGCGAACGCCGAATTCAGTTTCGAACATCGCATACATTGGTCCTGTGTCGTCGGCTAGGCGCTCAGCCGTGAGTCCCTTGAAAGGGCCACCAGGCAGCCAAAGCTCTTCCAGGATGGTGGGTCGTCCCGAAAACGACAGAACGCGCCTGACCATGAGTACCGGGTCACCGGTCCTGATTCCGATCGCTCTTGCGACCTCAGCGCTCGCACGCTGGCGTTTGCAATCGATGATCTTGCGTTGTGCGGGTGTCTCCTGGATAGGCGTGTCCTGATCAGGGAACAACTTCAAGAAGCGATATTGAACCTGACGTTCCGCATGGGTTGCGACAAACGTGCCCTTGCCTTGCCTGCGTATGACGAGGTTTTCTGCGGCCAGTTCGTCAATCGCCTTTCGCACAGTCCCCTGACTGACCCGGTACCTGACTGCCAACTCCATCTCGCTTGGGATGGCTTCACCGGGCTTCCAGTCGCCGGCCTGCAGGCTTTTAAGAATCAGCGCCTTGATTTGCAGATAAAGCGGGCTGAATGACGGGCCAGAGTACGACGTTGTGTTCGCATCTTGCACTTGGAGTGCGGCAGTTTCATGCGAGGGGGCTGTGGTGGTGGCCATCGTGTTTTATGGATTGTGTGATTGGGTGACAACGGCAAGAGTCACCTCAGATCGAATGTCTCTGTTCAATCATATCTTATATAAGACATAAGACAAATTGACGTATCCGGGATTTCGATAGTAGAATTTTCCGTAAATGTTGGTAAGTGACCACCGCTCGAGCCAACTGTCCGGTCTCTTTTTAAAAAACCTCGCTAATGGAGTCTCCCAATGAGTAAAAAGCCCGTCCGTGTTGCCGTTACCGGTGCCGCTGGTCAAATTGGTTACGCACTGTTGTTCCGCATCGCCTCGGGCGAAATGCTGGGTAAGGATCAGCCGGTCATTCTTCAGTTGCTCGAGATCCCCGATGAAAAGGCCCAGAAGGCCTTGAAGGGTGTGATCATGGAGCTGGAAGATTGCGCGTTTCCGCTGCTGGCCGGTGTGATCCCTGCTGGGGATCCCATGGTTGCGTTCAAGGATGCCGACTACGCACTGCTGGTAGGTGCGCGTCCTCGTGGCCCGGGCATGGAGCGTGCTGATTTGTTGGCTGCCAATGCGCAAATTTTCACGGCCCAAGGCAAGGCGCTGAACGCTGTTGCCAGCCGCAATGTCAAAGTGTTGGTGGTGGGTAACCCTGCCAACACCAATGCTTACATTGCCATGAAGAGCGCGCCTGATCTGCCGCGCAAGAACTTCACTGCCATGCTGCGGCTGGATCACAACCGTGCCGCCAGCCAGATTGCGGCTAAGACGGGTGTTGCCGTGGGCGACATTGAGAAGCTGACAGTTTGGGGCAATCACTCGCCAACCATGTACGCTGACTATCGTTTCGCGACCGTGGCTGGCAAGAGCGTTAAAGACATGATTAACGATCAGGTCTGGAACGCGGAGGTGTTTCTGCCTACAGTTGGCAAGCGCGGTGCAGCGATCATTGATGCGCGTGGGCTGTCCTCTGCCGCTTCTGCCGCCAATGCAGCCATCGATCACATGCGCGATTGGGCTCTGGGCTCCAATGGCAAATGGGTCACCATGGGCATTCCGTCTGATGGCCAATATGGCATTCCCAAGGATGTCATGTTTGGCTTCCCTGTGACAACCGAAAACGGTGAATACAAACTGGTAGAGGGCTTGACGATTGACGAGTTCTCGCAAGCTTGCATCAACAAGACCCTGAAAGAGTTGCAAGACGAGCAGGCGGGCGTTGCCCATCTTCTCTGATCAGGGCTTTGAATTGCACCCGGCCGTCACTGCATGTCTGATGCCTTGATGCATCCCCGCTCGGTTCTGCTAGGTGCGCAGGCCGCGGCGGGTGTTTTGCCGGTGTGTGATCACTACTGTGGTGTCGAGGCCCGCATGCTGAAAAGCCTGCGGCTTCAGTCCGACATGTCCCGGGAGTTCGGTGCGTGCGTCTTTGATGTGACGCTGGATTGCGAGGACGGGGCCCCTGTGGGCGGTGAGCAGGCGCATGCAGAGATGTTGGTGGATATTGCCCGATCGGCATTTGCAGACTGGCGCGGCGCAGTGTCTGCCGGCCGCGAAGCGATCAAGCCACGTATTGCTGTGCGGGTTCACCCAGTCGATCACCCCGCCTTTGAGCGGGACGTCGAACTGATCGCAGGTGGTTTGGGGGCTGACCTGTGTCACCTCATGATTCCCAAAGTCGAGAGTTTGCAGGACGTCGAGGTGGCTGTGACTGCCGTCGATCGTGTGTGTTCGAACTTGCCCCCTGTGACTTTGCCACTGCACGTCCTGATCGAGTCCCCCGGTGCGGTGCACCGAGCTTTTGACATCGCTTCTCATCCACGTGTGCAGTCGCTCAGCTTTGGTCTGATGGATTTTGTCTCTGCGCATGCTGGGGCCATACCGGCTAAAGCCATGACCGTGGGTGCCGCTGGTGCAAATGTTCTGGATCAGTTCAGGCACCCGTTGGTGGTGCGAGCCAAGCTGGATGTGTCTGAAGCTTGCCACGCCTGGGCCAAGGTGCCCTCGCACTGCGTGGTGACCGAATTCCAGGATATGAACCTGATGAAACTAGCTGCCCAGCGCGCTGCGCAGGAGTTGGGCTACACGCGCATGTGGAGCATACACCCCAGCCAGATCAGGCCGATATTGGAGGCATTTGCCCCTTCTGAGGAAGACATTGAATTGGCTGCCAGAATCATCCGGTCAGCTCAGACGGCTGATTGGGCGCCCATCAGCGTTGACGGGCAGTTACACGATCGAGCCAGTTACCGTTATTTTTGGCAGTTGCTTGAGCGCGCTCATTGCACGGGGCGGAAGCTGCCTGTATCGGCCCAATGCTGGTTTCAAATAGCAAGAGCTGCTTAGTTTCGCCTGGATAAAAATGAGCACCATGCGTACTTGGCCACTGTTCGCCCTTTTAATGGTTTTTGTATCCTCGGGTTTCGCGCAATCCCGTGCGACCTCCAGTGCGGGTGCTCGCAAGGTTCAGTCTCTCCCCGCCACCACCAAGGCAGTACAAGCGGAAGAGGTCGCGTCGCTCTCTTCAGAAGCATTGCAGCTTGCTCAGCAGGTACATGTAGGAACTATGCTGTGTGAGGGTGGAGTTCGGGTTCATGTCCAGCCGCGAGAGCCGGCAGGTTTTTTTGAACTTGAATACAAGAAATTGCGTTACCGTATGCACCCTGTGCAGAGCCTGACCGGCGCCGTTAGGCTGGAAGATCGCGTACACGGGCTGATGTGGCTGCAGTTGAGCGATAAATCCATGCTTATGAGCCTGCGGCATGGCATGCGACTTGCTGACGAATGTGCTGGGGACGAGCAAGCAGTGTTTGCCCAGCAACTTAAGTTGAATCCTGTGCGAGGCTTGTTTGATGCTGTGGATATGCCTGGTGATACTCCGGCAAACCTCACCCCAGTCAGCCTGACCAGTCCCCCGGTTGATGGGCAATCACGGCTCAGTCAGTGACAAAAAACGAGAACCCGTCAGAACCCCAAGCTTTCATTTGTGTTTATATAAAGGAGTTTTTTGATGTTGCAAGCCTACCGCGCCCACGTTGCCGAGCGAGCTGCTCTGGGCATTCCCCCCTTGCCACTGTCCGCTCAGCAAACCGCCGACTTGATCGAGCTGGTGAAGGCACCCCCGGCCGGCGAAGAGGCCTTTTTGCTTGATTTGTTGACCCATCGCGTGCCTCCAGGGGTGGATGACGCAGCCAAAGTGAAGGCAAGTTTCCTTGCGGCCGTGGCTCACGGAGATATTTCTGTGGCCTTGGTCAGCAAAGCAAAGGCGACCGAGCTGCTGGGCACGATGGTCGGTGGCTACAACGTCAAGCCTCTGATTGATCTGCTCGATGACGCTGACGTCGCTGCGGTTGCTGCTGAAGCGCTCAAAAAGACGCTGCTGATGTTTGACTTTTTCCATGATGTCGCGGAAAAGTCCAAAGCTGGCAATGTCTTTGCGCAAGACGTGATCAAGAGTTGGTCCGAAGCCGAGTGGTTCACCAGCCGCCCTGAGGTTGAGAAGAAAATCACGGTGACGGTGTTCAAGGTCACGGGTGAGACGAATACGGACGACCTGTCACCCGCGCCTGATGCCTGGAGCCGTCCCGATATCCCCTTGCACTATCTGGCGATGTTGAAGAATGCGCGCCCTGGCATCACGCCGGAAGAAGACGGCAAGCGCGGCCCTATGAAGTTCATCGAGGAACTCAAAGCCAAGGGTAATCTGGTGGCTTATGTCGGTGACGTGGTCGGCACGGGCTCCAGCCGAAAGAGCGCCACCAACAGCATCATTTGGGGCTTTGGTCAAGACATTCCTTATGTTCCCAACAAGCGCTTCGGCGGCGTGACCCTGGGTGGAAAGATTGCTCCTATTTTCTTCAACACCCAGGAAGATTCCGGCGCACTTCCTATTGAGGTGGACGTTTCGGCCATGGACATGGGCGACGTGGTCGATGTCTACCCCTACGAGGGCAAGATCGAGAAGAATGGTCAGAACATTGCGAAATTTGAGCTCAAGAGCGAGGTCTTGTTTGACGAAGTGCGCGCTGGCGGACGTATCAACCTGATCATCGGCCGCAGTCTGACGGCCAAGGCAAGAGAGTTTTTGGGCTTGCCTGCGAGCACCATCTTCCGTTTGCCCTCCGTGCCAGGATCGAGTACCAAGGGTTACACCCTGGCTCAAAAAATGGTGGGGCGTGCTTGTGGCCTGCCTACTGTGGCTGGTCAGCAGCAAGGTGTACGCCCCGGTACCTATTGCGAACCCAAAATGACGACGGTCGGTAGCCAGGACACCACCGGTCCGATGACGCGCGATGAATTGAAGGACCTGGCTTGCCTGGGCTTCAGCGCGGACATGGTCATGCAGTCTTTCTGCCATACCGCTGCCTATCCCAAGCCTGTGGACGTCAAGACACATCGCGAACTGCCTGCTTTCATCAGCAATCGTGGTGGCGTAGCGCTGCGCCCCGGTGACGGCGTGATTCACAGCTGGCTCAACCGCCTGTTGTTGCCTGATACGGTGGGTACAGGTGGGGATTCACATACCCGCTTCCCAATTGGTATTTCGTTCCCGGCGGGTTCTGGTCTGGTCGCGTTCGGTGCAGCTACTGGCGTGATGCCATTGGACATGCCTGAGTCCGTATTGGTGCGTTTCAAGGGGCAGATGCAGCCTGGCATTACCCTGCGGGATCTGGTGCACGCCATCCCGCTATACGCCATCAAGGCGGGTCTGTTGACAGTGGCGAAGGCTGGCAAGATCAATGTTTTCTCGGGTCGTATCCTCGAAATTGAGGGTCTTCCTGATCTGAAGGTCGAACAGGCATTCGAGCTGTCTGATGCATCTGCCGAGCGCTCTGCAGCCGGATGCACCATCAAGCTCAACCCCGAACCTTTGAAGGAATACCTCACCAGCAATATTGTTTTGATGAAAAACATGATTGCTGACGGTTACCAGGACAAGCGCACGTTGGAGCGGCGCATCAAGGCCGTCGAAGCCTGGTTGGCCAAGCCTGATTTGTTGGAAGCCGACAAGGATGCCGAGTACGCCGCCGTCATCGAAATTGATCTGGCAGACATCAAGGAGCCCGTGCTCTGTTGCCCGAACGATCCGGATGACGCCAAGTTCCTGAGTGAAGTTCAGGGCGCAAAGATCGATGAGGTGTTCATTGGTTCCTGCATGACCAACATCGGCCACTTCCGTGCCGCTTCCAAGTTGCTGGAAGGCAAACGGGATATCCCGGTGAAGTTGTGGGTCGCCCCGCCCACCAAAATGGATGCCAGCGAGTTGACGAAAGAAGGCCACTACGGCGTTTTTGGTGCTGCAGGCGCTCGTACCGAGATGCCCGGTTGCAGTTTGTGCATGGGTAACCAGGCACAGGTTCGCGAGGGCGCCACAGTGGTGTCCACCAGCACCCGAAACTTCCCCAACCGTTTGGGCAAGAACACCTACGTGTACCTGGCATCGGCTGAGCTGGCAGCGATCGCCTCCAAGTTGGGACGTATTCCGACCGTGTCTGAGTACCATGCCGACATGGGCGTGGTGAACAAAGATGCAGACAAGGTCTATCGATACATGAACTTTGATCGAATTGAGGAGTACGCTGAGGTGGCTAAGGAAGTCACAGTCTGACTGTTTATGTCGCAATGCAAAAGCGGCCTTCGGGCCGTTTTTGCATTTTGTTCGCCCGTTCCTCGTTCGCCAGAACGGCGCGCCTTGATGCAGGGTTCGGGCATTAAACTACCAGGGCTCGTGGCGTCCGCCATGACCTTACATCACAAAAGGTAGATCCAATGCTCTTTGGAAAACTGATGCCGCGCGACGGCAATTTTTTCGAACTCTTCAACCAACATTCTGATCGCATTGTTGAAGCTGCCAAGGCATTCGCTCTCCTGGTTGCTAATTACAACGATCTACAACTTCGTGAAAAATACAACCTCGAGGTAGACCACGCTGAGCGGGCAGCTGATCGCATCACGCATGAAGTTAATCGCTCTTTGCACAAAACGTTCATCACTCCCATCGACAGGGAGCAAATCCACTCCTTGATCAACACAATGGATGACGTTGCGGACCTGATCCAGGATTCCGCAGAGACCATGGCGCTTTACGATGTGCGTCATATGACAGAAGAAATTCAACGCCTCACAGATCTTTGTGTGCGTTGTTGTGAGCGCCTGAAAGACGCGGTGTACCTATTGGACCGCATTGCGGATCCCAAGGTTGCGGATGCCGCCATCAAAACTTGTGAAGAAATAGATCGACTGGAATCTGATGCCGATCGCGTGATGCGCACCGCAATGAGCAAACTGTTTCGCGAGGAACCGGATGTTCGTGAGGTCATCAAGCTGAAAGCGATCTATGAATTGCTGGAGACCGTGACAGACAAGTGCGAAGATGTCGCCAACCTGATCGAGGGCGTGGTCCTCGAAAATTCCTGAGGCGGTGGCTTCCATGGAAAGTGTCCAGACCGCAATTTGGGTTGTCGTGCTATTGGTGCTGCTGGCACTTGCGTTCGATTTCATGAACGGCTTTCACGATGCGGCAAACTCCATTGCAACCGTGGTTTCCACAGGGGTTCTGAAGCCCACGCAGGCTGTCTTGTTTGCAGCCTTTTTCAATTTTGTTGCCATTTTCATCTTCAAGCTGAGCGTGGCAGCCACTGTAGGTAAAGGTATCGTCCAGCCGGGGGTCGTGGATACGCATGTCGTATTTGGTGCCCTGACCGGTGCGATCAGCTGGAATGTGATCACCTGGTACTACGGCATCCCGAGCAGCTCCTCACATGCCCTGATTGGCGGTATCGTGGGCGCGGTGGTGGCCAAGGCCGGAACAACGGTCCTGATTGCGGGTGGCATTCTCAAGACAGTGATCTTCATCTTTGTTTCCCCGGCGTTGGGCTTTTTGCTGGGGTCTCTGATGATGCTCATGGTGGCCTGGGCATTCAGGCGTTGTGCGCCCTTGCGGGTCGATGGCTGGTTTCGGCGACTGCAGTTGCTGTCCGCTGGCGCCTACAGCTTGGGGCATGGCGGTAATGATGCCCAGAAAACGATAGGCATCATTTGGATGATGCTGATTGCGACGGGGTACGTCGCTGCTGACGACAAGTCACCTCCCACCTGGACCATTGCGAGTTGCTACATTGCCATTGCCGCCGGAACGATGTTCGGGGGCTGGCGTATCGTCAAAACCATGGGTCAAAAAATCACCAAGCTCAAACCGGTGGGCGGGTTTTGTGCGGAAACTGGCGGAGCAATCACCTTGTTCCTGGCGACAGCCCTTGGCATACCGGTGTCGACAACGCACACCATCACTGGGGCCATTGTGGGCGTAGGCTCGGCCCGGCGGGCGAGTGCTGTTCGCTGGGGGGTTGCGGGCAACATTGTTTGGGCGTGGATTTTCACCATTCCCGCTAGCGCTTTCGTTGCCGCCCTGGCTTATTGGGTGAGCCTGCAGCTGTTTTGAGTCTTACTGGGAGAGCTTTTTGCTTTCCTCGATTTGGTATTCGAAATAGCGTTGAAAACTGAACACCACGCTTGACATCAGAACCGTGGTTCCGATCAGCAGTGCGCAAGCCACGCCAATAATGGTGGGCCAACCGCTGCTCCCTGCCGCCTCATCCTCGGCTGCATGCGTGTTGTAACGGCGATTCCACTTTTGTGGGGATGTCAGGCCAATGATGATGGCATTCAGGGCGCAGGCGGCTACCGTGAAGCCCAGCAGGGGGATCAGCAGCCAGCTGAATTGATCGTCCAACCCGAATTGCTGTGCCCGCTCTATGCCGTAAAGACCCAGGGCCGTAGGTACGGGTAGCAGCCACCCGAGCAGGTCTGTGGGGCCATGCAGATAGAAGCGGTGCAATCCAAGTGGGCCGCCTAAAAAGCTCAGCCAGGTGGCTGTGGTCTTGTTTTTCATGTCGCTCATGCTCCAGGTTTGGTTTGCGCTGCCTGGCCTATGTCTTTTTCCATCAAGACGATGTCTAGCCATTGATCGAATTTCCAGCCACAGTTTTTGATAACCCCGGCGCTGGTAA
>JBEEJZ010000116.1:0-4530 GCA_041168905.1 Pseudomonadota bacterium | reverse complement strand
AGATGACGGCGGCCGAAAAGACCAAGCCCGCCGCGAAGGCAGCCAAGGGGAGAAAGAAAACATCATGAGCGACCAAGCCAGCAACCCGACCAACGCCTACACCGTACCTTCGGTGTCCATCGCCACCGCGCGCACTGGTGCATCTAGCAAGGCTAACGAGTTGGGCATGCGCGCCATGCAAGAGCGCGCCTTTGCCAAGCGCGGTGAGCAATACCTACTGATCAAGTCGCCGCCCGCCTCGGGCAAGTCTCGTGCGCTGATGTTCATTGCGCTCGACAAGCTGAACAATCAGGGCTTGCAACAGGCCATCGTTGTCGTGCCCGAACGGTCCATCGGCGGCAGTTTTGCCGATGAGCCTTTGAGCCAGTACGGCTTCTACTGGGACTGGCACGTCGCACCGCAGTGGAACTTGTGCAATGCGCCAGGAGGCGATGAGCCGCGAGCGGCCAAATCCAAAGTGGATGCGGTGCGGCAGTTTCTGGCCAGCAGCGACAAGGCCTTGGTATGCACCCATGCCACATTCCGCTTCGCAGTGGAAGAGCTGGGCATCGCAGCCTTTGACAACCGTCTGATCGCCATCGACGAGTTCCACCATGTCTCCAGCAACCCCGACAACGTGCTTGGGAGCCAGTTAGGGGCGTTCATTGCACGCGACAAGGTGCACCTGGTGGCCATGACGGGCTCCTACTTCCGAGGCGACAGCGAGGCCGTGCTCGGCCCAGCCGATGAATCGAAGTTCGAGACGGTGACCTACACCTACTACGAGCAGCTCAACGGCTATCAGTGGCTCAAGTCGCTGGATATTGGCTACTTCTTCTACACCGGCCCTTATGTGGATGCCGTCACCAAGGTGCTCGACCCAACGCTGAAGACCATCGTTCACATCCCAAACGTCAACGCGCGCGAAAGCCTGAAGGACAAGCAGCGTGAGGTGAGCGACATCATGCACGGCCTTGGCGAATGGAAGGGCGTGGACCCCGACACGGGCTTCCACCTGGTGACCACCAAAGACGGTCGCACCTTGAAAGTGGCGGACCTGGTGGACGACAGCACCCCTGCTGTGCGCGCGCGTGTACTTGAGGCGCTGAAAGACCCCGCGCATAAGGACGACCGCGACCATGTGGACGTGATCATTGCACTCGGCATGGCCAAGGAAGGCTTCGATTGGATCTGGTGCGAGCACGCCCTGACCATCGGCTACCGCAGCAGCCTGACCGAAATCGTCCAGATCATCGGCCGCGCCACGCGCGATGCCAAAGGCAAGGAACGGTCACGCTTCACCAACCTGATCGCCGAGCCGACAGCCGAGCAGTCCGCCGTGACCGAGGCCGTGAACGATATGCTCAAGGCGATCTCTGCCAGCCTGCTGATGGAGCAGGTGCTGGCGCCACGATATGAGTTCACGCCCAAGAATGCAGGCGCCCAGGAGGGCTTTGTCTACAACGACGGCGAGGGCTACAAGGAAGGCGGCGTCAACGTTGGTGTGAACGAAGCAACCGGCCAATACCACGTCGAGATCAACGGCCTCGTCAAGCCCGAGACGCCCGAGGCCACCCGGATTTGCAAGGAAGATTTGAACGAGGTGGTCACCAGCTTCCTGCAGGACAAGACTGCGCTGGAGCGCGGTTTGTTCGACAAGGAGAACACCTTGCCTGAAGAGCTGACGCAGTTGCGCATGGGCAAGATCGTGCGCGAGCGCTACCCCGATCTGAGTGAGACCGACCAAGAGGCCATTCGGCAGCATGCCATTGCCGCAATGAACATCACCCAGCAAGCGAAGCTAGCCCTGGCCCAGGCTGATGCCAGCGGCGCCACCACTGTGCAAGGCAGCACAGCACTACTGGACGGTGTGCGCAAGTTCGTCAACGTGCGTGACCTGGACATTGACCTGATCGACCGCATCAATCCCTTCGATGCGGCTTACGCCGTGCTGGCCAAGGCGATGGACGAGAAGTCATTGCGCCAGGTGCAGGCCGCCATCGCGGCAAAGAAGGTGAGCATCCCGGAAGAAGAGGCGCGCGACCTGTCTAAGCGAGCCTTGCAGTTCAAGAACGAACGCGGTCGCTTGCCTGACATCAACTCGGCCGACGCCTGGGAGAAGCGTATGGCCGAAGGCGTGGCAGCGTTCGCGCGCTACCGCGCGCAGGCCAAGGCGGCGCAAGCCCAAGGAGGCAACGCCAATGGCTGACATGGACGATGACGAACTGCTGGATGCGCTTGGCGTTGAAGTTGCGCCGCTCAAGGCATCCAGCCGCACCCCGCGAGAGGAGCGCATCATCGCGGGCTTTGAAGACATCCTGCGCTTTCATCAGGCGCACGGACGGGCACCACAGCACAGCCAAAGTGGCGACATCTTCGAGCGGCTGTACGCGGTTCGACTGGACCAGTTGCGCAAGTTGCCCGAGGCACAAACACTGCTGGCACCGCTGGACGAGCCAGGGTTGCTGGCTGGCGCCACCAGCCAGGCGGCTGATGTTGATGACCTGGACGAGGATGCTCTGTTAGCAGAGTTGGGTGTCGGAGATGCTGCGCCCACGGACGATGACATCACCGTGCTTCGCCACGTGCGATCCAGCGCAGAGAAACGCGCGGCTGAAGAAATCGCGGACCGTACGCCTTGCCAAGACTTTGAGCGCTTCCAGCCGCTGTTTGATCGAGTCGAGCAAGAGCTGAAAGCAGACGTGCGCAAAGCTCTACGCTTTGGCCGTGATGCCACCATTCAGGAGCATGACTTCTTCATTCTGGATGGCCAGTTTGCCTATGTGGCGGAGATGGGTGAAACCATCAAGATGGCCACTGGCCACCAAGATGCCCGCCTACGTGTGGTGTACAGCAACGGCACCGAAAGCAACTTGCTGCTTCGCTCACTTCAAAAGGCACTATGGAAGGACGAGACTGGTCGACGGCTGTCTGACCCTGACATGGGACCATTGTTCGGTAGCGAGGCTGAACCCGACGACATCGAGTCCGGCACGATCTACGTGCTGCGTAGCAAGTCGAACCACCCTTTCGTGGCCCAGCATCGCGAGCTGATCCACAAGATTGGTGTGACTGGCGGCAAGGTTGAGACGCGCATCGCTGGCGCAGATAAAGACGCCACCTACTTGCTGGCCGATGTCGAGGTGGTTGCCACATACAAGCTGCACAACCTGAACCGGGTCAAGTTGGAGGCCGTGTTTCACAAGCTGTTCGCATCTGCTCAGATCGACATAACGATCGAAGACAGGTTCGGGCAACCAGTTAAGCCTAGAGAGTGGTTCCTGGTTCCATTGCACGTCATCGATCAGGCCGTACAGATGATCCAGATCGGCTCGATCACCAACGTGATCTATGACACGCAGCGCGCGGAGCTTGTGCGAACACCAGAAGGGTGATCAAGTCGAGTCACTTTGCCGAGCGCTTGGCGGACAACCTCGCCGCCTTGATGGCGGCCAGTTGTCTAGCGCTGTCTTCGGCCCACCTACGATATCGTGGATCGAGAAATGCGGCCTCACCTAGCAATCCACACAACTTGGAGGCAAGTAACTCTCGGCGCTCGTCGTCCTTCGCCGCAGCCAAAGCCGCCCTGATGGCTCTTGCTTTACGGAATCTGGCGTGAGGCACACCCAAACGCCCACCGGCAACCACTACGCCTGTGATGTGCTTTGGCTTTCCTGGACCAAATATCTTGGTCTTATGCGCTGACAATTTATGGCCGTGTTTACCGACGATACCGTCAACTTGCACAGGCAAACTTCTTGGAATGGCATCACCCGAAAATGTGACGTCATCAACATACACTGACAGCTTGAGACTGAGATCTCTCCCGCGCCCCTCAAGCACATCAAACAGTTTGCGGTTCGCCCAGTAAGCCAAGATCGGGCTGGAGGGAGCCCCTGTAGGCAAAATCTTGCCGTATGTACAGAGGTCAGTCAGAAGCCCGGCAACATCGGGCGCGCATTGCAGGGTATGGCGAAAAAAAGCAAACACCTGCGCGGAAGTAGTTGAAGGAAAAAAATCCTTGAGATCAAATGTAGCCGCAGATTCTTCTTCCACATGAACTGCAGCGTTGGATCTGTAAGATCGCCCCTTCATCGCGCCATGGCAATAGTCCGGAACTTGAACGCGAGACAGCAGACTAGCGATCCTTTTGAGAATTACCTTCAAATCAGGAACCGGGTTCTGTACCCAGCGAGCCTTCTTCTTGGCTCCGGTAAACTCACAAACCTCTTCGGGGATCTCGAAAACCTGGAAATTACCTTCGTCCGCCGACAGCCGGACCAAATCAGGCAAGTTGACGTCCAAAATTTTTGCCAAGCGCTTTTTGGACCCAACCTTATACAAGGCGCATTGATCAAGCGGATAGCTCTTAAGCCTCTTTGCTGCCATGTGCGGTTTTTGATTTACTCAGACTCTTTGCCTCAACCCACTGAAGCAAAGATATTACTTTTTTAGCAGCACCAACCCGAAGGTTGCTGGTAATACCAGACTTGTGCAAATTCTCAGAGAAGAAGAGAAGCGAAGAAACTGGAACACCAAAAATATCGCCAT
>JBEEJZ010000115.1:0-6014 GCA_041168905.1 Pseudomonadota bacterium | reverse complement strand
AGATCCAGTCGGATCGCCCTATTTAGTGAGTCGGCATATGAACACCAAACCACAGTCCAAGAAAGGGCAAGCCCCATGGCCATTTATGGCGTTGGCGTGGTCTGTGTTTGTGGCCTTGCTGATGCTGTGTGCATTGGTCTTTGCACCCCTGGCCCACGCCGCCCGCATCAAGGAAGTGGCGTCCATTGAAGGCGTGCGCAGCAACCAGCTGACGGGTTTTGGCTTGGTCGTCGGCCTGGATGGCACGGGTGACCAAACCACCCAAATGCCCTACACCACCCAGGGCCTGTCCAACTACATGAAGCAACTGGGCCTGACCCTGCCCGCAGCACAGTTGGCCCAATTGCAAATGAAAAACGTGGCCGCCGTGCTTGTGACCACGCAGCTGCCCGCCTTTGCGCGTCCCGGGCAAACGCTGGACATCAATGTGTCATCGCTGGGCAATGCCAAGTCGCTCAAGGGCGGCACACTGATTGCCACACCGCTCAAAGGCGTGGACGGCGAGGTGTATGCCATCGCCCAGGGCAACCTGATCGTGGCCGGTGCCGGAGCTGCTGCCGGTGGCAGCAAGGTCACAGTCAACCACCTGAGCGTGGGCCGTATCCCCGAAGGGGCGCAAGTGGAACGTGCTGTGCCCAACACCTTGCAGGAAGGTGACACCGTGAGCCTGAGCCTGAGCTCGCACGACTTTCAAACCGCCCGCAAAGTGGCACAGGCTGTTAACGCCAAGTTTGGCGACGGCGTAGCCCAGGCGCTGGATGGCCGCACCGTGCAAGTCAAGGCCCCCACCAACCCCAATGCGCGCGTGAGCTTCATTGCCGAGATGGAGGAACTGCCCGTGGAGTCGTCAGTGGCCTCGGCCAAAGTCATCATCAATTCGCGCACCGGCTCCATCGTGCTGAACCAGGCCGTCACCCTGGGGCCCTGCGCCATTGCCCACGGCAATTTGTCCATCAGCATTTCGTCGACACCCCTGGTCAGCCAGCCCAACCCCTTGTCGGGCGGGCAAACCGTGGTCACCGAAAAAGCCGCCATCGACATCAAACAAGAACCCGGCAAGCTGATTCAAATTGGGGCTGCTGCGCAGCTCACCGATGTGGTGAAGGCCCTGAACTCGCTGGGCGCAACTCCGCAAGACCTGCTGGCCATTTTGCAAGCCATCAAGGCGGCGGGCGCGCTCAACGCAGAGCTGGAGGTAATTTGATATGTCCTTAGGCTCTGTCAACGGCGCAGGCTATGCCCCAAGCTACAGCGGACCATCGCTGTCCGGTGGCCTTGCAGCCGACGCGCAAACACTGGGCAACCTGAAAATGGAAGCGGGCAAAAGCAGCCCCAAAGCCATCAAGGAAACCGCCAAACAATTCGAGTCCCTGTTCATGCGCGAGCTGATCAAAAGCATGCGCGAAGCGTCCCCCAAATCCGGCATGCTGGACAATGCGGGCAGCGACCTGGGCACCGACTTGCTGGACCAGCAATTCGCGGTGCAGATGTCGGGCCAGCCCGGCGGCTTGTCCGACCTGATTGCCCAACAGCTCACCCGCCAATCGGTTGCGGCCATGCAAGACACCGACAGGGCGGCGGAAGCGGCAGCAGCGGCCCATGCCGACGAGATGGCGGGCCTGATACCCGTTACCAGTACGCTGTCCGCTGCCGCGCAGCCGCCAGCCACCATGTCGCGCGCTCCAAGTGCACCTGCTGCGGGTTTTCAGGCTGTGCCCACGGTATCCGCTTCGACAGCAACTGCCTCACCCGCACGCACTGGCAACCTGAACACCAATGCCATCACCCGCACTCCCCGCCAGGCGTCTGTAAGCCAGGCAGACTTTGTCCGCAAGCATTCGGAAGCCGCCAACCAGGCGGAAAAAGCCAGCGGCATTCCCGCCAGCTACATGCTGGGCCAGGCCGGCCATGAAACCGGCTGGGGCAAGTTTGAAATCAAGCACAAAGGTGGCGCGCCCGCATTCAATCTGTTCGGCATCAAGGCCGGAGGCGACTGGACTGGCAAAGTGGCAGAAGTTACCACCACCGAGTATGTGAATGGAAAAGCGACCAAACAGGTGGCCAAATTCCGCGCCTACGACTCGTATGAAGATTCGTTCAAGGACTACGCCAAGCTGATTACCGAAAGCCCCCGCTACGCCAAGGCCAAGGCCCAGACCGGCTCCGCCTATGCGTTTGCCAGCGGCTTGCAAAAAGCGGGCTATGCCACCGACCCCGACTACGCCCTCAAGCTGAGCCGAGCCATTAACACCACGCAGCAACTGCGGCGTGTGCAGGTCTAAGCGGAGCACACCATGGGCGTACTTACCGTCGGCACCCAAGCGCTGCAGGCCAATTTGCTGGCTCTGCAAACCGCTGGCAACAACATTGCCAACGTCAACACCCCCGGGTATTCCACCCAGAAGGTGATTCTCAATGCCGTGCAAGGCCAATATTCCGGCAACGGCTATGTGGGCAAGGGCGTTGCGGTGGAAACCATTACCCGCAGCTTCGACGCCTTCCTCACCCGCCAAGCCGCACTGTCCGGCTCGGTTGCTGCGGGTGACACCTTGCGCGCCGACTACCTGAAACAAATTGGCTCCATCTTTCAGGGCGGCCCCGAAGGTCTGGGGGCCGCCATCAACGACATGATGAATGCCTTCTCCGACGTGGCCAGCACGCCGACCGACATGACCGCCCGCACCGTGCTGCTCACCCGTGTGGAAGAGGCCGCGCGGCGCATGCGCACCGAGCCACTGGGGCTGGACGACCTGATGACTGGCTTGAAGCAGTCGTTGCAAGACAAGGTCAACGATGTCAACACCCTGGCCCAGAACATTGCCGATGTGAACGAGCAAATTGCCCGTGCACTGGGCCGTGGACAGCCTCCCAACGACCTGCTGGATCGCCGCGACTACCTGATCAGCAGCTTGAACAAGCTGGTGCAAACCACGCAAATTCCCGCCAGCGATGGCACGATTGGCGTGTTCGTGGGTGGCAGCCAAAGCCTGGTGCTGGGGCATACGGCGTCCAAGATTGTGATTACCGGCGATGAGTTTCAGGACCCGCAAAAAAGCAAGATTGCCATGATGCGCAACGGTACCGTTACCCCGCTGGACGAAAACACCCTGGGTGGCGGCGAAGTGGTGGCACTGCTCAAAGTGCAAAACAACGATATGAACGAGGCGCGCAATCTGCTTGGGCGCATTACCGCCGCAGTCACCACCACGCTGAATCAACAACACCGGCTGGGCATTGACCTCAATGGCAACCCCGGCGGGGATTTGCTCACACCGATTACCTCAACCAATGCCAACGTGTTGGTGCCAGACTTTCCGGTCAACGCAGGCACCAACGCCATTGCGGGCTCGCTGGGCATCACCATGAGTATTCCCAAGGACTTGGTGCCATCGGACTACGAAATCAACTTCACTACCGCCGCCGCACCACCCGCCCCAGGCACCGGCACGATCCAGCGCAAGAGCGACGGCAAGGTAACCGCATTTGAATTCACGCCCGGCACACCGCCCGCACGCGGAACGTTTGCATTCCAAACCAGCACCGACCCGGCCACCGGGCCATTCACGGGCACCACCATCGATGGCCTGTCCCTGGACGCAGACACCACCACTGACCCCGGTGTGGGTGCCCGGTTTTTGCTCAAGCCCTACAGCACCGTCACCAGCAATGTGGCGCGCGAGTTTTCCACCCCCAGTGCGCTGGCCGTGGGCAACCCATTGGCGGTCACGCTGACGCCCACCAACAAGGGCTCGCTGGCGGTGTCCAGCCTGATGGCCAAGACCATGCCCACGACGGCAGCGGCACCGATTCAGGACTACACGGTGCAGTTCACCGTCACCCCTGCGGGCACGTTTTACGACATCATCGACACCACCGCCCCAGTGCCACCCGTGGTGTCCGGCCAGCCCTACAACTCGGGGCAGGCCATCAGCTACACGCCACCCGGTGCGCCCGGTTTTTCGCTCACGCTTACGGGGGCACCGGCCAACAACGACACCCTCACCATCAAGCAAAACCCGTATGCCACGCTCAGTGGTGGCAACGCCACGGCGATGATGGACTTACGCGACCAGGTGATGTTTGACGGTGCGTCGATGAGCGACGGCTACGCCGGTCTGATTTCGCAAATTGGCATCCGCTCCCAAAGCGCCAACTACTCGGCGCAAGTCTCCAGCAGCATTGCTGTCAACGCAGAAAAAAACCGGGCGGGCGTTTCCGGGGTCAATCTGGACGAAGAGGCGGCCAAACTGTTGCAGTACCAGCAGGCCTACCAGGCCTCGGCCAAAATGATTCAGATATCGCAAAGTATTTTTGATACGCTGCTACAGGGCATGGGCCGATAGGCCGGTGCATTACGGAGATCTTTTATGTCCAACTCGCTCTCCCGGCTCGGTACGGCCAATGCCTACGACGGCACCCTGCACAACCTGCAAACACGCCAGACCACACTGGCCAATTTGCAGGAGAACCTCACATCAGGCAAAAAAATCAACAGCCCCAGTGACGACCCCACCGGTGCAGCCCAGGCCGAACGCGCACTCAACCGCATTGCCCGCATTGCCACCGACCAGCGCGCCCTGGAATCGCAGCGCAACGCCATTGCCCAGGCAGAAGGCACCCTGGGCGATGTGACGAGCGCGCTGCAAGACTTTCGTGAATTGGTGGTCAGCGCAGGCAACGGCGGGCACACCCCCGCAGAGCGCACCACCATTGCACAGCAGCTCAGCGGCTTGCGCGACCGCATTTTTTCGCTGGCCAACACCACCGATGCCAATGGCCAGCCCGTGTTTGCGGCGCTGGGCAGTGCCTTGACTCCCTTTGTTGGCCCCAAAACCGTGGCGCCCGACTACACCTTTGACGGGCTTCCAGGCCAGGTCGCCACGGGCCCGTATGCGATCCCGTTCACACTGGACGGTGAGAGCGCATTCATGAGCCACCCGGCCCGCGACGGCACTTTCAACACCACCGTGGGCAAGCTGGTGCAAATCACGCCGCCTGCCGTGCCCGCCTACCGCATTGACCCCGTGCCTGCAGGGCGCACCCTGCTTACCGACACCCTGAAGCTTGACCCCCAGGTGCCCGCCACCGAGTTGCCCTACAAGCTCACCGTCACCGGCTCCACATCGGCGGTGGTGTCCGGGCAAACGATCACCACCATCACCTATGACGTGTTTGAAAACCCGGTCGAACCCTTTGACCCCGGCACCAGCGTACCTTTGGCCACCGGGCTCACCGCCACCAGTGATGGCAGCGGCAAGATCAATATCACCGGCGTCCCGGGCTTGACCTTCAATATCTCGGGAAGCCCGGCTGTGGACGACATTGTCAGCATCCAGCCCTCGGTCAGCGTGTTCAGCATGATGGACTCCGCCATTCGCGACATTGGCAGTGCCGCCAACAACAACGCCGCAAGCCAGGCCGTGGGCCAGGCCTTGAAAAATATTGACATCAGCATGGAACGCGTTTCGGCAGTGCGTGGCCAGGCGGGCGACTTGCTGAACCGGGCCGACAGCATTTCCAACACCAACAGCAAGCGCAACATCGAGCAGGAAGGCAACCGCTCGCGCGCCGAAGACATGGACATGATCAAGGGCATCTCTGACTTCAACAACCAGCAGACCGGCTACCAAGCAGCGCTGCAGTCCTATGCCCAAATGCAGAAGCTCTCGCTGTTTAACTACATCGGTTGATTCGCGGCCGCCTTCGGCCTACTTGCCATCCACCGAGAAGAAATACGACAGCCGCTGCTGCGGACTGAGCCACTGAAATACGTCGGCGGGCAAGGTGGATGGCCGAATGGCTTCGGCAATCTTCAAATCGGGTTCGTTGGCCAACTCCAGCGTGGGCGCTTCGTCTTTGGCCAGTTCGGGCGTATACAAAAGCACGGTGGGTTTCAGCGCGCTTTCCCCCGGCGCAATCACCAAGGCCAGCGCCCCATCACTGAGTTGCACCACGGTGCCTGGTGGGTAGACCCCCAGCAGCTTGATCATCAAACTGAGCAGCGACTTGTCAAA
>JBEEJZ010000114.1:0-4063 GCA_041168905.1 Pseudomonadota bacterium | reverse complement strand
AAAACTAGCAATCCGGCAGCGTGGCGGCAAAAATGCTTGTTTGGTGAGTCTTGAGTGACGGCTATTGGCCGGACCGAGTCGCTCAGAGGCGACCGTCTCTATCCGACCCACAGGAGACATTGGTCATTAGGCTAAGCAGTCATTCGTGACCAGTGCGATCGTATATTTGCAAAAGCTTCCCATTGAGATTTCGAACTTAATCCAGTGATCTTCCCTCACCTTGCTCCTCTACCGTTTGACCATCACGAATGTGATAAATCCGCTTGAAAGTCGGAATGATCTTCTCATCGTGGGTCACAACGATGATGGCCGTTTGCGCCTGACGCGCCATGTTGTTGAGGATACGCATCACGCCCAGGGCGCGTTCGCTGTCCAGCGGGGCCGTGGGCTCGTCGGCCAGGATCACCGGTGGCTTGTTGGCCAGCGCACGGGCAATCGACACCCGTTGCTGCTCGCCGCCTGAGAGTTGTGCAGGCTCGGCCTGGGCGCGGTGCGCCACGTCCAGGGCATCGAGCAATTCCAGTGCGCGCTGCCGCGCATTTGCATTGGGCACACCTGCCAGCATGGGTAGCAGGGCCACGTTGTCAGTCACGTCCAGAAACGGAATCAGATAGGGCGCTTGAAACACAAATCCGATCCGGTCGCGGCGCAGGGCGCGCAGATCGGGCGTCTTCCAGCCATTGTCGTAGATGACTTCATCGCCTAGCGTCATGCGCCCGGACGTGGGCTCAATGATCGCACCGAGACATTTGAGCAAGGTACTCTTGCCCGAGCCCGATGGCCCCACCAAGCCCACCACCTCGCCCGGCGCGACCTGCATGTTGACGTTCTTGAGCGCTTCCACGGCAGTGTCGCCATGGCCATAGACCTTGCGCAGGTTTTCGATGCGGATACCGCCTGGTGTGCTGTTCATGGGGCGCGCCTCAACTGATGGCCTGTGCAGGATCGACGCGCAGGGCAATCCGGATGGCCAGGGTACTTGCCAGAGTGCAAATGAGCATGGTGGCGATAAAGCCCAACACGGCATCTTGCGTTAGCAAAAGAACGAACTTTGGAAAGACTGGTGCCCAAAGGGTAGCGGCCACTTTGCCCACCACAAAGCCGATCACACCGAGGCCCAGGGCCTGTTGCAGGATCATGGACGCAATGGTCAGGTTGCGGGTGCCGATCAACTTGAGAACGGCAATTTCGCGAATCTTGCCTAACGTCATGGTGTAGATGATGAAGGCCACAATCGCTGCACTGACCACGGCCAGGATGGCCAGAAACATGCCGATCTGCTTCGCCGAGGTTGCAATCAGTTTGTCGACCAGGATGTCTTCCATGTCCTCGCGGGTGAACACGGTCAAGTGCTTCCAGCGCCGGATCGGTTCGGCCACCTGCGCAGCTGACCAACCCTCGGTCACGCGCACCAGCACCGCATTGACGTTGCGACTGCTGGTTTGCAGGTTTTGCACGGCATCGAGCAGGCCTGGTACCGCAGGCCGATTGAACGCGGGGTTGGCCGCTGTGCGCGACCGGTCGTTCACGATGGCGTCGTTGTCCTTGATGAATTGCGCTTCCTGAGCGTCCTTGAGCGGAATGAACACCATCGGGTCTCCACCGGAGGACACCATGCGGCGCGTCAAGCCCACCACTTCGTAGGTGTGACGCCGGATCTCAACTTTGTCGCCCAGCGACAGCCCTGTCTTGATGTCTGCCACTGCTTCGTAGTGGCTGCGCGTGAGGTGCCGACCTGCCAGCAAATGGCCGGGTTGGCCGGGCAACCCGGCAGCACCGGGCTCAATGCCGACCACCATGGCTCGGGCTTCCTTGCCTCCCACGGCTTTGACCTGCATGGTGAAGTAAGTGATGTTGGCGGCCATAGCAACACCGGGCATACCCGCAATGCTGCGCACCACATCGTCTTTGAGGCTGGAAGCTTCGGCATACGGTCCCTGAGTGTCTTTTTGGACCACCCACAAGTCGGCGCCGCTGTTGTTCAGCAAAGCCTGCGCATCGTCCACCATACCGCGAAACACACCGGCCATGGTCAGCGTCACACCAATAAGCAAACCCAGCCCCAGCCCGGTGAGCACGAACTTGGCCCAACTGTGCTGAATGTCCCGCGCCGCCAGGCTGATCATGGTTTGGCCTTTGTCACGAGCGTATCGACCACCTTGAAGCGCGTCCCTGCGGACAGCGGTTTTTCGCTGTACACCACCACCGTATCGCCTGATGACAAGCCGCTGATCGCCTGTACGCGCCCGTCCAGGCTGGACGCCCCCCATTGGACAGGCACAAAATCGAGTGCGCCGTCTTTGAGACGCCATACGCCTGTGCGGCCCTGATGGGTCTGCACACTGGCCAGCGGCACCACCAACCCCTGCTCGGTCGGCTGGAGCTGGAGAGTGACCTCAGCCATCTCGCCAATCGAAAGCGCCGCAGGAATCTGCTCGAACGCCACTTGCGCAATCCGCTCTTCTGTCACAGCGTCCGCCTGCAACTCAACCCGATCCACTTTGCCTGCCAGAACCTGCTGTGGCCGTGAGCGCAACACAATTTGGGCTGGCAAGCCGACAGCCAGCCCAGTTGACCGAGCCTGGTCTACCCGCAACTTGACCCAGAGGCTGGCGGGGTTGGCCAGTCGGAGCACCGGTTGTCCGGCAACCACCGTACTGCCTGATTCGGCATCTCGGCTGATCACCACGGCATCGGCTGGAGCGAGCAAACGAGTGTTCTGTTTTTGAAGCGATGCTGCTGCGCGTTCGGACTGCAGACGACGGGTGTCCTGCTTGGCTGCCTGCAAGTTGGCTTGCGCCGCCGCCAGCACAGCATCGGCAGACTGCAGCTCCTGCTCCCTGCCTTCCAGAGCCGAGGGGCTGATGAAGTTTTGCCGGGCCAGTTCCTTCTGCCGATTCAGGTTAGTCATGGCCAATGCGCGTCGGGCTTGGGCGTCGGCCACCTGGGCGTTAACTGCCGCTTCAACACTGATCGCCTTGGTCAGGGCAGCATCCTGCGCCTGCAGGCGCTGGTCCAGGTCCACTGGGTCCATCTCAGCCAAGAGTTGTCCGGCCTTGACCGTCTGTCCCACATCGACATGCACGTGCAGCACGCGGCCCGCCACCGTCGGCCCCATGAGCCAGCTCTGGCGAGCTTCCACACTGCCAATGCCGAACACCGACGGCGTCAGGCGCTCGTTGCTGGCCTGTGCGACGGTGATTCTGGTGGGAGCCAACGGCCCCATGCGAAAGACAATGAGTCCGAATGCAAGCACCGCAGCTGCAAGGGCGAGGACGATCAGGACCTGTCGCTTGTTGAATTTGAAGAGGATCATTTGCGCTTCCTTGATTCGGCCACAGACTGCAACAGCAAACCGGCCTCGTAAATGTTGAAAACCGCCTGGGCCTGGCGTGCCATGTCTTTAAGGCTGCCTGTGACGAGTGACTGCATGACCAGTCCTTGAACAGCCCCCATGAAAAGAACGACAGCACCCTTGGGATCCACCTCGGCTGTGATCAGACCCTCCTCATGCGCTTGTGCCAGCAATCCGGCAACCAAGCCACGGTAGTCGGCCATGAGCAGCTGAACCTTGCCCTTAAGTGCCGTAGGCTTGGCATGCTGTAGCTCCTGAAAAATCAGCCGTGGAACTCCGGGGTATGTCTGCACAAAACCGATGTGGGCCGTGAAAACTGCGCGCAATGCCTGCAAAGCGCTGGTCTGTTGTGCCTGCGCTACCTGCTGCAATCTTCCAATCAAGGTCTGGTGTGCCCAATCGAGCACCGCCAGCCAAATCGCTTCCTTACTCTCGAAGTGCTTGAACACGCCACCCTGCGTGATCCCGATGGCCTGTGCCAGGTCACCTGTCGTGATCTCTGCAGGACTTTTCATAGCCGCTAAATCCAAAGCGGCTTGGACTAACTCGGCTTGACGGTCTTCTGTTTTGAGCTTGGTACGGGTCAGCACATTGACTTTTAATAAGTAATTGATGAATTACTTTATCATGAAACTGCCCCACCTAAAAAGTCATCCACCTCACGCAAGTTCGCACCTTTGGACAACCCATCAAATGTCTATTCACAAG
>JBEEJZ010000113.1:0-7508 GCA_041168905.1 Pseudomonadota bacterium | reverse complement strand
CCTTATGACGCGGCCCGCGACTTTGCGCCCATCACCCAAATGGTGCGCGTGCCCAATGTGCTGGTGATGAACGCCGACACCGCGCAGCGCCTGAAGATCAACACCTTGGCCGATCTGGTGGCGTATGCCAAAGCCAACCCTGCCAAGCTGAACTTTGGCTCCGGCGGTAACGGCAGCGCGGGGCATTTGGCGGGTGAAATGTTCAAGCGCGCCGCAGGCATTTTTGCCGTGCACATCCCCTACAGCGGCGGCAACCCGGCGCAGTTGGCCTTGCTGTCGGGGCAGGTCGACTTCAACTTTGACAACCTGGCCACGGCAGCGGCCAACATCAAAGCGGGCCGCCTCAAGGCCCTGGCCGTGACCACCGCCCAGCGCAGCAACGCCCTGCCCGACATCCCCAGCATGAGCGAGACCTTGAAAGACTTTTCGATCGACACCTGGTGGGGTCTGGTGGCCCCTGCGGCCACACCATGCGATGTGGTGGACCGCCTGAACAAGGCTTTTGTCGCCGCGCTGCAAGCCCCCGAAACCAAAACACGCTTTGCCAAACTGATGGCCGAACCCGTGGGCAACACGCCCGAGCAGTTTGGGGCCTTCATGAGGAAAGAGCTGACGCGTTACGAAAGCGTGGTCAAAGCCAGCGGCGCCAAGGTCGACTAAGTCGACACCCACCCTGGGCACCCGTGGCATTGCACCGGCCCTATCGCCACTGCAAAGCGCATGGCGAACCGGATGCGCTCCAGGTTTCAGGCCTGCAAAAGCAGCATGTAGACAAGCGCTGCCAGAAACACCGTCTCCAGAAGCATCAAGGCCACCGGTTTCCAGCCCACGCTCAAGATGTCTTTCAAGTGGGTTTTGATCCCAATCGCAGCCATCGCAGCCACCAGAAATGCCCGTGACAAGCCATGCCCCGTGCTGACCACGACTTCAGGCAGGTGCAGCAGGCTGTTGAGCAGCACCAGCAGCACGAACACCACGGCAAACCAGGGCAGCAGGGGCGGTCGGCTCGCAGGTGCACCCGCTGCTGCACTGTCTGCTGACTGGGCATGAGTGGCCCGAGTCATCCAAGCGGCCACCACGATCACGGGCACCAGCATGGCCACGCGCATGAGCTTGACCACCGTGGCCGCATCGCCGGTTTGCTGGCCCATGCTGTAACCTGCGCCCACCACCTGCGCAACATCATGGATGGTGCCACCCAGAAAGAAGCCAGCCTGCTGGGGATCGAGGCCCAGCCCGCGCACCAGCATCGGGTAAAGCACCATGGCCACCGTCGACAAGGTGCTCACGCTGATGACCACAAACAAGGTGGCCCGGTCTTTTTGTGGATGGTTGGGAAACGCCGCAGCAATCGCCATCGCCGCCGAGGCCCCGCAAATGCCCACCGAGCCGCCGGACAGCAAGCCAAAAAAGGGTTTGAAGCCCATCCATTTGGCCATCACGATCCCCAGACAGATGGTGAGCGACACCGCCAGCACCACCATGAACACGGAATACCAGCCCAGCGACTGCACCTGGTCAATGGTGATCTTCAGGCCCAGCAAGGCCACACCCCAGCGCAGCACCTGGCGCGCAACAAACTCAATGCCAGGTTTGCAACGCGCATCCTCCGAAAGGAAGTTGATCGCCATGCCCAGCAGCAAGGCAAACAGCATCACGGGGGCGCCGTAATGCTCGGCCAGAAACATGGCTGCAACAGCCACCACCGCAGACATGGCCAAACCAGGCCACAGCACGGCGCAGCGTGCATACAAAGCATTCACTGCTCAATCTCTCTAGACAGTCGCGTCAGGGATTGAGCTGGATGTTGAACTGCCTGACGATGGCGGCATTCCGGTCAAATTCCGTTTTGACCGACTGTGTCAACTGCTGAACGCTCCAATCCTCTGCCCCCTCAAAACCGGAAGCAAACATGCGGCCCCGGAATTTCGGATTGAGAGCCACGTTGCGCACAGCCTTGTGGATTTTTTCCTGCAGCTCAGGTGACACACCCGAAGAAACAATCACCCCCATCCAGTTCGAAAACTCCAGATCCGGGTAACCCAGTTCGATCATCGTGGGCACTTCGGGCAGCTGGCTGAGTCGGTGCTTGCCAGCCACGGCGTAGGCCTGCACCTTGCCGGTGGCGATCAGATTGCGCGATGTGGCGTAGCCATCGAACATGATCGGGATCTGGCCACCCATCACCTGCGCCAGTGCGGGTGGCGAGCCCTGAAAAGGCACGTGCTGCAGATCAAGCCCGGCCTTCTGATTCAGGATCATGCCAGCGTAGTGCGAAATGGTGCCCGCGCTGTAGGAGGCAAAACCTAAGCTGCCTGGGTTCTTCTTGGCATATGCCACAAAACCCTTGAAATCCTTGGCGGGCACATTGGGTGCTGCAATCATCACCAGATTGCCACGCGCCACAATGCCCGCGGGCTTCACATCTTTGAGCGGATCAAAGCCACCTTTGAGCACATGCGGGATCTCAGTCAGCACATTGCTGGCGATCACCATCACCGTCTGTCCGTCGGCCGGGGCCGCACGCAAAGCTTGCACGGCAATCGCGCCACCAGCACCTGGCCGGTTGTCCACCACCATGGGCTGCCCGAGGTCTGCGGTCAGTTGATCAGCCACCAGCCGCGCGATCACATCGATGTTGCCACCGGCAGGCGCAGGGACCAACAGTTTGACGGGCTTGTCGGTCCAGGCCATGGCCGCCGACATGGCGAAGGCGCCCACCAGGGAAATCAGGATGTTTCGGCAGAGCCGGTGTGTGCTTGTCTGCAGTGGCATGTCATGTCTCCAGAATAAGTGTCGGGATCGGACGTCCCGTCGGTTGAACGATGGAGCGATTGTTCGCAAAGCGGCTCGAGTCAGCTTATCCATTCACGACAACTATTTATCTTTAAGCGTCACACCGGGTTCACCCCGATCAGGTTTGTGCGGGGCTGCGTTCACGCATCTGTGACGGTGAACACTCGAACTGCGCACTGAACCATCGCGTGAAGGAACTGAGGTTGGCATACCCCAACTGCTCAGCGATACGCCCCATGGAATGGGGGGTATGGCAGATGTAGCGCTGCGCCAGTTCACAGCGCACATCGTTGAGAACTTGCGAAAAACTGACCCCACTGTCGTCGAGGCGTCGTTGCAAGGTGCGCACATTCACCCCCAACCCGGAAGCGACCTGCTCCACACTGGCGCGCCCCATGGGCAGCAGCAGATAGACCGAGCGGCGCACATCGTGTACCACAGAACTGCCTTGACGCTGGGGCATGGATTCAAGGAAGGACTGCGCATAACTGGCCATACCCGCGTCCGCACGCGCATTGGACCGGTCCATGTCGGCTTTGAGGCAGACCAGGCCGTTGAAGTCGCTGTCGAAACGCAGCGGACAGCCAAACAAGCGCCTGTGCACCTGCACATCGCTGTTCGCGGCGTGCGTGAAGTGCACGGCCTGCGGCCGCCAATGCTCGCCCAGGAGCGCCCTGAAGATCAACATGAGCACCCCAATCGCCATGTCGGTAGATTGCTGCGTCCCCCCTGCGTGATCGCTCATGATTTCTTCGCTGATGAGCGTGGTCTTGCCCATGTCCTCGACGTGCATGCCCAAAGACTCGTTGAGCAGGTGTCTGTACTGGCTGATCATCTGCAAAGCCATGCGAACGGAACCCTGATGAGACAACAACAAGCTGACGGGACCGAAATCCGACAGCACCCGCGCCTCGGCCATGTGCAAACCAAACGTACTGCACCCGCTTTCCTTGGCAGAAATTTCCAGCAACGCAAGAGCACTCTGCAAGGGGATGAGCTGCGTCGGTGAAGCCAGCATTCGGGGCGTCAAGCCCACTTTGCGCAGCATGAGTGAGGGGGTCAACCCCAGCCGTTTGGCCACCTCGTCGTAATGCGAAAGTGAAGCGGCGCGAATCTGCAAGGCTTTGCGGGTGCTCATGACGTCTCCTGAATCCCATCTGCATGGCCTGCACTTATCACAAGCGATGTCACGAAATGTTAACCGAGAGTCATGAATTGGCAAACGAAATTCACAGGCGCGCACATAAATTTCACCAATCGCACAGCAATTCATTCAGGAGACAACCCTATGGCCAAGGCCGTGACATTCGACCGCATCGGCGGACCCGAGGTACTCAAATACGGCGATGCCGAAGTGGGCCAACCCGGCCCCGCTCAGGTGCGCCTGCGCCATGTGGCCGTCGGTCTCAACTACGCCGACACCTACTTTCGCAACGGCACCTACCCGATCCCGCTGCCCAACGGCATGGGCGTCGAAGGTGCAGGTGTGGTGGAAGCCATTGGCCCCGAGGTGAGCAACGTGGCCGTGGGCGACCGCGTCACCTACACCGGCTTCATCAACACCCTGGGTGCTTACAGCACAGAGCGCCTGATCCACGCTGCACCGCTGATCAAACTGCCCGACGCCATCTCTTTTGAAACGGCCGCAGGCATGACCATGCGTGGCCTGACTTCGGCCTACCTGATGCGCCGCATCTATGACTTCAAGCCAGGTGAGACCATCTTGCTGCACGCCGCAGCCGGAGGCGTGGGCCTGATCGTGTCGCAATGGGCCAAGCTGCTGGGCCTGAACGTGATCGGCACGGTCTCGACCGAAGAGAAAGCCGCCGTGGCCCGCGCGCACGGCTGCGACCACACCATCAACTACAGCCACGAGGACATCGCCAAACGGGTGCGAGAACTCACGGGTGGCAAGGGTGTCGACGTGGTAATCGACAGCGTCGGCAAAAACACCTTCATCGCCTCGCTCGACTCGCTGCGCCGCCGGGGTCTGATGGTCTGCGTGGGCACCGCCAGCGGCACCATCGACGGCTTCAACCCGAACCTGCTGGCGCAAAAAGGCTCGCTCTACCTCACACGCCCTGCGCTGGCCGACTACATCGCCGATCCAGCCGAGAAGGCCGAGCTGGCCAGCGAGATCTTCGGCCACATTGCCGCGGGCCGCATCCAGATCGAGATCAACCAGCGCTATGCGCTGCAGGACGCCGTGCAAGCTCACCGCGACCTCGAAGCCCGCAAAACCATCGGCTCATCCATCTTCGTCATTTGAGGAGACGTTCATGCGCATCGAACCCCTGACCTGCGCCATCGGCGCGGAACTCGTGAATGTCAACATCGCCGACGCCGTGCGTGACGATGGTCTGTTCCAGGAAATTTACGCTGCACTGCTCCAGTACAAGGTGCTGTTCCTGCGTGACCAAACGCTGGACAAGCTCTCGCGCCTGGACCACATGGCGTTTGCCCAGAAATTAGGGGAGCTGGAAACCCATCCCATGGTGCCCAGCCACCCCGAAGCCCCCGGCCTGGTGCAGATCTACAAAAACCCTGACAGCCCCGTTGACCGCTACGAAAACTCATGGCACACCGACGGCACCTTCCGCGAAAAACCTGCGCTCGGTTGCGTGCTGCGGTGCATCGAGTGTCCGCCGGTGGGTGGCGACACCATCTGGGCCAACATGGCCCTGGCGTACGAGAAATTACCTGACGGTGTGAAGCAGCAAATCGATGGTCTGATCGCCAACCACAGTTTCAATTCCACCTTTGCTGCGGCCATGCCGATCGAAAAACGCCTGGCCATGAAAGCGCAATACCCCGACTCGGAACACCCGGTGATCCGAACCCACCCTGACACGGGCGAAAAAGTTCTCTTCGTCAACGGTTTCACCACCCACTTTGTGAATTACCACAACAAGGACAAGGTGCGTTACGGCCAGGACTTCAACCAAGGCGCAGGCGACCTCCTGCAGTACTTGATCAGCCAGGCCTACATCCCCGAATACCAAGTGCGCTGGCGCTGGAAACCCTACAGCGTGGCCATCTGGGACAACCGAGCCACCCAACACTACGCCGTCATGGACTACCCGCCCTGCCACCGCAAGATGGAACGCGCGGGCATCGTCGGCACCAAGCCTTTCTGACTTTCCTACCCTCACTTTTGGAGACACCCCATGTACTTTCTCGACGGACACCTCTTTCCCGAGAACCAGGAAAAACTCATCATCACCGCCGCCCCTTACGGCCCCGAGTGGATTCCTTCGGACTACCCCGAAGACATCCCGGTGACGATGGAAGAGCAAATCCAAAAAGCCGTGGACTGCTACAACGCCGGCGCCACCGTGCTGCACCTGCATGTGCGTGAACTCGACGGCACGGGCAGCAAGCGCTTGTCTAAATTCAATGAACTGATCGCTGGCGTTCGCAAGGCCGTGCCCGACATGATCATCCAGGTCGGTGGCTCGATCTCCTTTGCGCCGGTCGGTGAGGGCGAGATTGCCAAATGGCTGTCGGACGACACCCGCCACATGCTGGCCGAACTCGATCCCAAGCCCGACCAGGTGACAGTGACCATCAACACCGTGCAGATGAACGTCACCGAGCACATGGAAGAAGCCGATATTGCGGGCACCTCCATGGCCACACCCGAGGGCCGCCGTGCCTACAGCGAAATGGTGGTGCCCTCCAACCCCGCCTGGTACGAAGAGCACATCCGCCGCCTGAGCGCAGCGGGCATCCAGAGCGCCTTCCAGTTCTACAACCTCAACAGCTTCGAGACCGTGGAACGCCTGATGCGCCGCGGCGTCTACAAAGGCCCGCTGGTGTGCAACTGGGTCGCCATCAGCGGCGGCATGGACGCGCCCAACATCTACAACCTGGCCAACTTCCTGCGCGCCATCCCTGACGGCACCAAGCTGACGGTGGAAAGCAGCATGCGCAATACGCTGCCCATCAACATGATGGGCCTGTCCATGGGCCTGCACGTGCGCTGCGGTATCGAAGACAACCTGTGGAACCAGTCCCGCACCGCCAAGATGAGCACTGTCGAGCAGATCAAGCAGCTGGTGCGCATCTCGCGCGAGTTCGGCCGCGAAATCGCCACCGGCAAGGAGGCCCGCGAGATCCTGAAGATCGGCGTGTTCTACGACACTGTCGAAGAATCACTGGCCGCCAACGGCTTTTCGCCCAACCGCAACGGCGGCAACCAGGGCTTCCTGCGCAAAGCCGCCTGATGCCCGTCACGCCATGTAAGCCAGTGCAGATCGATGTCTACTTTGACCTGATCTGTCCCTGGTGCTGGATCGGCAAAACACACCTGGACACTGCTCGCCGCCTGCTGGCCGAGCGCCAGCCAGGCGTGCAGGTTCAGCAGCGCTGGCACTCGGTGCAGCTGATCCCCCTGGTGCCACCGCAAGGCTGGCCTTACCAGGCCTTCTACGAACACCGGCTAGGTGGCCCCGAGGCAGTGCACGCACGGCGCGCACAGGTACAGGCCGCAGCGGCCCGGGCCGGTTTGACCATCCATCACGAACGCATCACCGTGTTCCCCAACACATGGCGTGCGCACCAACTGCTGGCCTTCACCGCGCAGCAACACCCCGACCAGCACGAGGCCTTGCTGAATACCCTGTTTGAGGCTTTCTTTGTGCAGGGTCTCGACATTGGCGACAGCCAGGTGTTGGCGACACTGGCGCAGGCCCATGGCGTGGACAGTGTCG
>JBEEJZ010000112.1:0-4327 GCA_041168905.1 Pseudomonadota bacterium | reverse complement strand
TCCATAATATTCGTGCGTATTGGCTCACTCATAAGTGCGCCTTTAATGAACATGACGCCCTTATAGGTCGCCAAGCCCCTTTGCACCTTCATTTTGGCTACTCACTTGCGTAAACATTGCGGAAATAGCCTTGGCTACTCCACTTGCCAGGCTGCCCTATAGGATCCCAGCAAGATGTCCTTACACGCCTTCCCCTAAGGGATTTGGCCTTGATTGTGACCTCGCCAGATGAATCAAAGATCGAGGTCTTCATATAGCGAGTAGAGCCATCGGCAAACAGCAGAATGGTGCAACTTGATCCGCGATACATCTGCTTCTCACGTACATCGACCAAAGTATCCGGAGCCGAAAGAGTCACCTCGCTTCTTTCTCTGGCAGCTGCAGCCTGCTCAGCCTTGTACCGCTTAACTTCGTCCTCCAGTTCACCCACACGTCCGGACAATATGCCATTTTTGGACTCAAGATCGTCGACGATATAGGATGCTTCTAAAGCAACGTTTTCGGCGTTTTTCGCACGCTTGTTGGCGGCTTCCAGTGCTACCAATGCTTGATCAGCCTTCTCGTTGGCAGCCATGACTTCAGTTGACATGGCACTCAGCTTTTCGGCACTCAACTGCCTTGTCAGCTGTTCAATTAACTCCGCTGATGTACTGACTTTCCCATTCACATACAAAGGGTGCAATCCCAACAACGTATGAGGCGTGATGAATCCGCGTTTGCGCAGGGCAATCATGACCTCGGAGAGACGCATCTCCGTCGATACATCGCCTCGCCATACAGTGATCACCACCGGATCCGCAAAGCCCCGCTTTTTGCCAATAACAAAGTGTCCAACAGTTAATTGACCACCTGCACCCTGAAAACGAGCCTCAATGTGGTGCCGATCTGGGTACTGGTAGTCGGCGTGAAGGTAGCGAACCTGCGTCAAATCAATGAAAGTATCGTTTTCAAAATGCAGTCCATAACGCAGAGGCAAAGAATCACAATTTGCATGATCTTGCGCGATAACCAGGGCCTGAAAATTACTGAATGACTTGAGTTGTGACACCAGATCCATTGGACATCTCCTATACGAGGGTGGTTATTCCTCATCTTTTTCTTGTGCCATCTGCAAGGCGTCACGGTGTGCTTCCCTGTAGGTGGATTCAAAATTCGACCAAGCCCACTGAGCAACGTTATCCCGACCGTTCTTCTGATTTGTGACCATAGTGAAGATGAAGTCTGAAATATGACTGCAGTAGGAAATAACCGTCGTTTTTTTGATTTTCTCCTCCCCCAAATACAAGTCCGGCATTGGCAAGCCAGCCGGCTTTCTTGTTGAAAAATTGAAGTTCATGATCCAGTCCGTCAAAGCATCAATTTCTGACTTGTCCAATCGAACCACGACAGCCTGCTTGGAGTCGTCAAGGTAGTAAGCCCTCTTCTTTGCTCTAAGGACTTCAGACAGAAAGAACAGGAAATCTGACGCCACATCTGCAGGCACATTGAAGGCGTCATTTTCTGTGTCGCACTGGTGAATGGCCATGATGTAGTCAGACCACAGGGTGCACCAGATCACATTAAAACCATCCATTTTGTTGCTCTCTGAATTTAAAAATAATGATGTTGTATTGGATTATTGTGAATTATAGGCATTACATTTTGTCGACCCGGTTACGGGTGACGAGATCAGACAGTCGATGGGCCGCATCCGTTGCGAATAGGACATTGATCTGAATTTCTTCAGTCAATCAATGGCTATGTGCGACCGCCACCAAACAGCGTAAACGCTCTATCGCGGCGAGGGCGCCGCTCCTACAACGCTTCGTCTTCAGCCGGTTCGTTGTGCGCCTGGCGGTAGGCGCCGGGGGTCAAACCTGTCCAGCCTTTGAAGGCGCGATGGAAGGTGCTGGCTTCTGAGAAACCCACACGGGCGGCGACTTCAAGCAGAGGCAGGTCGGACTGGGTGAGGAACTCGACGGCCACGTCGCGGCGCAGGGCGTCTTTGATCATCTGGTAGCCCTGGCCTTCGCGCTGCAGGCGGCGACGCAGGGTTTGCGGGGTGGTGGCCAGCATGTCGCTGACCTCTTCGAGCGAGGGCATTTCTTCGGCCAGGTAGCGGCGCAGCAGGCGGCGAATGCGCTCGGTCAGGCTGGCTTGGTCGCGGTACTTGACCAGCAGGCACGCCGGGGCTTCGCGCAAAAAGGTCTCGACGCTTTCGTGGCTTTGCACCACGGGCAGGTCGAGCCACTTGGCGTCAAAGCGGTAACCCCATTCGCCATCCATCAGGTGAATGGGCGCTTGAAAGAGCTTGGAGGCATCGCTGCGGCGGGCCACGTCACTGTCTTGGTAAACGACTTCGTCCACCGGGATGCGCCGCGCCGCCAGCCAGCACATGACCCCGTAGCTGAGGAACATGAACACCCGCACGGCGTAGGCCTGCCGGGCCGTGAGTGGGTGGCGCGAGCCCATGCGCAGGTAGGCCACGCCGCCGCTGACCTGCAAGCGGGGCACAAAGTCGACCAGCAGCGCGTGGTAGTAACGCAGCCCGGCGCGAAGCGCGTCGCCCAGCTTGCGGTGGCCCACCAGCATGCGGCAGCACACGGCAAACGAGCCCAGCGGCAAGGGGGCCGAACCGAGGCCCCAGAACTCATCGCGGTGGTGGCGCACCAGCGCGGTCATGAGACGGGCAAATTGGGTTTGGGTGACCCGCGCCAGAGGCGACTCCAGCAGCGCGGGCGAGATGCCTGCACGGCGCAGCACCGCAGCGCGGGCGTCGTCGCCCTCGACCGCCAGCAGCATCTGTACCACCTGGTAAACGGCGATGGTGTGCTGGATGGGCGGGGCGTTTTGGGGGCGGGTCATGGAGCAGTCGGCATAAGGCACGCAAGCCTCTATGCTACGACTTTACGTTGGCATAAAACATCAATGGCGGCAGCGTCGAGGCCAGCTTGGGTCAGCACCTCGCGGGTGTGCTGGCCTTGCACGGGCGCGGGGCTGTGCACCGCGAAGGTGTAGCCGCTCATCTGCACCGGCATGGCCGTTTGTGTCATGGTCTCGCCCTGCGCGGTCTGCACCTGCACCCACATGCCCCGGTCCTGGAAGTGCGGCAACTTTTGCGCCTCGTCGAGCTTGAGCACAGGGGTCACGCAGCAGTCGGCACCATCCAGCACCTGCGCCCAGTGGGCCAGGGGGTGGGCTTGCACCGCTTGGGCGACTTCGCGGCGCACCCAGTCAGAGAGTTCTCGCGTTTTGGGGATGTGGTGCTCGGCCAAGTCAGGGCGGCCCAGCAGCGTGCAAAAGGTGTCCCAGAACTTGTGCTCGAAAGCGCCCACGGCCAGGTAGCGGCCGTCTTGTGTGGGGTACAGGCCGTAGCAGGGCAGCGCCCCGGTCAGCTTGTCGCCACCGGGCGCGGGCACGCGGCCCCGGCTGTGCAGGCCCGACAGCGGGATCACCGCGTGGGCCAGCACGCCGTCGGCAATGGCCACGTCCACATGGCGGCCCTGGCCCGTGCGTTGCGCGTCAAACAGCGCGGCCAGGATGCCCATGACGGCAGGCATGGTGCCGCCCAGCAGGTCGCCCATGGGCAGGTTGGACAGGGCCAGCTCGCCAGACGGCGTGCCCACCTGGTCGGCCACCCCGGCAAAGCCGCAGTAGTTCAGGTCGTGCCCGGCCTTTTGGCTGAGCGGCCCGGTCTGGCCGTAGCCGCTGATGCTGCAATACACCAGGCGCGGGTTGCGTGCACTCACCACCTCGTAGCCTGCACCCAAGCGAGCCATGACGCCGGGGCGAAAGCCTTCGACCAGCACGTCGGCGGTCTCGCACAGCTTGAGCAAAAGCTGCACGCCTTCGGGCTGCTTAAGGTCAAGCCGCATGCCGCGCTTGTTGCGGTTGAGCATTTCGCGCACCGCAGGCGAGGCGTAGTCGCCCGCGCCGAGGTCTTCGATCTTGATGACGTCGGCGCCCAGGTCGGCCAGGTGCAAGGTGCACATGGGGCCGGGCAGCAGGCGGGTGAGGTCGAGCACGCGCACGCCTTGCAGCGGCGGGCGGTTGGGTGTGGGGCTGGCGGCTGTGCGGCTCATGCGCTTGCCCCGGCTGCGGTTTTACGCAGTTCGGTCTTTTGCACCTTGCCTGCAGCCGTGAGCGGCAGCTTGTCGCGGAACTCGTAGGTCTTGGGGCACTTGTAGCCGCTGATCAGCGCGTGGCAGTGCGCCGAGAGTTCTTCGGCGCTGGCCTGCGCGCCGGGCTTGAGCACGACGATGGCGTGCACGGCCTCGCCCCATTTCTCGTGGGGCAGGCCGATCACGGCGCACATCGACACCGCCGGGTGGCTGGTGAGGGTGCTTTC
>JBEEJZ010000111.1:0-14789 GCA_041168905.1 Pseudomonadota bacterium | reverse complement strand
TCCTTGCCCGCCCATGCCGAGGTGGCGTTTTTCCCTCCGGTCACGGGTGGCTGACCTCCAATTACCCATGCCAGCACGTGTGTCGATCCAAACAGCTGACTTCGACCTAGGGTCGGAGGTGGCTGCGCTGCGCAGCGGAGACAAGCGGGTCGGCGCGGTTTGTACCTTTGTTGGTACGGTGCGCGATCGTAATGACGGCTTGTCTGTCAGCTCCATGGAGCTGGAGCACTACCCGGGCATGACCGAAAAAGCCATTGAAGCCATGATCGACGAAGCACTTGCCCGCTTTGATCTTTTCGGCGTGCGCGTGGTTCATCGGGTGGGGCTGCTGCAGCCTCTGGATCAGGTGGTGCTGGTCGCCGTGACCTCTGCCCACCGCGGCGCCAGTTTTCAGGCCTGCGAGTTTTTGATGGACTACCTCAAGACCCAGGCACCTTTCTGGAAAAAGGAGCAGACGCCTGAGGGCGCGCGCTGGGTGGATGCCCGCGTGAGTGACGACGCCGCTCTGGCCAAGTGGGGCATTCAGGCCAACAACGCGGCCTGAGTGGCAGGGCGCCGACACCGGCTTCCTGTTGCGGGCCGCGCGTGTCGGCCAAGGAGATCCCTTGATCCAGGTCAACAACTCAAAATCATCGCGCGCTTGAAAACCTGTGAGCCAGCCTCAGTTGGCTAAGCAACAGGAGAACCTTTTCATGCGAATTGACAAACTCACCACCAAGTTTCAAGAAGCCCTGTCTGAGGCGCAGACGTTGGCCTTGGGCAACGACCATGCTTACATCGAGCCGGCCCATGTGCTGGTGGCCATGCTCAAGCAGGAGGATGGACCTCGCCCCCTGCTGCAGCGGGCAGGTGTCAATGTTCAGGGCCTATTGGCTGCTGCGGAGTCTGCTGTGCACAGGCTGCCACAAGTCCAGGGGCAGGAGCAGGTGCAAGTGGGACGGGATATGGTCACGCTTTTGCAGGCTGCCGAAAAGGAAGCCATCAAGCGTGGCGATCAGTTTGTCGCCAGTGAGTTGTTTCTGCTGGCTTTGGCAGAGACCAAACTGGACGTGGGGCGGTTGGCCAAGGAGAGTGGCCTTACCCGCAAATCCCTGGAGTCCGCCATTGAGGCCGTCAGGGGCGGTCAGAAGGTGGACAGTGCTGATGCTGAAGACCAGCGTGAATCCCTGAAGAAATATTGCATTGATTTGACCGAGCGCGCCCGCATGGGCAAGCTGGACCCGGTGATCGGTCGTGATGACGAAATCCGCCGTGCGATCCAGGTGCTGCAGCGCCGGTCCAAAAACAACCCCGTGTTGATCGGCGAGCCCGGCGTGGGCAAGACGGCGATTGTCGAAGGCCTGGCCCAGCGCATCGTGGCGGGTGAAGTGCCCGAGTCACTCAAAGGTAAACGCGTTCTCAGTCTGGATATGGCTTCCTTGTTGGCGGGTGCCAAATTCCGGGGCGAGTTTGAGGAGCGCCTGAAGAACGTGCTGAAAGACCTGGCCAAAGACGAAGGTCAGACCATCGTCTTCATCGACGAGCTGCACACCATGGTGGGGGCCGGCAAGGCCGAAGGGGCCATGGATGCGGGCAACATGCTCAAGCCCGCACTGGCCCGTGGCGAGCTGCATTGCGTGGGTGCCACCACCCTGGATGAGTACCGCAAGTACGTCGAGAAAGATGCCGCATTGGAGCGGCGTTTCCAGAAAATTCTGGTGGGTGAGCCCACCGTCGAAGCCACCATCGCCATTCTTCGTGGCTTGCAGGAAAAGTACGAGGTGCACCATGGCGTGGAAATCACCGACCCGGCCATCGTGGCTGCTGCTGAGCTGAGCCACCGCTACATCACCGACCGCTTCCTGCCCGACAAGGCCATCGATCTGATCGACGAGGCAGCGGCCAAGATCAAGATCGAGATCGATTCCAAGCCTGAAGTCATGGACAAGCTCGATCGCCGCCTGATCCAGCTGCAGATCGAGCGCGAGGCGGTGCGCCGGGAAAAAGATGAAGCCTCCCAGAAACGCTTTGAACTGATCAACGAAGAAATCAGCAAGCTGCAAAAAGAGATAGCAGACCTTGATGAAATCTGGAAATCTGAAAAGGCGCAGGCGCAGGGCTCCGCCCAGGTGAAAGAAGACATCGACAAGTTACGCCATCAGATTGAAGAGTTCACCCGCAAAGGCGATTTCAATAAAGTCGCCGAGTTGCAATACGGCAAGTTGCCAGAACTAGAGAAAAAGCTGAGGGCGGCCCAAGATCAGGAGGCGGGCAAGGCCAAGGATGCCAAGGATGGTGGTCGTCCTCAGCTCCTGCGCACCCTGGTGGGCGCCGAGGAAATTGCCGAAGTCGTCAGCCGTGCCACCGGTATCCCGGTCGCCAAGATGATGCAAGGGGAGAAAGACAAGCTGTTGCAGATGGAGGTCAAGCTCCATGATCGTGTGGTGGGGCAGGACGAAGCGATCTCTGCCGTGGCCAACGCCATCCGCCGTTCCCGCTCTGGGCTGAGTGACCCCAACCGCCCGACGGGATCGTTCTTGTTCCTGGGGCCCACCGGCGTCGGCAAGACTGAGCTGTGCAAGGCACTGGCCGGATTCCTGTTTGACAGCGAAGAGCACCTGGTGCGTATCGACATGAGCGAGTTCATGGAGAAGCACTCGGTCGCTCGGTTGATCGGCGCTCCCCCCGGCTACGTCGGGTACGAGGAAGGCGGCTACCTCACGGAGGCGGTTCGCCGCAAGCCCTACAGCGTGCTGTTGCTCGATGAGGTGGAAAAGGCCCATCCGGACGTGTTCAATGTCTTGCTGCAGGTGCTGGATGATGGCCGGCTGACCGATGGGCAAGGGCGTACGGTCGATTTCAAGAACACCGTCATCGTCATGACCAGCAACATCGGATCACAGTTGATCCAAGCCATGGTGGGACAGGAGGCTGACGAGGTGAAAGAGGCCGTCACCGGTGAGCTGAAGAACCACTTCCGCCCCGAGTTCCTCAACCGCATTGATGAGACGGTGGTCTTCCATGCTCTAGGTGCTGCCCACATCGAGGCAATCGCAGCTATCCAGATCAAGGTTTTGCAAGAGCGCCTGGCTCGACTGGACCTGACCCTGGACGTGTCTGCCACGGCCCTGGCAGAACTGGCCAAGGTCGGTTTCGATCCGGTGTTTGGTGCTCGTCCCTTGAAGCGTGCGATTCAGCAGCGCATCGAAAACCCCTTGTCCAAGCTGTTGCTGGAAGGCAAGTTTGCCCCGAAGGCTACGATACAGGTCACGGTGGACCCGGTTCAGGCGCCAGGGGTCTTTGCGTTCAAGGGGCAGAGCGCGGCCAGCAACTGAACTTCGGGTGCAGCTGCTTGTTAGGGCGCCGTGAGGGTCAGCCCGTGCTTCTTGAAAATGGCCAGCATATCGCCATTGGATTGCAAGGCCTGCATGGCTTGCTGCACGGCAGTGCCCAGATCTTTGTTGCTGGCTTTGACCGCCATGCCCACCGGCCACCCGTTGGCCGGTGTTCCGGGCAGGGGTAGGGCGCTGAGTTGCCAGCCTGCCGCTTTGGCCGGGTCGGCTTTCAGAGCGGCTTCCGCTTGAGCGCGCAGTACATATGCTGCGGCCACTTCACCATTCAACGCCCCCTGCGCGGCTTGAACGCCGGTTTTATAGAGTTTGACCTGCGCCCTGAGCATTCCGCCGTTGTTTCCCATCAAGGCACTGGCGGCACCGGTACCCCGTTCGGCACCCAGTGCCATGCCTTTTAGGTCCTCAGGCGAGTCGATGCGTGCCAATTGCCGCGTGTGGTGCATGAGTACAGTCTGTTGCCGCATGTAGGGCGACACCACCACCACTTGACGGTTTTCCTGCATCAGGTACTTGTCTGCCGGCACCTGCATCATGACGTCGGCGGGGCCATAGCCCAGGTAATGTCCTCGCCACACCATGTTGCGCAGGTCGTCGCCCATGTTCTCCCCGGAGTCAAAGGGCAGTAATTGCAGCTTCAGTTGCATTTGAGCTGCCAGTGCCTGTGCAATCGAGACATCCAGGCCACCGATGTCACCCGGCGGCCCATCCGAGAACGGAGCATTGTCTTTGTACACAGCGACCTTGAGCACACCACTTGCCCTGACTTTCGCCAAGTCTGTCAGGTCAGTTTGTGCTCCGGCCCATCCGCTTGCCAGGAGCAGAGGCAAGGCCATGATGGAACGCCTGCCGAGGGTGGGCGTGGCCGGGTCATGGGCCAACGTTTGATCGGGCGAGTCGACGGTGCTTGCAGGATGTCTCATGGGGGGTGATGGTTGGTTCAGCTCAGGACGGGTTCAGGGTTCACGCCGTGTTTCGAGGTAAGTCTTGATCGACCAAATGGCCTCCTGGGACAGGATACCCTCAAAAGGGGGCATGTAGACCCGTCCGTCCCGGACTCTGCCCCTGCGCACCGTAGCAACGTAATACTCGTCGATTTCCTTGAAACAGGCCATTTTCTTGTCCTGGTCTGCCAGCCCCATGCAATCGCCGTCGATTTTTCTGAGGTCAGGCGACATACCCCCCGAGATAGCCTCCAGCCCATGGCATCGCGCGCAATTCTGGTTGTAAGCGGAGGTACCGATGCGCAACGCCTCCTTGTTGGCGGCACCGCTGGAGTAGGGGTTGCTGGGCAGCCACTTGGCACCCAACTGAGGCAGGGTGCTGGTGTCTACGGACTGCGGAACCACGTCGCCGTGTGACCAGGCCGCGGCGCTGAGCAGGCCGATGGCCAAGGTGCATGCCATGGATCGTAGATGGTGAGTGAATCGGTTGCGGTGCATAGGGTCTCCTGTATTGGATGTGATATCGGGTGTCAGTCAGCAAAAACCGCGCCAGGCCCCTTGGAGCAGCCCATAGACCTCTTGGACGGGGCAGGTGAACACTGTCACAGGTCAAGTGTGTCAAATTGATTCAGTTGTTCCACTTTTTGGCTGGCTAGAGCCCAAAACCTAGGGTTTTCCTTGGCTGCCGGTCGGATTTAATCGAGCGAGAATGATTCGTATCAATACACGCCACATTCCGTGGCCAGGATACCGGTAACCCAGCAGGGCCGTAGCCAGCTGTTCGGTATCTCCGGTCGGTGGATACTGGAGACTACATGTTTGCTGAAAAAATCTCTGAACCCGGTGCGCGCGTGGACATGGGCTCAGACGGTGGCCTCGATCGTTACTCCCAGCCAGATGTCATTGAGCGGTCGCACCTGCGCTCGCGGGATTTCGGTATAGACATTCAGGATAAGCCTGATTTTTCTCGGGGCAATGAAGGTGTGCTTCACCAGATGCTGGAAGAAAACAGATTTCTGTTTCAGCATGCTGCGCCGGTGATGGAGACGCTTTATGACCAGATCGTCAACACCCACAGCATGGTGTTGCTGACCTCGGCGAGAGGCACTGTGATTCACTCCCTGGGAGACAGTGACTTTCTGGAGAAAGCATCCCAGGTGGCCCTGATGCCAGGGGTCGATTGGTCTGAACGGAGCAAGGGCACGAATGCGATCGGGACAGCGCTTCGGGAAGAGCAAGCCGTCGTAGTTCATGGTACCCAGCACTACATGAACGCGAACAAGTTTCTGACATGTTCGTGTGCGCCTATTTTTGACCCTTACGGTCAGGTGATTGGCGCCCTCGATGTCACCGGCGATCAGCGCAGTTTTCATCAGCACACCATGGCACTGGTGCGCATGTCCGCTCAGATGATCGAGAACCACATGTTCGCGGACACCTTTCCCAAGGCGGTTCGCGTGCACTTTCATACCCGCCCAGAATTTTTGGGCACGCTGGTAGAAGGAATTGCCGTGTTCAGTCCGGACGGACGCTTCCTTTCTGCTAACCGCAGTGCTCAATTTCAGCTGGGTATGTCGTTCAATGCGTTGAAGGTGCACACCTTCTCCTCCTTGTTTGGCATTGCCATCTCCAAATTACAGGAGCTGGCCACTGGCGCCGCACCAAAGTTGCAGCAACTGTGTTTGCACAACGGTGTGTCGGTCTGGTGCCGGACCCGTATGCAGGTACGCCCGCAATGGGGGGGAGGCGTGGCCACGCCCATGACGCTGCCGGAGATGTCCGCTGACGCCTACCCATCGGCTGAAGGTGCGGCCCCTCTCGCAGCGCCTGCTCCTGCTGCGACCAAGCCCGTCATGTCTGCCTCCAAGGTCCAGATGTCTGGTCTGCGCTACCTCGATACGGGTGATCCCCAAATATCCAAAATCATTCACAAGCTCAAGATGGTGAGAGGTCGTGACATTCCGGTCATGATCCTGGGTGAAACCGGCACGGGTAAGGATCTCCTGGCGCAAGCGATACACAGTGACTCCGAGCGCTCGGGTCGTCCCTTCGTGTCATTGAACTGTGCGTCCATTCCAGAGACTTTGATTGAATCTGAATTGTTTGGCTACGAGGAGGGCGCCTTCACCGGAGCCCGGAAAAAAGGAGCGATCGGCAAGATACAGCAGGCCAATGGCGGTACGCTCTTTCTGGATGAAATCGGTGACATGCCCAAGCACTTGCAGGCCAGGCTCTTGCGGGTTTTGCAGGACCGGCGAGTCAATCCGCTGGGCTCAGGCCGGGAGGTGGATGTGGACATCGCCCTGGTGTGTGCCACTAACAAGAACCTGAAGGACTTGATTGCGAAAGGTGAATTTCGCGAGGACTTGTATTACCGGCTCAATGGCCTTGTGGTGCGGCTTCCTGCCTTGCGTGAACGCACAGATTTTGACTGCGTGGTTCAAAAAATTCTGACCAACCTGTGCGACAAGTCCGACAAGGTAGGCATTTCGCCAACCGTCATGGGCATGTTCAAAGCCTACAGCTGGCCAGGCAACTTCAGGCAGCTGCACAACTTGCTCAGAACCGCCGTGGTGATGGTGGGTTGTCGAGGTCAAATTGACGTGGACGACCTACCTGAAGATTTTTTGGATGAGCAGGTGCAAGGTATTCCCCGGCAGTCCCCCTGCCAAGATCATGCGCCGGAGGCATCATCTGTGCAGCCATCTGCTTTGGTGTCCGAGCCAAATCGGGCTGGTTTCGTCGGGTCGGAACCTCATCGGGGGACTGGGGATGATGCATCCAGCTTGCAGGACGTTGCATTGGCGGCGATGGCCAATATGTTGCGCCAACACAAAGGCAATGTTTCTGCTGCCGCCAAGGCCTTGGGGGTTTCCCGTAACACGGTGTACCGCCGTAAAGATCAGCTGCCGCCGGATGTTTGGGGCTGATTCATCCAGTATGTTTCCATTTCACGCCACCCGCGCTGTACGTTATGGGCGTGGCGCGACTGGTAACCCGCAGAGGTGGCGTAAGCCGGGATATCCATCACAATAGCTTCGCTGGCGTGGTGGCCGGAATCCAGACCCTGTAACAAGCGGGTGCGCAGACCTGCCAGGTAGCGCCGGGTGTAGCTTATCGATGACGGCACTTGCATCCTCTGACTGGTTGACAGGCCTGTGCCAACCACCGTTGCCGCCCTGAGATTTTCCAGGGTGTTGAGTGCCTTGAGCCAACCGTCAATGCTGCCTTGGGCCAGCTCCGGAATCCTGTCCTCGTAAACCAGCCCGCCTGCAAATGCAGTACTCAGACTGGGTACCCAGAGTACTGTGTCACTTTCAGTGTGAGCGTTTTCCATCAACAGAATTTCGACCCGCCGGGAACCGACAGTCAGCCTTTCCCCCGCTTGTAGTGTGCGGTTGGGCAGCACGATGCGTGTACGCCGCATGAGCTTGGGGCCCAGTACATCCCGAAGATGAGCCAGGCATTGCTCACATCGACGTTGCATGGCCTCACGCGTGGCCAGGCTGGCAGCTATGTGCAAGCCACCTGTTCTTTGCAGCTTGGCAAAGGCCGAATTACCCAGCACATTTTCTGCATGGGCATGGGTGTTGATCACCCATTTGACCTGTGCATGCCAGCGGCAGCGCACCCAGTCCAGGACCTGTTGACCGTGTCGATGACTGGGACCTGGGTCTATCACCATCGCGTCACCCTGGTCCACGATGACGCTGGTGGCCAGCACGTGGCCACGGTTCCTGGTGCTGATATCTGCTTGCACGGTGGGCAACCATACCCACGTGCCAGAAGCTATTTCGCGCCAATGCTCGTCATGGGCACAGGCCTTGCCCCATGCCGATCCGACCTCGAGCAGCAGCAACAGGAGCCAAAGGCCATGCTTCATGTTGAAGTTTCTCGCTTTTGCTCACGAAGGGATGCACTCAATTGCTGGTGTATCCCAGGCTCCCCGCCCAGGTGCCCGGCGTCAGGCCATTGGCTGTCGACTTGGTGCGTGCCCGGTTGGCGCAGCAGGAGCTCGACGTAGTCCCTGCTGTTGGCTACCGGACAGACCGCGTCAAATCGGCCATGAATCCAGGTGCTATCGATGCCATGGTGCGCCAAACTCAGCACGGCGCGCGTCAGGTCGTTGGGCCGCGTGTACCCCCGATGGCGTAGGTAGTGCGCCTGCAGCCGGAACTTTTGCCAACCCTGGCGGTCTGTAGCCAGCATGCCGGTGCGACGTTGCTGGGCCTGGGCTCGGCGCAGTTGGCGGTGAGAGCCGGCCCAGACGGCGCGGGCCTCATTGGCCAGGTCTCGGTTGAAGCCACTCATGAGGTGCAACCGTGCGCGGTGCTGGCCTTTGAGTGCCCGGGCCAGTTCTTGCTGTGACCAGAACCGAATGGCGTTCCTGCCTGCAACAGAGGGTGCTCCAACTTGCAACACTTTTGCCAGCCTACCCAGTGTGGTACTGGCGTTGGCATAAGCGCTTCGGGGCCAGGTTTGAGGCATTTGGCGGCCTGCAAGACCGGTCGCCTGCCGGGCCAGGACTCCCTCGATCTCCCGGCGTCGAAGGCCAAAGGTACCCCGCATGAGCAGTCCTTGGACGGCATGGGGGTGGGCTTGCACATACCGCAGTGCCAGGACCGTACCCCAGGAGCCTGCCAATATCGACCAACGCTTGATGCCGAGCGAGAGCCGCAAATTTTCCAGGTCCGCCACCAGCCGAGGCGTGCTGTTGCCCAGTGTGCTGCCTCTGGTAGAGGACAAACCAGAGCCCCTCTGATCGGGCGCTATCACTTGCTGGCGAGCCAGATCAAAGGGGCGCAACATGCCTGGATGACAGCCACTGCCGGGTCCGCCGTGCAGTACCAGCCAGGAGTCACCCTCGGGCTGACCCACGACGCGATAGGCCATCCGCGTCACGCCGTCAACGGATAAGGTGCGGGCCTGGGGCCAGGCAGGGTTTCGTCGATCAGACCGGGCTCGGCTGGATCGCGTGGGCAGAGGGTTCAACATGGCATTGATTTTGCATAATGTGGCTGCGGCAGCGCTACAGAAATGTACGCTTGACTGCAAGACACTTTTCATGCCAACCAACAGGAGACACTCTATGCAATGGACTACCCCCGCTTTCACCGACATGCGTTTCGGCTTTGAAATCACGATGTACATCGCAAATCGTTGATTCTGCCGATAACCCAGGAGCGCACGGCTTACGAGCAGGTGCGCTCTTTTTATTTCCAGGCTTGAGTCATGCACATGCGTCTTCGCGTTTTAGGTTCCGCCGCAGGCGGAGGATTTCCGCAGTGGAATTGCAACTGTCCCAATTGCGACGGTGTGCGCCGTGGCACTATTGCTGCCCAGCGGAGAACTCAGTCGTCAATCGCCTTGACGGCCAACGGTAGCGATTGGCTGCTCGTCAATGCCTCTCCCGATGTCTTGCAACAGATTCAAGCGGCTCCTGAGCTGCAGCCCGCCCGCGGCCTGCGTGACAGTGGTATCGCTGCCGTCTTGTTGATGGACGCTCAGATCGATCACGTGACAGGTCTTATGATGCTGCGTGAGCGTCAGGCTCCCTTGCCACTGATGGCGACACCCGAGGTTTTTTCGGATATTTCCGAGGGATTTCCCATCACTCGCATCCTGTCTCACTATTGCGGGGTTTCCCCTCATCATCTGGCCCTGGATGGCCAGGCACAGTCAGTACCCGGGGTGCAGCCGCTGTCCGTCACCCCCGTACCCCTGTGGTCCAAGCCGCCGCCGTACTCACCCTATCGCAATAACCCGCGCCGCGGGGACAACATGGGCCTGTTGATTCACAACTCCCAAACCGGTGGGCGAGTTTTTTATGCCCCTGGATTGGGCGAGGTCGATGATGATCTGGTCGAACTGATGTCCGGCTGCAGCGTGGTGCTGGTCGACGGCACGTTCTGGACGGAAGATGAAATGCAGCGGCTGGGCCTGTCCAAGAAATGTGCCGCCGATATGGGCCATCTGCCGCAAAGCGGCCCCAATGGCATGATCGCCAAGCTCGATCGCCTGCCCGAGGGTGTCCGGAAAATTCTGATTCACATCAACAACACCAACCCCATCCTGCGCGATGACTCTGCAGAGCGTGCCGAACTCACTGCCCACGGCATAGAGCTGGCCTTTGATGGCATGGAACTCACTTTCTGACAACGATCACACCATGGATATCGCCCAGTCCCCCTTGCCAGACCCCGCACTGCCTGCCTGGACCCGCACTGAATTTGAGGCGCATTTGCGAGCCAAAGGACGCTCGTACCACATTCACCATCCTTTCAACGTTCGCATGAACGAGGGCGGGTGTAAACCCGACGAGATCCGGTGTTGGGTCGCCAATCGGTTTTATTACCAGATGTGCATTCCCCGTAAGGACGCTGCCATTCTGGCCAACATGCCGGATCGTGAGCACCGTCGTTTATGGGTGGAGCGAATTCTCGATCACGACGGTTACGGAAACTACGAGGAGGGTGCCGCTGGTGGCTTGGAGGCCTGGACCCGCTTGGGTCTAGCGGTAGGGCTCGACCGGGAGGACCTCTGGTCGCTTCAGCGTGTGTCCCCGGCAGTCCGTTTCGCTTGTGATGCTTACGTTAATTTTGCCGCGAAGGCCCCCTGGCAAGAGGCCGTGTGCTCGTCGCTGACGGAGATGTTTGCACCGCAGATCCACAAGGATCGGCTGGCAACCTGGCCGACCCATTACCCGTGGATAGAAGAGGCCGGTTTGACCTACTTCCGCAGCCGTATTCCCTTGGCGGCACGTGACGTGGAGCATGGCCTGAATGTCACGCTCGACCACTTCAATACCCGAACCATGCAGGTTCGTGCCCTGGATATCCTGCAATTCAAGCTCGATATTCTCTGGAGCATGTTGGACGCGATCGAGAAAGCCGCCGCATGAGTAGCCCAACCGCAGCATCCGGCGGCTTGCCTGAGAAGCCCCGCTTGTCACGCCTGTTCCGCATGCAATACGAAGAAGTGCAAAAAGCATGGGTCTTGCTGTATCCAGAGGGCATGGTCCAGCTCAACGACAGCTCGGCAGAGATCTTGAAACTCTGCACCGGCGAAATGGATGTGGAGGGCATCGTTTCCACCTTGGAGGCCAAATTCAGCGCCCCAGGCATAGGTCCCCAAATTCGCGATTTGTTGCAGGAAGGAGTGCGTCGTGGCTGGCTACAGTGAGTCGCCTGCCGTGGCTGCCAAGCCACCCCTTTGGCTGCTTGCCGAGTTGACCTATCGATGCCCGCTGCACTGTGTGTTTTGCTACAACCCCACGCAATACGCGCGTATCAAGGAGGAGCTGACCACTGCCCAATGGGTGGATGTGATGCGTCAGGCCCGGGCTTTGGGTGCCGCGCAAATTGGCTTTTCGGGTGGCGAGCCCCTCCTGCGAGACGACCTGGAAGAACTGGTGCAAGAAGCACGTCATCTGGGTTTCTACACCAATCTCATCACATCGGGTGTCGGTTTGACTGACTCACGCGCACGCCGCCTGAAGGATGCTGGCCTGGACCATGTGCAGCTGTCGTTTCAGGATTCCACGCGCGAGCTGAACGACTTTTTAAGTCACACCAAAACATTTGACTTGAAAAAACGGGTCGCGCAGCTGATCAAGCAATACGACTGGCCGATGGTCATGAACTGTGTACTGCACCGTCACAACTTGCCGCACGTGGACAAGATCATTGACATGGCCCTCGCGCTGGATGCCGAATATCTGGAGTTGGCCAACACGCAGTACTACGGCTGGGCCTGGACCAATCGAGACCAACTCATGCCCACGCAAGAGCAGTTGCGGGAAGCCGAGGCAGTGGTCAATCGCTACCGTGCCGAAATTGGCAACCGTTGCCGTATCCTTTTCGTGGTTCCAGATTATTTTGAAGACCGTCCCAAAGCCTGCATGAATGGCTGGGGGGCCGTTTTCCTGGCGATTGCTCCCGACGGAACTGCACAGCCCTGTCACAACGCCCTGAATCTTCCCGGGCTGGATTTGCCCAATGTCCAGGGTCAAGCCTTGGCTGATATCTGGCAACGGAGTCAGGCTTTCAATGCGTACAGGGGGGATGCCTGGATGAAACCCCCATGCAGTGACTGCGATGAACGTCACAAGGATTTTGGTGGTTGCCGGTGTCAGGCCTTCCAGATCACAGGTGATGCCACCCTGGCCGACCCGGTATGTAGCAAGTCACCCCACCACGAAAAAGTGGTGGAGCTGGTGCGACGTGCGCCCACACATCGTGTGGTGCCCATCGTGTTTCGCAGTGACCAGGAGTCTCGCAATCTCCACCCGGTAACAGGCTGATGGCCAGTTTGCCTGTCACGCCGGTTGACGGTAGTGCCGCCCACGGGCGCATGCTGGGGGCCTGGCTGGTTCGCCACGCGCCTGGTGCCCAGGCTCCGACCGTGGCCCTTGAGCGACGCGAACAGGGGCTCTTTTTGTTGTGGCTGGCGTTCATGGGCGTCTTGCTGTTTGGTGCCGTGCTGCTTTGGCGGCTGGGTATCTGGCATCGCTTACTCAGCGCCGACCCCACGGGCCTCACACTTTCCATCATCGTTCTGTTTATCGGTACCTCTGCCTGGGCTGGCCGTCGGGCCTGGGTGCTTGGTGTCGAACAAGGCCGGCTCGATGAGCTGAGCGCTCGGCGCGCCTCGGCAACGTCAACTGTTGCGCCTGGTCAAACGGGGTGGTGCGTGGAATACATGAACGGTTGCCGTGCAACACCCGGTGAGAGGGCTGCGCATTTGCAAGTATTGGGTGAGCATGCCCACGGCCCGCATGAAATGGCCTGGTGGCTCAACGGCATACAGCTCAAGCTGGGTCTTTTGGGCAAGGTGATTGGTTTTTCGATCTTGGCGCTGGAGTTGGGGCAGATGGAGAGTTTTGACCCCACGCAGTCTGCACGTCTCTTGAAAAATCTCACGGGGGGATTGGGGATCGCATTGCTGACCACCATGACGGGTTTGGCTGGAAATATCTTGCTAGGCCTGCAACTGATGCGATTGGATCGTTTTGCCGATGGTTTGGTTGCGCAGTCGCTGGCCCTCTCCCTTCAGGAATCGGCCTCGGAGGCAAGTGATGGCGATCGGCCGACCCGCACGTGACACTGAGACGGACCCGTTTTACGACATGTTGTTCAACATGTTGATCGCTTTCGTTTTTTGTTTCGTGGTGGCCATGCTGTCGTTCAACCCGGCCTCACGCAAGGCCGGGGATATTCCCGCCAAGGCCGAGTTCATCGTGACCGTCAGTTGGCCCGACAACAACCCCAACGACGTTGACAGCTGGGTTCAGGGTCCAGATGGCAACGTGTTGTGGTTTCGTCAGCGTGACGCCGGCTTGTTGCATCTGGACCGTGATGACCGAGGTGCGAAGAACAACACCGTGATCGTGAATGGACGGGAAATCACCAGTCCCATACGCCAGGAAATTGTGACGCTGCGTGGATTGGTCCCCGGTGAGTTCGTTGTCAACGCCCACTACTATGAAAGCCGCGACAAACTGCCCGTCGACGTTTCGGTGGCGGTAGTCAAGGTCAATCCCCAGGCGGAAATCATCTATACCGGTACCGTACAAATTCCCGTCAAGGGTGATGAACGTACCTTGGTCCGATTCACGTTGGATGACGCTGGCAGAGTGCTGGACATCAATACCCAGCCGCTGACCATCGTGCAGCGCGCCAGCCTTTAAGTGCCCATCAGGTCAATAACCGAGTTTTGAGTACCTCATGATCCCTGCCGTCTCGTCTTCTCTCATGATGCTACTGGCCTTGTATGTCCTGCTGGCCTTTTTGTTGCTGTGCCTCTGCCTGGCAACCCGCTGGGCTTGGCAGGTCAAGGTGCTGGGTGTGCTTGTGGTCAGCGGCTTTTATCTGGTCAGCCACCAGACGCTGCTGGGGGTGTCCGGATGGCCTAGCGATGATGCTTTGCCCAAGCGTTTCGTATTTTTGGCTGCAGTGTTTGATGAGCCTAGCCCGGCGCGTGGTCATGCAGGAGCGATTTACATCTGGGTCAACCCCATGAAAGATGGCCAGGTCTTGGACATGCCGCGCGCCTACAAACTGCCCTATGAAAAGGATCTGCGCAGTCTGCTGGGTGACGGCATCAAGAAAGCGCGCGACGGCAACACCCAGATGGGAAGCACGGAGCCTAAGCGAGGTGTTGGCGGCCTGGCCTGGTTGCGACCTGCGGGGAACGACGCACTGCAAATCAAGCTCAGCGACCTGCCACGTGCACAGCTGCCTGAAAAATGAACTCTTGCCAGCCTCTGCCAATCGTCAAGTGTTGTCTGCTCATCCTCGGGGGCGGTTTGTTGGCTGCCTGCACATCAAGGACCTCTGACGAATGGTTCCCCTTGCACCAGGGTGCCCGACATGACTATGCCGTCACCCAATCGAGCGGTTCAACGGATGGGCCCCTAAACGCCGATTGGAGCATAGAGCTCACCCGCATAGAGCAGCGCGACGGCCGGCCGGTTTATGTCCGACGCCATTCGGAAGGGGTGGAATTTCATCTCTTA
>JBEEJZ010000110.1:0-13786 GCA_041168905.1 Pseudomonadota bacterium | reverse complement strand
ATGGTTATTACACCTTCACACCGGGTGCAGGTGCGGCCAACGTCGGACAGGCCGGACTGAAGGCCGATATAGGGTACAAAATTCAAGACTCTCAGCTCGACGACGACCACGGCTCGGTTTTGGGTGATACCGATACAGCAACGTTCACCATCAAAATTGGTGACACGAGCACTGTGGCAGCTTATGACAACGTGAATCAGGCGGTGGTGACCGCTGCGCCTGTTACCTATAGCTCCACGGCTCTGTATACAAACGGGTCAACATCCAATTGGAACGACACCGGTGATGTGCAGCTGAGCGATCAGGGCAACTACCTTGAAATTAGAGATGACAACGGGAATAGTGGCTCTGGGGGTACAGCCTCGTCACCTGATCTGGCGATCTTGACGACGGGAGGTTCTCTTAAGTTCGATGCCTGGGTTGATGGTGGCAATGACGGACCTGGCGATGTTGCTGGCTGGAAACTTCAGGTGAAGCAGTCAGGAACATGGAGTGACGTTACATCCTCAAATTCGGGGACTGCCGGAGGTACTTATTCGGGCAGTATTACCAACACGAGTGCAGCGACTACAACGACCGGGGCTTTGAGCGCAGGAACTTATCGAATTGTGTACACGGTTCGTGATAACTCCGGTGGCGAACATGCCAACGACTTCCGCATCTATGTTGACAATATCGCCAAGAGCGAAGCCTCAGGCGGAACCAGTGTGACCAACGCCACCGGCAACGTCATCACCGATGCCAACACGTTGATTCCCAGCGGCGATGCTTGGAATGCGGTAGACGGCAAGGGTGCTGAAGGCGCGAGCATTACAGCGATTGGAGCAACGACATGGGTGGCAAACTCCACGCATGGCACCTACACGGCCCTCGCTGGATACATGGAAGTGGCGGGCAGTTATGGCAAGCTGTACATCCAGGCCGATGGCGACTATGTGTATGTTCCTACTGCGAACACCGCCAACGTCGGTCAGCAGGACGTATTTACATACAAGCTTGCTCAGGCAGACGGCGACAGTGACACTGCAAATTTGGTGATCAAGATCGGCAGCAGTGCTTATGCGGCACCTACACCAGTGAATGGCACAGAGTCTGTAGACACCCTAGTGGGTACTGCGGGTGATGACGTCGTTCTGGGCTTGGCTGGCGACGACTCTCTCACCGGAGGAGCGGGTAACGATCATCTGGAAGGTGGTGCGGGCAATGACACCTTGGTGGGTGGTTCTGGTAACGATGTTCTGATGGGCGGCGCAGGTGCAGACGTGTTCAAGTGGAGCCTGAACGACCAGGGCAGTACGGTGACGCCAGCAGCTGATCACATCACCGACTTCAACCTCAGCCCGGTAGCCGCTGGTGGCGATGTGTTGGACTTGAAGGATCTGCTGGTTAATGAACATGACGGTTCCTCTGCAGATTCATCCAATCTGACGCAGTACCTGCACTTCAGTGATGTGGGCGGCAAGGCGGTGCTGTCGGTGGACCACGATGGAGGCACACCCTTGACTCCTGACCAGACGATTACCTTCGACAACATGAGCCTGAGTCAGTTGCAGACGGCTCTGGGTGCATCCACTGACGCAGAGATCATCGCAAAGCTCCTAGCCAACGGTAACCTGAAGACTGACGTCTGACGGCACGACACTCAGCCCGCTGAAGCGGGCTGAGTGCTACAAAGGACCGCCCAAAAAACTAAGGGCAGTGCTTGTAAAAAGCACTGCCCTTTTTCGTGACTGACTGATCCGCTGCGAATTACTTGCCGATAGAGAGATCCACTCTGCGATTGCGGGCACGGCCTTCTTCGGTGGCGTTATCGGCGACCGGCTCGGTTTCGCCCCGGCCTTCGGTGGTGATCTGCTTTTCGTCCAGGCCTTGGCTGACCAAAAAAGCCTTGACGGATCTGGCGCGAGCAAAAGACAGGGCCAGGTTGTAATCGTCTGAGCCTCGCGAGTCAGTGTGACCCACGGCAGTGATGGGTGCTTTGTCTTGACCCGCAGCCTTGATTTTGGCTATCAAGTCTGTCAATTTGGCTTCGCCCTCGGGCTTGAGGGTGGCCTTGTCGTAGTCAAAGAAGGCATCGCTGGCAAAGCTGATTTTTGCCGGCATCGGTGCTGCCTTCGGTGCTGGCACAGGTGGCGGAACAGGGGGCTGAAACCGCGCCACCGGGGGGGCATCTGCCATCAGCTTGGCTTTGTCGATGACCATATTCAGATCAGGCGGAACCGTGCAGATGCCGGTCAAGTCGCGTTGGCGGCTTTGCCCCAGGTCTTTTGGCGTGGGTAAATCAGCGCGCATCACATCAAGTGCGCCCATCAGGCCCCCAAGGCCTGCCAAGGTGCGGGTCTCTGCAATGGCCAGGTCGTAACGGGCGTTAGCGTAGGCGCGGCTGGCCTCAAAAAATTCGTTTTGCGTATCAAGCAAGTCGAGCAAAGTGCGTTGGCCTATATCAAACTGCTGTCGGTAGGCTTCGCGGGATTTCTCGGTGGAGAGGCGGTGTTGGTCCAGGTAGCCCAATTGCTCGTCCAGTTTTCTGATGTCGTTAAAGGCGATGGTGACGGTCTGGCGCGTGTCACGGCATGCTTTTTCTTGCAGGTCGAGCGCCTGATTGACAGCACGGGCGGCTTGCAGCTCACGCGCCTGGTCCGAACCACCCCGGTACAGGTTGTAGTTCAAAACAATCTGGGCAGATGTATCGAGGTAGTTGCCCGTGATGCCGCTTTGATTGCGCTCGTAACCTTGGCGGAGACGGAAGTCCAGGCGAGGGGCGTAGGCCGACTTGCGCGCATCCACCTGGGCGCGTTGCGCATCTACGTTCTCAATGGCGGCATTGATGGCCGGGTTATTGAGGTAGGCCGTTTCAAGTGCCTTTTGAATGCTCACGGGTTTGCCACGCAGGTTGAGCTTTGCGGGCAAAGCGCCGAGCTTGGCTGGGGCTGTTTCGCCAACGATGCGCAGATAACGTGCGCTGACGTCGTGCAAATTAGACAGCTCGGTCAGCAGGTTGGACTCTGCCAGTGCCAACCGTCCAGAAGCTTGCTCTGAGTCCACGCGGCGCCCAACACCAGCGGCGACCCGCTCGTTGATTTGCTCGCTGGTTTGGCGGTGCAGCACATAGTTTTCTTTGGCCAGATCAACCAATTCACGGTAACGCAAAACGTCTGCATAGGCGCGGCTCACTTCAAGTGTGATGTTTTCTGCAGCGTCAAGAAGTTCGTAGTAACGAACCAGCTTGGCGTAGCTGGCACGGTTGACTTCGCTCTGGGTGAAGGCACCGTCAAACAACATTTGCGTCAGTGTGACGGCGGCCGAGCCGATGCCGTAGGTGCCCAGGTTGGCGGTAGGTGTCTCCCGGCGCTCAAAACCCACGCCGGCGACAACATCAACCTGCGGGCGAAAGCCGCCAGACACTGCATCACGTTCGGCATCTGCCTGTAAAAAAGCTTGCCATTTCGCCTGCACTTCAGGGTTGGTTTCAACGGCTTTACGGGCGGCGTCGCGCAGGTTGGTGGGCAAGCCTTGTGCGGATGCGGCAGAACTAGCCATGACCAAGCCTGTGGCCATAGCCAGCGCCAGTGCATTCAATGCGAATTTCAAAGTGATGACTTTCTTTTATCAGCGGTGTAACAAACGCACCGATCGATAGAATGGAAACAGCTTCTGTTACTTGATGAAACATTATCCCAAAATTCATCAATATGAAAATCAGCCCCCCAGCTTTTGTATGGTGATTGCCCATGACGCGAGCGAGCACTGACCTATGCTGGCCTTTAGCCTGGCCAAGGGTGCTTGTGCTGCGTAGGGCCTTATGGGTGCTTGGCCTGGCCTTTGTGGGGGCACTGGCTGCTGTAGATGTTGACCGCCTTCTGCAAGTGGCTCAAGAGCGCTACGCAGCACGTGGCACCACGCTGATCAATCAGTGGAGCAAGCTCCCCGCCGATGCCAAAGACATGGCCGACACCGAGGTCTTGAACCTGGTCAACAATTTTGTGAACCGGCGTGTGGTGTTTACGGATGATCAGACGGTGTGGAACATGCCCGACTACTGGGCTACCCCGCTGGAGTCCATGGGCCGGGGGCTGGGTGACTGCGAGGATTACGCGATTGCCAAATACATCACCCTGCAGCACCTGGGCATGCCCAATGACAAGCTGCGCATGATTTACGTGAAGGCCCGACTGGGTGGCGCCGGTAGTGCGCACAATCAGGCACACATGGTGCTGGGCTACTTTGCCACGCCCGATGCGGAGCCTCTGATTCTGGACAATCTCATCAGCTCGGTTCGCGCGGCTTCATCCCGCCAGGATTTGCAGCCCGTGTTCAGCTTCAACAGCGATGGCCTGTGGACCAGCGGTGCGGCGTCTCAGGGCGACCCCACCGCGCGCCTGTCGCGCTGGCGTGACGTGGTGGAGCGCATGCGCACCGAGGGCTGGATCTCTGCCAAAGCCCCTGCCAAATAACTTTTTTAATGAGTCCCCCCTTGCTCATCAGGATGACAACATGACCTTGATCAAACAACTCTGGCTCGCGATTGCGGTGGTGATGACGCTGGCTTTTGGCGTCAGCCTGGTGGTGAGTGTGCTGTCTGCACGTCACTACCTGGAACAGCAACTGCAGCTCAAGAACATCGACAACGCCACCGCGCTGGCCTTGTCTTTGTCGCAGATGGAAAAAGACCCGGTCACCATCGAGCTGCAAGTGGCGGCGCAGTTTGACGCAGGGCATTACCGGTTTATTCGCGTCAAGTCACCCACAGGCGAAATGATGGTCGAGAAAAACTACGAAGGGGCCGAAACCAAGGTGCCCAGCTGGTTTACCGGCCTGATTCCCATCCAGACCCAGCCCGGCCAGGCACTGATTCAGGATGGCTGGAAGCAGTTTGGCAGTGTGACGGTGGCCAGCCATGATGGCTTTGCTTACGACTCGCTCTGGAGTGCAACCGGCGACTTGTTGCTGTGGTTTGTGGTGGGTGGCATCGTGGTCGGCATGCTGGGTACCTGGGGCGTCAAGTTGATCACGCGCCCCCTGGACAACGTGGTGCGGCAGGCCGAAGGCATTGCCGAGCGGCGCTTTCAGACCATGCCAGAACCCCGCACGCCCGAATTGCGCAGCGTGACCCGTGCCATGAACGACATGGTGCAGCGCCTGAAGGCCATGTTTGGCGAAGAAGCCGCGCGCCTGGAAAGCCTGCGGCAGAAGGTGAACCGCGATGCCGTGACAGGCTTGAGCAGCCGAGACTATTTCATGTCGCACTTGCGCGAGGTCTTGAGTGGCGATCAGTTTGCGGCCAGCGGCAGCCTGGTGATGGTGCGTTTGTCGGATTTGGCGCAAATCAATGCCAGGGTGGGGCACCAGCGGACAGACGCTTTGCTCAAGGGGCTGGGAACCGTTCTGTATGAAAGCGGCAACGGGCGTATCGGGCAGCGCGCAGGTCGTTTGAAGGGCGGTGAATTTGCGGTGATTTGCCCCACGCTGCCGTCGCCCGCTGAAGCGGCAAAAGACATCCATGAGCGGCTGACCCAGCAGTGGTGGCCCCAGTGGTCTGCCGATGTGCCCGAGCTGTTTGCGGTGGCAGCAGTTCCCTATAAACGCGACCAGGCCGTGGGGCAATTGCTAAGTCAAGCTGACGAAGCCTTGGCACGCGCTACCGCCATGGGTCCCAATGGCCTGTACGCCGTGGAAGGTGCAGCAGGGCGTGCGCCCATGGCCGCCGAGCAGTGGCGCAGTCTGTTGACCGAGGCTGTGCAGGGCGGTCGCTTGCAACTGGCGTTTTTCCCGGTAATGGCAGGGCTGGGCTCCGACGCGATGCACCAGGAGGGCGTGATTCGCCTGCGCACCGACGATGCGGGTGGCCTGATGCCGGCGGGAGACTTCATGCCCATGGCCGCCCAGCTGAAGCTGACCGCACCCATTGATTTGCGGGTGGTGGCCCTGGCGATCGACCACCTGGCCAAGACCACGGGCGACATTGCCGTGAACCTGTCAGCCGAGGTGCTGGGGGACTTCAACTTCCGCAACGAACTCATGCAGCTGCTGCGGGCGCACCCCGAGCTGTGCCCTCGCCTGCTGTTTGAGGTGCCCGAGTACGGTGTTTTCCGGCAGTTTGATGCGTTCAGGGCGCTGGCTGCTGCGCTCAAGCAGCAGGGCTGCCGGGTGGGGATTGAATACTTTGGCCAGCGCTTTGCCGAAACCGACAAGTTGGCTGATTTGGGCCTGGACTACATCAAGGTGCACCCCAGCTATGTGCGGGGCATCTCGCAAAACGAGGGTAATCAGGAGTTTTTGCGGGGTCTGTGCAATATGGCGCATAACCTGGGTATCCAGGTCATTGCCCTGGGTGTCGAGGCCGAAGCTGACTTGCCTCTGCTGGCATCTCTGGGCTTTGATGGCGCCACCGGCCCCGGCGTAGGCAAGGCATAAGGAGACTGATCATGGACTTAGGGATTGAAGGCCGCTGGGCCCTGGTGTGTGGTGCCAGCAAGGGTTTGGGCTGGGGGTGCGCGCGGGCGCTGCTCGCCGAGGGCGTGAACGTGCTGATGGTGGCTCGCACCGCCTCCACGCTGGAAGCGGCCGCGGCGGACTTGATTGCGCGCCAGCCCCATGCCAGCGGCCCGGCGGTGCAAACCGTGGCCGCCGACATCACCACCGCGGAGGGCCGCGCGGCCGTGTTTGCCGTGCGTAAGGACTTTGACATAGTGGTGACCAATGCCGGGGGGCCACCACCCGGAGATTTTCGGGAATGGGACCGTGAGGCCTGGATCAGTGCCCTCGATGCCAACATGCTTACGCCCATCGAGTTGATCCGCGCCACAGTCGACGGCATGGCTGCCCGGGGCTTTGGCCGCATCGTCAACATCACCTCGAGTGCCGTGAAAGCACCGCTGAATTCCTTGGGGTTGAGCAATGGCGCGCGCAGTGGGCTGACGGGCTTTGTGGCTGGCGTGGCGCGCAGCCCGCTGGCCGCCAAGGGCGTGACCATCAACAACCTCCTGCCCGGCGTGTTTGACACTGACCGCATACGGGGCATGCTCAAGCTCAATGCAGAGCGCAGTGGCAAGAGCGTGGAAGATTTGGCCGAAGCTCGTCGAAGCACCGTGCCCACACGCCGATTTGGCACCCCCGAAGAGTTTGGTGCCATCTGCGCCTTCTTGTGCAGCATGCACGCCGCCTATATTAACGGCCAGAATATTTTGGCTGACGGCGGCGCTTACCCGGGGACTTATTGACTTAGCGTCGGGACGACACCACGATGCCGCCCACGATGAGCAGGAAGGCCACTGCGTGATAACCGTGAGGGTGTTCGCCCAAAAACACGGTGGACATCAGTGCCGCAAACAGCGGGGTGAGGTTGGAGAAGAAGCCCGCCACCGCAGGCCCGACCCGCTGCACCCCCAGCCCCCAGCAACGGTAGGCCAGCACCGCCGGGCCCACGGCCACATAGAACAGAGCCAACAGCACGGGCCAGGACCAGGTGATGGTGGCTTCTGTCATGGCCCATTCGGCGGAGGCAAACGCGGTAGACCACAGCAGGCCGAACACGATTTGCCCCAGTAAAAACCCCGCCCAGTCCTGCCTGAGTTCAGGGGGTTCTTTGGGCTGGGATAGCAGCCAGCTGTAAAACGCCCAGGCCAGCGCCGCCAGCAGCACATACAAGTCGCCCGGCACCAAACGCACTTCTGCCAGCAGTGCCCACTGGCCCCTAGACAGAACCACCAGCACGCCCACGATGGACATCAGAGCCCCAGCCAATTGCTGACCGCGGATTTTTTGCCCAAAGAACAGGGTGCCCACCACGAGCATCCACACGGGCACGCTGGATGCCACCAGCGTGACATTCATGGGCGTGGATGTTTTGAGAGCCAGGTACTGCAAGGCGTTGTAGCAGCCCACGCCCAGTAGACCCAGCCAGGTGAAGCGGCGCCAATGCACCCACAGACCGCTGCCTGGCTTGAGCCAATGGCCTGCCAGCGGCAACAGGATGAGCAGCGCGAGCAGCCATCGCAGCAGATTCAAGGTAATCGGGGGAACCAGGCCGTTCATCAGGCGCCCCACCACCGCATTGCCAGCCCAGAGCAGGGGGGGCAGAACGAGCAAGGCGGCGTTGGCAGGGGTGAGTTTTTGCGTCATGTTGCTGGACTGTAACAAGCCCAGGTTCAAGGTCTTGCTGATGCGACCTCATTGCCTCGCCACTTTCATGGCACGATACGCAGCTTGTGCTTTCGCATGGTGGTTACCTTTTTAGCCCCAACCAACTTCTTCAAACCAGACCAACAGGAGACAAAATGACCCGCGCCATCAAGATAGACCAGCACGGCGGCCCCGAAGAACTCAAGCTCGTGGATGTGCAGGTGGGCCAGCCCGGACCGGGCGAGATCCGCATCAAACACCACGCCGTGGGCCTGAACTTCATTGATGTCTACCAGCGTAGCGGTGTGTACCCCATGGCCATGCCCTTGAGCCTGGGCATGGAAGCTGCAGGGGTCATTGAGGCGGTGGGCGAGGGCGTGACTCACCTGCAGGTGGGCGACCGCGCGGCCTACGCCAGCCAGCCACCTGGTAGCTACTGCGATGTGCGGGTGATGCCGGCCAAGTGCGTGTGCAAGCTGCCCGATGGGATTTCGTTTGAGACCGGTGCGGCCATGATGCTCAAGGGCCTCACGGCGCAGTACCTGCTGAAGAAAACCCGGCCTGTGGAGGGCCTGAAACCTGGTGACTTCGTCTTGTTTCATGCCGCCGCCGGCGGCGTGGGCCTGATTGCTTGCCAGTGGGCGCGTGCCCTGGGTTTGCAGCTGATCGGCACCGCTGGCAGCGATGCCAAATGCGCGCTGGCCAAAGCGAATGGCGCGGCCCATGTCATCAACTACGCGACCGAAGACTTTGCCGCCCGTGTGAAGGAGATCACCGGAGGCAAGGGCGTGAAGGTGGTGTACGACTCGGTGGGCAAGGATACCTGGGACAAGTCGCTGGACTGCCTGAAGCCCTTTGGCTTGATGGCCAGCTTTGGCAATGCCTCGGGCCCGGTGCCGCCCATGGCTCCGGGCATCCTGGGCCCCAAGGGCTCGCTGTACCTGACACGGCAAACCCTGTTCACCCACATTGCCACCCGGGAAAGCACGCAGGCCATGGCGGATGATTTGTTTGATGTGGTGCTGCGCGGTGATGTGAAGATCCACATCGACCAACGCTACCGGCTGGAAGACGTGCAACAAGCGCATCGCGATCTGGAGGCCCGCAAGACCACTGGCTGCACGATCCTGACGCTGTAAGCGGGAATCGGGGCTTGGCCCCGAGTGGCGTGCGACCGGACTGATGCTGGCGTGCTAGCGGCCTAGCGGCTGCGCCGCACGCGCAGCAGCTCGTCCAGAATCAAACAGGCGGCGCCGATGGTGATGGCGCTGTCGGCCACGTTGAAGGCCGGAAAATGCCAGCCGGCATAGTGAAAGTCCAAAAAGTCGATCACATAGCCGTGCCAAACCCGGTCGATCACGTTGCCCGTGGCACCGCCGAGCAGGCAGGCCATGGCCAATGAAAACAGTTTCTGGCCAGGGTGGGACTTCAGCATCCACAGCATGAAGGCCACTGCCGCTACACCGATGGCCGTGAAGAACCAACGTTGCCAACCCGAGGCACCCGCCAGAAACGAGAAGGCCGCGCCGCTGTTGTGCACCCGCACCACGTTGAAAAACGAGGTCACGTAGGTGCTGTCGCCCAGCTTGTAAAAGCCGAGGATCAGCACTTTGGTGAACTGGTCGGCAATCAGCAGCGCAACAGCCAGCGCCAGCCAAGCTGCAATGCCATTGCCCGAGTTGCTTTTGCCGCCCCGGGCCATCAGGCAAACACCCGATGCTCGCCCGCGCCAAACAGATTGCTGGTGCAGCGTGTGCACAGGGTGGGGTGGGCGGCGTCCGCGCCCACGTCCTGGCGGTAGTGCCAGCAGCGCTCGCACTTGACGGCAGGCGAGGCATTGACGCTGACGGTAAGTTCGGTCCCCGGCACCAGGGTGACGGCGGAGGTGATGAACACAAATTTCAGGTCGTCGCCCAGACTGGACAGCAATCTGTGGTCTTCCGCATTGGCCGTGAGAGTAATTTCGGCCTGCAAGGATGAGCCCACCAGACCCTGCGCCCGCAACGCCTCAATGCCCAGGTTGACGGCGTCGCGCAGCTCCCGCAGACGCGACCAGCGTGCCAGCAACGCCCCATCGGGCTCCGCTTGCGGTACGTAGGTTTCCAGGAAGATGGACTCGGACCTGCCGATCACTTGCCAGGCTTCCTCGGCAGTGAAGCTCAGGAAAGGTGCCATCCAGCGTACAAACGACTGGGTGATGTGCCACAGCGCCGTCTGGGCTGAGCGCCGGGCCAGCGATTTGGGGGCCGTGGTGTACAGGCGGTCCTTGAGCACATCCAGGTAAAACGCGCCCAGGTCTTCGCTGCAATAAATCTGCAGCTTGGCGACCACCGGGTGGAACTCGTACACCTCGTAGTGCGCCAGGATGTCGGCCTGCAACTGAGCAGCGCGGCTGAGCGCATAGCGGTCGATTTCCAGCATCTGGTCGACTGGCACGGCGTCGGTCGCTGGATTGAAGTCGCTGACGTTGGCGAGCAGAAACTTGAGCGTGTTGCGGATGCGGCGATAGCCGTCCACCACCCGCGCCAGGATTTTGTCGTCGATGCCCAGGTCACCCGAGTAGTCGGTAGACGCACACCACAAGCGAATGATTTCAGCGCCCATCTTGGAGCTGATTTCTTGCGGCGCGACCACGTTGCCCACGCTCTTGCTCATCTTGCGGCCCTGACCGTCCACGGTGAAGCCGTGGGTCAGCAAGCCTTTGTAAGGCGCGCGGTCGTACATGGCACAGGCGGTGAGCAGCGAGCTGTGGAACCAACCGCGGTGCTGGTCGTGGCCCTCCAGGTACAGGTCAGCTTCTGGGCCGCTGTCATGGCCGCTGCCAGCATGGCTGCCCTTGAGCACGGTGGTGTGGGTGGTGCCAGAGTCGAACCACACCTCCAGAATGTCGGTGCTCTTGCTGTAATGGGCGGGGTTGGCATCGTCGCCAATGCGACTCAGGATCTCGGCCACCGTGAGCTTGCTCCAGGCCTCGATGCCGCCGGCTTGCACCACTTCGGCCGCGAGGTCAATGATGTCGGGGGTGCGTGGGTGCGGTTCTGCGGTGTCCACGTTGAGCAAAAAGGGCAATGGCACCCCCCAGCTGCGCTGGCGGCTGATGCACCAGTCGGGCCGGTTGGCGATCATGTCACGCAAACGGGTGTGGCCGTTTTCGGGGTAGAAGCTGGTTTGCTCGATGGCGTCCAGGGCCAATTGGCGCAAGGTTTTGGGTGCCTTGTCCTTGGTGAAGATGCCGGGGCCTTCGTCCATGCGCACAAACCACTGGGCTGCAGCGCGGTAGATCACAGGTGTCTTGTGGCGCCAGCAGTGTGGGTAGCTGTGGGTGATGGTTTTGGTCGCCAGCAGGCGATCGCTTTGGCCCAGCACTTCAATGATGCGGGGGCAGGCTTTCCAGATGTTGAGGCCGCCAAACAAGGGCAGGGCTTCTTCATATTGGCCATTGCCTTGCACCGGGTTCAGGATGTCGTCGTACTTCAAGCCGTGAGCGACACAGGAGTTGAAGTCATCCACGCCGTAGGCCGGTGCCGAGTGCACCAGGCCCGTGCCATCGTCGGCGCTCACGTAGTCGGCCAGGTAGATGGGCGACAAGCGCTGGTAGCCGGCATGGGCATCAAACAGGGGGTGTTTAAATGCCAGGCCCCCCAGTTGCTGGCCGGTGGTGGTGGCGACCACGTTGCCGGTGATGCCATAGCGCTCCAGGCACTTTTCGACCAGCGATTCGGCCAGTATCAGGTGCCCGCGCGGCGTGTCGACCAAGGCGTAAGTCAACTCCGGGTGGGCGTTGAGAGCCTGGTTGGCGGGAATCGTCCATGCCGTGGTGGTCCAGATCACCGCAAAGGCGTTTTTGACCTGGCCGGGCAGGCTCGCGAGACCAAAGGCGGATGCGACCAAGGCGTTGTCGTCAGCCAAAAAGGCCACGTCCAGCGTGTCACTTTTCTTGTCCGCGTATTCAATTTCGAATTCGGCCAGCGACGAGCCGCAGTCAAAGCACCAGTACACGGGCTTGAGGCCACGGTAGACAAAGCCACGTTCCATCACCCGTTTGAAAGCCCGGATTTCGTTGGCCTCGGTCTCGAAGTCCATGGTGCGATAGGGCTTGTCCCACTGGCCCAATACGCCCAGGCGCTTGAAGTCGGCGCGTTGCTGCTCGATCTGGGCGGTGGCAAAGGCACGGCTCTTGGCCTGCATCTCGTCGCGTGGCAGATGCCGGCCATGCAGTTTTTCAATGGCGTTCTCGATCGGCAGGCCGTGGCAGTCCCAGCCGGGGATGTATTGCGCATCAAATCCAGCCAGCTGGCGTGCTTTGACGATCATGTCCTTGAGCACTTTGTTGACCGCGTGTCCTATGTGGATCTGGCCGTTGGCATAGGGTGGGCCGTCGTGCAGCACAAATTTGGGAGCGCCGGCTCGGGCAGCGCGCAACCGTTTGTACAAGCCGTTGTCGTCCCACTGCTTGACCCAGCCCGGCTCACGCTTGGGCAGGTCGCCCCGCATGGGAAAGGGAGTGTCCGGCAGGTTGAGGGTGCTGCGGTAGTCGGGTTTGGACGCGGAGTCCGAGGAGCTAGTGGTCATGGTGGCTTGTGGACGCAAAGTACGCACGGGCATCATCACAATCTTTTGCGATGCCCTGCGTGAGGGAATCCAGGCCGTCGTACTTCAGCTCGTCGTGCAGTTTGTGGAGCAGTTCTACCCGGATGATTTTACCGTAGGCCTCTTCTGGCCCCATGCTGGCAGGCCAGTCCAGGCAGTGGGTTTCGAGCAGCACACGCCCGCCGTTGATGTCGTTCGGGTCCAGCGATGGACGGATGCCCATATTGGCCACGCCGGGCAGGGGTGTTTTCCCTAAACCGTGAACCTGGACCACAAAAATACCGCTGGCAGCGGGCTTCCAGTGCGTGAATCGCAGGTTGAGCGTGCGAAAGCCTAACTCACGACCCAGCTTGCGACCGTGAACCACATGGCCCGAGATGGTGTAGGGCCGGCCAATCAGGCGGGCAGCATCGTCCATGCGCCCCTCATGCAGGGCGCTGCGCACCGCTGAGCTGGAGACGCGCAGGCCATGGACCTCGTAGCTGTTCATGCGGGCCACGTCAAAGCCACGCTGGGCACCAGCCGCATCGAGTTGTGCGTAATCGCCTGCCCGCTTGGCCCCAAACCGGAAGTCGTCTCCCACTAATACATAACGGGCTCCCAGCCCCGACACCAGCACTTCGTCGATGAAGTTAGTCGGCGTACGTTTGGCCAGGTGAGCGTCGAAAGGTAGCACCACGACCTGATCGACACCGCAACGTTCCAGATCCGCCAGCTTGTCGCGCAAGGTGCCGACCCGTGCCGGTGCCAGGTCGGGCTGCTGGTGGGCTCCTGCAAAGTAGTCACGAGGGTGCGGTTCGAAGGAAAGTGCGCAACTGGGTACGTTGCGTTGTTGGGCTTCTGCCTTCAGTAAGGCCAGCATGGCCTGGTGGCCACGGTGAACGCCATCGAAATTGCCGATCGTTAGGGCGCAGGCCTGCGCAATGTCGGGATGACGAAAGCCTCTGAAAACCTTCATGGATCAAGTCGCCTGAATGTGTGGGATGTCTGAAGACGGCGCACTGTCACGGTGCGTTCATACGGAAAAGGTATATTGTGTCCCAGCGCCTGCAACCCATCTGTTGATCAGGCGCTC
>JBEEJZ010000109.1:0-10812 GCA_041168905.1 Pseudomonadota bacterium | reverse complement strand
CATCGCGCACACTGCCTTTGATGCTCAGCTTGCCGCTCACCTCCAGCTTGCCCGCCCCCAAGGCCTTGACGGCGCTGGACTGAAACGTGGCTTGCGGAAATTTGGGTGTGTTGAACCAGGCTGCCTTGGGTAACTCGCCATCGGTTTCGGGCGAACCCATGGTGGCACTGCCCATGTCCACCGTAAATGCGATCTTGCTGGTCTCGGGCTTGCTGACATCAAAGTTCATCTGTGCATCAAACTTGCGAAAGCGCCCCTCGAGAGGTACCCCCATTTGCTTGACGCTAAAACTGATGTCGCTTTGCGCAGGCACCAATTTGGTCTCTGCCTGAGCCAGCACAGACGCGCCAGCCAATAGGCCAGCCAGTCCAAGGCGAAAATACGATGTGGTTTCCAATGTCATGTTGATTACCAATGGATAGAAAAAGGTCGGTATGACGATCAGCGTAGCCGCGGCAGCATGCGCGCCATCAGGCCATCGCGGTCCACCAGCTGGTGCTTGAGTGCGGCGGCCACGTGAACAATCACCAAAGCACCCAGCATCAGGGCCGAAAATTTGTGCAAGGGTTTGATCAGTTCAGCCAGGGCCTTGTCGGCCGCCAGCAAGTCTGGCAAGGGCAAGACTCCGAACAGCACCACCGGGAACCCCGCCGCCGAGCTGTAGGCCCAGCCTATCAAGGGCACCACCAGGAACAGCACATAAAACAGCACGTGGGTGGCGTGGTAGGCGCGCATCTGCCAGTCAGGCATGGACTTCTTCACCAGCTCGGGCAAAGGTGTCGGGGGATGTGTCAAGCGCCAGCCCAGTCGCAGCAGCGACAGCATCAAGATCGTGACACCCGCCCATTTATGCCAGTTGTAGAGCTTGAGGCGCGCCGGCGAAAACGGCAACTCGCTCATGTAAATGCCCAGCGCAAAGATGGCCACCAGGCTCAGGCCCAGCACCCAGTGCAGGACGATGGAAAACATATGGTAATCAGAGCGGTTGGGCGGCTGACTCACGATGAAACTCCTTGCGTTTAGCGACTATTACGCCGCTGCATACCCTTGCTGGGTAGTGTTGATTGGGAGGAAGTTTAGGTGTCAGCCCACACGATCGGCATCAAAAAACTTGATGCTTTCATTCACATTAATTGATCATTCGGGATGATTAGGTTCAAACTTTGTGACTGAATGTAGGCATCCACATCCAGGCCGCTGGAACGTCGGGTGGGCTGAGCCAGCGCCGTGGCCAGCAATCCTGGCGCGGCTTCGCACAAGGTGAGGTTTTCTCGCGCACGCGTGATGGCTGTGTAGGCCAGTTCACGGGTCAGCACGGCGGAACTGCCTGGCGGCAAGACCACCGCAGTGTGTGAAAACTCCGAGCCCTGGCTCTTGTGCACTGTCATGGCAAACGCTGTTTCCACCGCAGCCAAACGCCCAACGCCCACACCGCGTACCTGCTCGCCATCCAGAAAGTAGGCCTTGAGCCCGGCACCGGCCTCGGCAGACGGCAACACGACACCGATATCGCCATTGAAAACGCCCAGCGCCGCGTCATTGCGCGTCACCATCACGGGGCGGCCGGCGTACCAATCGCCTAGCGGTTTCAGTAGCCCCTGCTGCGCTAGTGCGCGCGCCACGGCCTGATTCAAAGCCCGTGTACCCCACTCCCCATCGTGAACCGCACACAAAATGCGAAATCGCTCAAACCGCTGCAAGATCTGACGTACCCATTCAGCGTGCGCCTGGCTCATCGGGGAGCCTGCCTCCGATGCAGCCGTCCCCTGAGCCATCAAGGTCAGGTAATCGGCAAAGCTGGCCGCGCCAGTCGCACAGTCGGCACTGTGTCCGTCACCGCGCACCGCCAGTGCCACCACCTGAGCCGCCGATGCGGGCGACAGGAGCTTGAGCGCACCGCTAGAGTCGTCTCGCAGCAACTTCATAGCGTCTTCAGCGTTGCCGAGGTTGACCGCGAGTGCCAGCTGGCCTATGGGTCCGCCAAAGCGCCTGCTTTCACGCAGCATCACGGTGTGCTGTGCCAGTGCCGGGCCGGGCCCGTACTCCACCATGGCAGCGGGCAAGTCATGCCCGGTGACTGACTGCAGATAGGCTTGTGTATCGGCCTGGTAGCGGCCCTGCGCGGCATGGCGACACAGATCACCCAGCACAGCCCCCGCTTCCACCGATGCCAGCTGGTCCTTGTCGCCCAGCAGAATCAGGCGGGTGCTGACGGGTAGCGCCTGCAGCAGCGCCGCCATCATCTCCAGGTGCACCATGGAGGCCTCATCGAGTATGAGCACGTCCACATCCAAAGGGCGTACAGCATCAAAGGTGAAGCTGCGGGTGTCCGGCCGTGCGCCCAGCAGCGCATGCAGGGTACGGGCCGGCCCCATGCGGGCAGCCAGCGCGGCCAGGTCCACGCCCTCTCCCACCTTCGCACCTAGCTCCTTCAGTGCACCGTCTATCGAAGACCGCAGCCGCGCTGCCGCCTTGCCAGTAGGGGCAGCCAGCGCCACCCGCAGGCGTTCAGGTGCTGGCTCTATCGCCCAGATGAGTGCCAGCAAACGGGCGGCCGTGTAGGTCTTGCCGGTGCCCGGACCACCGGTAATCACTGAAAAATTGCCCCGCAAGGCCAAGGCACAAGCCATCTTTTGCCAGTCTGGCTGGACAGTTGCAACAGTGCTTTTGCCATCAAACAGCTTGTCGAGCTCGGCTCTGGCCCGTGGAATGTCGACCGCACGCTGCAGCCCGATTCGGGCTCGCAGGTTTTGCGCAATCTGCTGCTCGTAGGTCCAGTAGCGGCGCAGGTAGAGGCGAGGGTTGTCGGCGTCACCATCGAGCACCAGAGGCTGACCAAGGTCGGCTGTGAGTGACATCTCCGGGCTCAAGTCCTTGCTGGCACATCGCACCTGTGTACTCGCCCTCAGGCAATCCAGAAGCGCGGGCATATCTGCGGGCAGATGGCTCATCAGCGCCATCAAACTCTGCTGGGCTGCTGGTGGCCAGGCCAGCAAGGCCTGTGCGGACGACAACAAGTGCTTGAGAGGCAAGCAGGTATGGCCCCGCCCTTCCAGATGGGCCAGCAATGCCACTGCCACCAGGAGCGCTGGCGAGGCCGCGGGATCTTGCTCGGCCACAAAGCCGGCCAAAGTGCTGTCCAAGCGCCGCAGCCAGCCCTGTTCACTGCAAGCGTGCAAGGTCTGCATCGGCTCGGGCCACTGCAGCAAGGCGGGCACTTCGCCGACCACCGATGTCATCATGTCGCGTCGCCTTGATGCAGCAGCATCTGGTCTAGCGCGTCCAGCATGGGCATGCTGGCGGGAACATGGCAAACCCCGGCACATAGGCCCCGCACACCACGCAAGAAAAAATAAATCGCTCCGCCCAGATGTTGCTCGGGCAGATACGCACTGCCCAGACGGCTGCGCAGCAAGCGGTGCAGGGCCAGCATGTACAAGGCGGCCTGCACGTCGTAGCGGTGGGCCAGCATGGCATGGTCCAGCGCATCCCGGTGGTAGGCCGCATCATCCGGCCCCAGGTGGTTGGACTTGTAATCAAGCACCCAGTAGCGCCCTTGGTGCTCGAATACCAGGTCGGCAAAGCCCATCAACATGCCATGCAGCTGAGAGGCAGGCAGCGCCGGCCGTTCCAACCCCGGCAGGATATGGCTTGCACAGATCGCGTCGATGGCCGGTGTATCCAGGCTGCGCGCAGGCAGCCAGAACTCCATTTCAGGCAGGACCGCACCCAGTTCGCAAAGAGCGGCATCCACGCCCGGCATCCGGGTGCTCGTCACCGCCTGCAACCACTGCACCACGCCATCGGCATCCATGTTGGGCGCATGGCGGCTGGTGCGCCGCCGCAGCCGATCGGCCAGGTCGGAGTTGTCGGCCAACGCAAAACTTTCGGCAGCCAGCCACTCCAGTTGATCATGCAAAAAATTACCCGCCGCAGGGCCGCGTGCCATGGCGTGCCAGTCGGCCCTGGGCTGGGTGCCGGGTATTGGTGGTGCCGTCACTGGGTACTGGGAGGCATCCGCACCGGGCTGCACTTCATCGTCAGCAGGCCGGTGCGTGCCCAGACTCAAGGGCACGGCCCGCTCGGAAACACCCTTGCTCAGTTTGGAAAAGCTCGCAATCGTCCAGCTCTGGTCCAGCTTGTGGCTGTAGATGCGCTCGGCTTGCAGGGGGCGCTCAGCCTCGGGCCGATTCAACAGTGTGCAAGCGATGGGGCCGGCCTCCTCCAGCACCATGCCCGTTTGCCCGGCCACCAGTGAGCGCAGCTGTTCTCGCCAGTCATCCACTTCGCGCTCTTCGCTCCCGCCCACCAGATAGCCGCCGGCCGCCAGCTGCGTGGCACATCGGTCGCTGCTCCCGTGTTTTTGAGCCGCGAACACCACCCACAGCGCGTGGCGGGCACGGGTCAGCGCCACATACAGCAGGCGTATGTCTTCGCGCAGACGGTTGCGGTCCGCCTGTGCCAACTCCTGCTTGCTGAACTGGAGCAAGGTGCGCCGTTGTCCTTGTTCGTCTGCAAGCTCGATCGCGCCCGACTTGCCCGGCTCCAGCGTCCGAAAACCTGTCGCAAAGGGCAGGCACACCACGGCGTATTCCAGGCCTTTGCTCTTGTGGATGGTGACGACTTTCACCAGCCCCGCATCGCTCTCGAGCCGCAGGATGTGTTCGTCGCCTTGCCCCTGTGGGTCTTGCAACTGGTTCGCCAGCCAGCGGATCAAGGCCTGCTCGCCCTCCAGGGCACTGCTGGCTGACTGCAGCAGCTCCGCCAAATGCAACACATTCGTCAACCGGCGCTCGCCCTGGGGTTCGGCCAGCCAGCGCGAGGGCAGCTCCCACAGGTGCAGGGTGTGGCGCAGCATGGCCAGTACCCCTTGCGACTGCCAGACCTGGTGCAAATCAAGCAAACGGACGGCATAGCTGTCCAGCAAGGCGTCGTCGATGGCCATCTGCTTGAGCGTGGGCAGGCTCAGGCCCAATGTGCCGGTAGCCAGCGCCGCACGCACCAGGCGCACGTCCTGCGGCTGGGCCACGCCCCGCAACCAGTGCAGCAGGTCCAAGGCCTCCTCGCTTTGGAACACCGAATCCTTGTCGGACAAATAGACCGAAGCCACCCCCCGGCGGCCCAATGCCTGGCGCACCAGCGCAGCCTCCTTGCCGGTACGCACCAGCACCGCAATATCGGCCGGCCGCAAGCGCTGCTCGGCTTGGTTGGGCGTCACAAAACGGGTCTGGGGGTCATTCAGCCAAGCCACAATCTGTTCGGCGCAGCGGGCCGCACTGCGCCTGCGCATGGCGCCCACCTTGTCGATCTGGCCGTCATGGACCAGCGTCAGGGCCGGCATGGGGCACGCGCCCCGCAGCAGCACCTCTTCCCTGCCCTGTGCCGCTACCGGCAAAAAGGGCAAAGGCTGTTCGTTGCCGTTTTTGTACAAAAAGGCACCTTGCTCCCAAGCCTGCTCCGCCCGTGCCCACAGATGATTGACCGCGTTCACCACATCGTGGGTGGATCGGTAATTGGTGCCCAGCACATAGTGCCGACCTGCTGTATGCCGCCGGGCGCGTAAATAGCTGTCGATGTCTGCCCCCCTGAAGCCGTAAATCGACTGTTTGGGGTCACCAATCAGCATCAGGGCGGTCTGGGGGGTGTTGTGGGCCACCCCGTAGATCTGGTCAAAGATGTTGAGCTGTATCGGCGAGGTGTCCTGAAACTCATCGATCAGCACCACCGGGTACTGGCTCCGTATGCGCTCACGCAAACCTTTGCCGTGGTCGCCGGCCAGCGCCGTGTCCAGGCGTTGCAGCATGTCGGCAAACCCAAAAGTGGCAGAGCGCTGCTTGAGCAAGCGCAGGCGCTGGGCCACGTTGGCTGCGGCGTGGCTGCGCAAGGCCACCGCCACCGCGGGCAGTTCGTCCAGGGCGGACTTGAGAGCAGCAAGTTCGGCAAACAGGGCGGGCAGTGCCAGGGGCGCAGCATCGGGCTTGCGCGCGTCGAGCAGCCCCTCGGGCGTGAGCCGTTCCCAGCCCGTTTTCAAATCCGGAATATCTGCTGTGATCTGGCCCAGCGCCCAATCGCGCAAGGTGGTGAGCCAGCTTGTGTAGTGGCGCGCCTGCAGTTTGGTGCCGATCCAGCCCTTGTCCTTGCGGGCGAGCTGGTCGTCCAGCCACTGCTGTATGGACTGCGCCTTGTCAGCCCACCCTACTTTCAGCTGAGCCAAAGCCTGGCTGCGCGCCTGCAGGGCCTGGGCAAGCACCTGTTGCAGCGTCCAGCCCTCAGGTGCGGCGTCCAGCGCCTTGCCACGTAAGGCGCGCATGTCTGCCACCAGTGCCGTGGCATTTTTCCAGACCCTCAGGACCGCCGGAAGCTCCTCTTGCCCCAAGGGGTAACAGGCCACGCGCCAGTAATCCAGTGCGGCCTGGGTTTGCAGCAAGGTTTCGTCGGCCAGCAGGGTTTCATCAAACAGGTTGCCGCTGTCAAAAGCGTGCTCGCGCAGCATGCGCTGGCACCAGGCATCGATGGTCAGGACCGCTGCGTCGTCCATGCTCTCGGCCGCATTGGCCAGCCGCCAGGCAGCGGTTTTGCGCGCCTCGCCTTCGGGATAAGCCGACAGCAGGGCACTCATCAGGGTGTCGGTGGCCGGCGGCAGCGCCTCGCCCCGAAACATTCTGGCCGCCTCCAGCAAGCGGGCCCGGATGCGGTCAGACAGCTCGCGGGTGGCCGCCCGGGTGAAGGTCATCACCAGGATCTCGGGGGGTGTCAGGGGCCGTGTATAGGCATGTGGTCCGCCATGGCCCAGCACCAGTCGCAGGTACAGGGCTGCAATGGTCCAGGTTTTGCCCGTGCCAGCGCTGGCTTCGATCAGGCGGCTGCCCCATAGCGGAAACTCACCCGCGTTCAGGGCCTGGGGCAGATCGTCAACAACTGGTTCACTCATGCCTCGTCTCCCTGGGAGGGCTCGTGAAAGACCGCGGTCACGTGCTCGCGCATCCAGGCCAACAGCGGCTCATAGACCTGCACGGCCAGCGCCGCAAAACGGCCATCCGCGCTCAGCGCCTCGAAATCGGGGTACAGACGTGCCAGGCAAGGTTCGCTGCCCTCCCCGGCTTCGGTTTCCTTGCCCTCAAATATCTCGGCAGCGTCCTTGCGCTGCGCCTGGGCCAGGGCGGTTTTCAGAGGCAAAGGCAAAGGTGCCACTTGCCCTTGTTGCCACAGCGCCAGTAGTTTGCCTAGCTGCTCGCGGGCGGCGGCTTCGGCCATGGGCGTGGCCCTGACGGTGCCGTCGCGCCCCACCAGCACGCAGTGGCAGGCCCGCCCACTGGCGGCAGAGGCCAGGCTATGCACCCAGGCCGACACCAGCTTATCTGGCCGGGCCGCAGGCTTGCTGGTTGTGTGCAGCAAGTTGCCCGGCTCTATGGTCAGCCAGGCCAAAGCGGGAGACGTAACAGCATCGGTATCGGTTGCGGTTTCGGTAACGTTATGGGCAGCGTCGGCAAAGGGCGCCATGCGCATCGGCTCCAGCCAATCTTGCAAAGTCACTGCCTCGTGCGTGCACTGCACCGGCAAGCGTGCAGCGGGCTCAGAAAAGCGCTCGATCTGCAAGGCCCAGGCAGCCACCATGGCTTGCAACTGCGTGCCCAGACGCTCGCGTTCGAGCTCACCCAAGCCCGCCAGGGGCAAATGCCCCGCTGCCTGCTGGCGACGCAAGGCCAGATCCAGGTGATTCAAGCGTTGGGGCGCGTCACCCTCGGCCCCCACCCATGTCGCCGTCAGTGGCTCAAGCAACTCTTGCAGCAACAGGTAGTTATCCAAGCCCGCGACCTCAAAGCACTCGTCGTCTACCTGTTCAACACTCAGGTCTTCAAAGATCACACCCAGTTGATGCCGAAAATAAGCCTTCACCGGATTCCGCAAAAACTGAATCAGGCGCGCCAAGGTCAGCTGGGTGGGCTCGACCGCCTGCTCTGGCAGGTCAGTGCTGGCCTTGTCGGCGGCACCCTGGGGCCCATGGGCGGCCCGCCACTCGCGGGCATAGGTGCTCAGGCCGCTGCCCTCTTCAAAATACAGGCGGCTGAACGGTTGCAGCGGGTGATGCGTGGTGCGCGCGTGCACCGCCGCCACGCCCCAGCCCTGGGCCAGGTAGTCGCGCAGTTGCGACACCAGCACCGATGGGGGCTGCTCGCTGTTGTCTCGCACGCTGTGCCCGCACCAGCTCACGTACAGCATGCGCCGGGCCGACAACAAGGCCTCCAGCATCAGCTGGCGGTCGTCCTGCCGCCGGGACCGGTCACCCGGGCGCGCCTGGCCGCTCTGGCCCATCAGATCAAAGTCGCTGCGCAGGCTGGCCCGGGGGTAATCGCCATCGTTCATGCCCAGCAGGCACACCACCTCGAAAGGGATGGCCCGCATGGGCATGAGCGTGCAAAAGGTCACGCCGCCGGCCCTGAAGCGCTGGTTCAGTGCCGGGGTTTCCAGCGCCTCCATCCAGGCCGAACGCGCCACCGACAACGCCATGGGCTGCTCGTCATAAACACCGTCGCAAGCGGTTTGCCAGGCCCTGCTGGCATCGGCCAGTGCGAGCAAGGTGGCCCGGTCGGGGTCGTCCACAGGTTTAAAAAACGCTTGCAGCAGACTCGCGCAGCGTGTGGCCCAGGTCTGCGCAGTGCCGGGCACGCGGGCCAGATCCCACCAGGCCAGCAAGCTTTGCAGCAAGTGAGCCAGGGCACCGGCCAGCTCGGCCTCCAGCCCGCCCAGGTCGGTATAAGGTTCGATGTGGCCGGGCTGGTCGGGCTTAGCCTGTGGCACCAAGCCAGCGGCGTAGCCCATCAGCATGCGTTGCAGACCAAACCAGGCACTGTTTTGTGCCCCACAAGCGCCCAGGCCCAAATCCTGTCGATGCGCATCGTTCAGGCCCCAGCGGATGCCCGCCTCGGCCATCCAGCGTGTGAGACGCGGCAAAGATTCTGCTGGCACGCCAAAACGGGCCGCCAATGCAGGCACTTCGAGCAGCGCCACCAGCTCGCTCATGCTGCAACGCTGTTGCGGTAGCTGCATCAGCCAGTCGACCGCCCCGACCAGGGGGCTGACTGCCTTGGCGCTCAGGTCGGCAATGTCAAAGGGAATAAAGCGCCGGTCGCCGCGCTTGTATTGGCCAAACACGGCTCGTATGGCCGGCACCAAGGGGCCGATGTCGGGCACCATCACCACCACATCACGCGGTTGCAGGGGCTGGCCCGGCGGTGCGTTGGCAAAGCACTGCAGCAGCTTGTCGTGCAATATTTCCAGTTCGCGCACCTTGCTATGGGCGGTATGAAACACGATGCTTTGATCTTGTTCGGCCAGCTCGCACGCGGGGTGCTCGGCCAGCGGCCGCATGTCGCGTATGTGGGCCTGCACCTGTGCAAGCAAAGGCAGCTGCGCCGGCTCGCCCGCGGGCTGGTCGAAAAAGTCCATGCGCGGGGCGCCGAATCGGCCCTGGGCCTGCTCGGCATCGTCAAACACATCGAGCTGGCGAATAAAGTCGCGCCCCTGCCGCCCCCAGGCCGCCAACAGCGGATGGGCATGGGCATGCATGTCTTGCAAGGCGATGGTGGATAGGTCATGCCCCGGTCGCTGGGTTTGACGGCGGCGCAAACTGGCCAGCAGCTCCCGGCCATCCATGATGTCGCCCCAGTGATAGCGGCAAGGGTTGGGCAAGGCCAGCAGCACCTGACGGTGCCGGCTCAAGGCGGCCAAAGTCTGTAGCGTGGACAAGGGCATGTGGCTCATGCCAAACACCACCACCCGCCTGGCCACGGTTTGAGGCAGTGCATCGTCGGCATGCAAACGCGCCAGCATGCGCTGCTGTAAGCGGGGCCGAGTGGCCTGGGCCTCGTGCGCTTGCAAGGTGGCCAATACCGCGCGCCACAGCGCCGGTTGCCAAAGCTGGTCGGGCGCCAGTGGCTGGGTGCGGCCTTGTGCATCGATCAGTACATCGCGCCCCTGCTCCCAGGCCTCCAGCCAATCGGCGCGGTATATCTGGTACTGGTCAAACAAGTCGGCCAGGCGTGAGGCCAGCTGAAACAGGCGGTCGCCAGGTCGGTCACCCTGGCCGTCTGCCTCGCGCTGCAAAAAGCCCGCCACGGGCGCAAACACCTCCTGGGCCGACAGCTCGGGCAGCAAGGCCATCAGGCGCCAGGTCATGGGCAATTTGTCTAACGGTGACTGGGCTGGCACGGCATCGGCGCCCAGCACCTGTCTGAAGGTACGCCACAAAAACCGGGCGGGCAGCTCCACCTGCGTGGCAGCGCACACCTGCCCCAGGCGTGCCAGCTCCATCTTGACCCACTCGGCCATGCCGTTGCTTTGCACCAGAATGATTTCGGATTCGAGCGGGCCCAACGGATGGCGCATCAGCCACTGCACCACCACTTCGGCCAGCTCTTCTGAGCGGTTGCCATGCAGGGCCAGCAGGCCGGGGGTGATCGGTAGTGAAGACATGCTCATTCAAATCGGGGCGACAGGCCGGGAGTATCGCCGGCCCCCGCAGCCTGCCAGGCGTTCAATACAGCCGTTGAACGGTGCCCGAGGTCTTGCGGCGCAAGTAGGCCGGTGTCACCCACATGGGCTCGGCAGCGGGGTGCAAGGTGGGCTCCGCGTTCACACGCAAGGTGTTCAGGCCCGCCAGCTTGCGAAGGCGACTGGCAAAAGTATTGAAGTGCTTCATGATGTGTCCTTGGTTGATGGCTGGACCACCTCTTGGCGGGCCATGCAAGAACGATAAAAGTCCACCGTCTCATTTGGTGATACGCAAAAATACCGATTCAAATAAATTCAGCC
>JBEEJZ010000108.1:0-4407 GCA_041168905.1 Pseudomonadota bacterium | reverse complement strand
TTAAAAAGCTGTTGCCGCTCGATGTGTGCAGCTGGAAGCGACCATCGGGGTTTTTGACCAAGCGAGTGACTTCTTGCCCCAAATGGAAAATTGCGCCAAAAGGGGCAATTTGCCGCTGCAGGTTGTCCACCAACTCCCGGCCCGTACAAACGGGCAGGGCGGGAATATCGTAGATGGGTTTGTCAGCGTAGAGCTCGATGCACTGGCCACCGACATGGGGCAGAGCGTCTACTACGTGGGCCTGTATGCCCAGCAGGCCCAGTTCGAAAACCTGAAAAAGACCGACGGGGCCCGCCCCAATGATCAGGGCATCGGTCTCGGTAATCATCGGTCTGTGTTGTTCAGCGGATCAGTTCAGACAGTTTGCCGGTGCGGTCTTTCCAGTCTTCGGCATCGGGCAGGGGAGACTTGCGCTTGGTGATGCTCTTCCAGCTAGTGAGCTTTGCCAATTCTGCGTTGATGCGGGTCATGTGCTGCTGATCAGCTGGCACATCTTCTTCCGCATAAATGGCGTTGACCGGGCACTCAGGAATACATACGGCGCAGTCGATGCATTCATCGGGGTCGATGGTCAGGAAGTTGGGGCCTTCGCGAAAGCAGTCTACGGGGCAAACATCCACGCAGTCGGTGTATTTGCAGCGGATGCAGGCTTCGGTAACGATGTGAGTCATGTTGTCGTTGGGTTCAGGGTGTCAGAGGCTGATTTTATGGGACTTGAAAGTCTTAGTTGACCAACACGGCGCCCGCGGTTTTATGCGATGCGGTGTCTACCAGCACCAGTGCGCCCATGACGCGAGAGCGCAGGAAAGGCAGCGTCGCCAACGGCTCCTGAAGCGCTATCTCGACGTGACCGATCGAATTGGCGGGGAGCTGCGTGGCGTCTTCCTCGGCCAGGGTGTTGATGTTGAGGCGGTGGACGATGCGCTTGATCTTGGCTTTGACCCAGCGGTGACCGTGCAAAGCCCAATAAACGCGCCCGGCTACCAGGGGCTCATCATCCATCCAGGCCACAGTGGTGGTGAGCTCTCGCGAAGAGGTGATGGCGGGTTGTTCTGCGGAGTCGGCCAATAGCCAGTCGCCACGCGACACATCGACCTCGCGGTCCAGTACGATGCCCGCGCCGTGGCCGGTGGGCACGGCGTTGGCGACACGCGCGTGGTTCAACACCTGGGCGATGACGGCTGTCTGGCCACTTGGCAGCACCTTGACGGTTTGTCCGACGGCGACCTGACCGGTTGCCACGCGGCCCCAGAACACGCGCCGACCCTGGCGGGTGTCGCTGGAAGAAGAGAATTTTTCTACCCACTGCACCGGGAAAGCCAAGGCTTCCTGGGTGTCGGCGGGCGTTGTGGCCAATTGCTCGAGCAATTCCAACAGGCTGGGGCCCTGGTAGCCGCACCAGCCGGGGTTGGCAGTGACCACGTTGTCGCCTTTCAGGGCAGACATGGGCACTGTTGCTGCGACCCGAATACCGGCATCCGCGGCAAATCGCGCCAAGGCGCCCTGGATGTTGGCAAAAGCCAGTGCAGGGTCAGACACGGCGTCGAGCTTGTTGACAGCAAACACCACGGAAGGCACACGCAGCAGATTGACCAGTAGCGAATGGCGGCGGGTCTGGGCCAGCAGCTCCAGTGCCGGGTCCTGCCACTGCAATTTGGTTGCATCGACCAGCACCACAGCCGCGTCGGCGCTGCTGGCCGCAGTTACCATGTTGCGGGTGTACTGCTCGTGGCCCGGTGCGTCACCAATGATGAATTTGCGGGCCGCAGTGTTGAAGTAACGGTAGGCCACGTCGATGGTGATGCCTTGCTCTCGCTCGGCGCTCAGACCGTCCGTGAACATGGCGAGGTCGGCTTCCCCACTTTTGGAGACACTGGCCAGTTGATCTTGCAATACCGAGCGGCTGTCGACCAGCAGTCGGCCGATCAGGGTGCTTTTGCCGTCGTCTACCGACCCGCAGGTGATGAACTTCAGCGCGCCTGCCACGGCTTCAGACTCGGTTGCCACTACTTGTTCCTTGCTCATCAGAAATACCCATCTTTCTTGCGCTTCTCCATGGAAGCTTCTGAAGTCTTGTCGTCCATGCGGGTGGCGCCACGTTCGCTCACGTCGGCAGCCAGTGTCTCCAGCACGATGTCGCCCGCAGTGGCCGCCAGGCTTTCGACGGGGCAGGTGCAGGTGATGTCGCCCACGGTTCTGAAGCGCACGTCGCGCGACTCGGCAACTTCGCCCTCACGCAAGGGGGTGAGTTCGGTGACCGGCACCAGCAGGCCTTTGCGCTCGACCACGCTGCGCTTGTGGGTGTAGTAGAGCGAAGGCAGTTCGATGTGCTCGCGCTCGATGTATTGCCACACGTCCAGTTCCGTCCAGTTGGAAATCGGGAACACACGGAAGTGCTCGCCCGGCTGCAGGCGCGTGTTGAACAGGGTCCAGAGCTCGGGGCGCTGGGCCTTGGGTTGCCATTGGCCAAAGCTGTCGCGGTGCGAAAAAATGCGCTCTTTGGCACGAGCCTTTTCTTCATCGCGCCGTGCGCCGCCAATCAGGGCATCAAACCGGAATTCGTCGATGGCCTCCAGCAAGGTGACCGACTGGTGCACGTTGCGCGATTCGCCGGGGTGTGCCAGGCGTACGGTGCCGCGCGCCATGGAATCTTCCACGCTGCGCACGATCAGCTCTGCTTGCAGTTCCTTGGCCCGCTGGTCGCGGAAATCGGTCACTTCATGGAAGTTGTGGCCGGTGTCGATCATCAGCAGCGGGTAGGGGATGCGACCAATACCAAAGGCCTTTTCGGCACACTTCAAGAGGACCAGCGAATCCTTGCCGCCCGAAAACAGCAGGGTGGGGCGCTCGAACGCAGCTGCAACTTCGCGCAGAATGAAAATGGTTTCTTCTTCCAGCGCATCCAGGTGCTGGTTACTTAAGTGATTCATAGGGGTCTTGAGTGATGAAAACTCGGCGCGGGCGTTCATGCCTGAGCCTCTTCGCTTGCGGGCGTGTCCTTGGCGTGCAGCCCGCATTCTTTCGCGGACTCATTTTCCCACCACCAGCGCCCAGCCCGAAAATCTTCACCCAGGCTGATGGCACGTGTACATGGCGCACAGCCGATGCTGGGGAAAAACTGGTCGTGCAGCGGGTTGTAGGCCACCTGGTTCACGCTGATGTAGTGCCAGACATCGCCCCAGGTCCAGTTGGCCAGCGGGTTGTACTTGACGCGAGTGGCGTCGCTACTGTCGGCCAAAGGCACGTCGGCACGAGCGCCGGATTGTTCGCGCCTTAAACCGGTGATCCACGCTGTCTTGCCCTCCAGCGCACGCGCCAAAGGCTCCATTTTGCGGATATTGCAGCAGGCCTTGCGCAGCTCGATGCTCTTGTACATGGCCTCGTTGCCTTCCCGCGCTACAAACTGGAGCACGGACTCTTGAACCGGGTGGTAGACCGAGACAGGTGCACGCGAGTCGGCCTTGAGCTGGTCCAGCAAAGCCAGGGTTTCGGCATGCAGGGCGCCGGTTTCCAGCACAAAGATGCCGATGTCGAGTTGCAAGGTGTTGATGAGGTGGCTCACCACCATATCCTCTGCGCCCAGGCTGGAGGCCTGTGTGATGCAGCCGGCGCCATGAGATTGCAAGGCAACCTGCAGCAGCTCGGTACTTTCTTGCACCTTGGCATCAAAGTCTGCCGAGGCGCGGGCGTTCAGCTCGATCGCCGAGGCTTGCTTTGCTGGAGACCATGTAGAGGATGCCAGCATCGATGTGTTCCCCATCATGCGACCTCTTGAAAATGCGGTTGCACCTTCACCGCATCGCCTTGGTAGAAGGCGGTGTAGCGGTCGAATTGACGCTGCACAAAGTCGGGGTTCTGGTCAGCGCGCAAGACGGCGCTGTCAAAGCCGGTGCGTTTCATTTGAACCAGCTGGTCGATCAGAACGTCGCCCGTGGCGCGGATTTCGCCCACAAAACCCAGCCGGCGACGCAGCAGGAACGCCTGGCTGTAAGCGCGGCCATCGGTGAATTTGGGGAAGTGGAGATCGATGCGCTGCACGCCGGCCAGGTCGAGGGTGCGCGGATCGGTGTCGTTGGCCACGGTCAGCGTTGCCGGTGTCTGCGTCAGCTGGGTCGTGTGGTCTTGCAGAGAGATGAGTTTCATGGTGCTGTCTTTCAGGCGGCAACGGCGTTGCTTGCGTGGCGGGCGCCATTGGCGGCCTGCTTGAAGGTGTCAAAACCCACGCGGCGCAGGGCATTGATGAAGGTCTCGCCAGGCTGGCGTTCGCGGCGGTAGGTGTCGAGCACGGCTTCGATCACGTCGGGCACCTCGGCTGCACCGAAGGATGGACCCACCACTTTACCGGCACCGGCCGTACCGCTCAGGCTGGAACCGTCGGAGCCACCCAGGGACACCTGGTACCACTCC
>JBEEJZ010000107.1:0-3593 GCA_041168905.1 Pseudomonadota bacterium | reverse complement strand
GTGGCGTGTGTGGAAGTCGTTCAAGCGGTTGAGCTGGCTTTGCTTTTCCTCTTCGGTCGAGCGGGCCAGTTCGAGCTTGTCGAGCACGGCATCGCCATGCGGGTTACGGAAGATGTTGACGCCGATGATGGGTAACTCGCCGGTGTGCTTGAGCATCTCGTAGTGCATCGATTCGTCTTGAATCTTGCCGCGTTGGTAGCCGGTTTCCATGGCCCCGAGCACACCGCCGCGCTCGGCAATTTTTTCGAACTCAGCCAGCACGGCCTCCTCAACCAGCTCGGTGAGCTCTTCAATGATGAACGCACCCTGTGAGGGGTTCTCGTTCTTGGCCAGGCCCCACTCGCGGTTGATGATGAGCTGAATCGCCATGGCGCGGCGCACAGAGTCTTCGGTGGGCGTGGTGATGGCCTCGTCAAAGGCGTTGGTGTGCAGGCTGTTGCAGTTGTCGTAGATGGCAATCAGGGCTTGCAGCGTGGTGCGGATGTCGTTGAACTGGATCTCCTGGGCGTGCAGGCTACGGCCGCTGGTCTGGATGTGGTACTTGAGCTTTTGGCTGCGCTCGTTGGCACCGTATTTTTCCTTCATGGCAACGGCCCAGATGCGACGCGCCACGCGGCCCATCACGGTGTACTCGGGGTCCATGCCGTTGGAGAAGAAGAAGCTCAGGTTGGGCGCAAAGTCATCGATATGCATGCCCCGGGCCAGATAGGCCTCGACAAAGGTAAAGCCGTTAGACAGTGTGAAAGCCAGCTGGCTGATGGGGTTGGCCCCTGCCTCGGCAATGTGATAACCGCTGATGGACACGCTGTAGAAGTTGCGCACCTTGTGGTGCACAAAGTACTCGGCGATGTCGCCCATGACCTTGAGGCTGAACTCGGTAGAAAAGATGCAGGTGTTCTGGCCCTGGTCTTCTTTCAGGATGTCGGCCTGCACCGTGCCGCGCACGTTTTCCAGCACCCATTCGCGAATTTTCTGCGCCTCGGTGTCAGTCGGCTCCCGGCCGTTGTCGGCCTGGAACTTCTCCAGGTTCTGATCGATGGCCGCATTCATGAACATGGCCAGTATGCTGGGGGCCGGGCCGTTGATGGTCATGCTGACCGAGGTGGCGGGGTTGCACAGATCAAAGCCCGAATACAGCACTTTCAGGTCATCGAGCGTGGCGATGCTCACGCCCGAGTTGCCGACCTTGCCGTAAATATCTGGACGCGGGTCGGGATCATTGCCATAGAGCGTGACCGAATCAAAGGCCGTGCTCAGGCGCTTGGCGGCCATACCTTCACTCAACAACTTGAAGCGACGGTTGGTACGAAAGGCATCGCCCTCGCCCGCAAACATGCGGGTCGGGTCTTCGCCCTCGCGTTTAAAGGCAAAGGTGCCGGCGGTGTAGGGGTAGCTGCCGGGCACGTTATCGACCATCAGCCACTTGAGGATCTCGCCGTGGTCCTCGTACTGCGGCAGGCTGACCTTGCGAATGGTGGTGCCGGACAGCGACTTGGTGGTCAATGCCGTACGCAGTTCCTTGTCGCGAATTTTCACCACGTACTCGTCGCCGGCGTAGGCCTGCTGCATGGCGGGCCACTGGGCCAGCAATTTGCGTTCGGCCGCGCCCAAATGCGTATCACGCTGTTGGGCCAGGTCGGTAACGGCCTCAACCGCTCGAGTCTTGTCGGGGTTGGCCTGGTGCAGCATGCGGGCGGTTTCGCGCAGCTGCTGAATCTCGCGGGCCAGCTTGGCCTGGTTGCGGGCGCGCTGTTTGTAGCCCCGCACAGTGTCGCTGATGTCGGCGAGATAGCGGGTGCGAGCGGCGGGTACCACCGGCGTCTGGTTGGTGCTGTGGCGCACATTCACCACCGGCAGAGTGCCGTCCTGCAAGCGCAGGCCCAGGGCCGACAGATGCTGCTTCAGCGCCTGATACAGGGCGGTGACGCCGTCGTCGTTGAAGCGCGCTGCCATGGTGCCAAACACAGGCATTTGTTCGGTGGGAGTGGTCCAGGCTTCCTTGTTGCGCTGCACCTGCTTGGCCACGTCCCGCAGGGCATCGCTGGCACCCTTGCGGTCAAACTTGTTGATGACCACAAACTCGGCGAAGTCCAGCATGTCGATTTTTTCGAGCTGACTGGCGGCGCCGAATTCTGGCGTCATCACGTACATGGGCACATCCACATGCGGCACGATGGCCGCATCGCCCTGACCGATGCCCGAGGTCTCAACCACGACCAGGTCAAAGCCCGCCACCTTGCAGGCGGCAATCACGTCTGGCAGGGCTGCCGAAATTTCACTGCCAAAGTCGCGGGTAGCCAGGCTGCGCATGAAGACGCGTTGGCCGGAAGAATCAGCGACGGTGGAAGCCCCGGCATCGCCGCCGGGCCGCCCCAAGGCGATGCCAGTCCCCTCGGGGGGCAGCGCAGCACGCGCAGCGGCAAGCGTGGGGGCCCATGGCCCAATCGCATTCATGCGGATGCGGTCGCCCAGCAGGGCTCCGCCACTCTTGCGGCGGCTGGGATCGATGGAAATCACGGCCACGCGCAGGCTGTCACCTTGATCCAGACGCAAGCGCCGAATCAGCTCGTCGGTCAGGCTGGACTTGCCAGCGCCGCCGGTTCCGGTAATGCCCAGCACGGGCACTTGCCGGGTCGCTGCGGCGGCCTGAACCGCAGCCATCAAGGATGCGTCGGCAGCGTCGTTTTCAATGGCGGTGATGAGCTGGGCCAGTGCACGCCAGGCCATTTCGCCGTGGCCCTGGATGGCAGACAGATCCTTGGGAGCCAGTGCGCTCAGATCCTGGTCGCAACGCATCACCATTTCGCCGATCATGCCGGCCAAGCCCATGCGCTGACCATCTTCGGGGCTGTAGATGCGTGCCACGCCGTAGGCCTGCAGCTCGCTGATCTCCGGCGGCACGATGACACCTCCGCCACCGCCAAACACCTGAATATGGGCACCACCGCGCGCGCGCAGCAGATCCACCATGTACTTGAAGTACTCCACATGCCCGCCCTGGTAGGAGCTGATGGCTATGCCCTGCGCGTCTTCCTGCAGGGCCGCGGTGACGACTTCGTCCACGCTTCGGTTGTGGCCCAGGTGGATGACCTCAGCGCCCATGTTCTGCAAGATGCGGCGCATGATGTTGATGGCCGCATCGTGGCCGTCAAACAGGCTGGCGGCCGTGACAAAGCGCACCTTGTTCGTGGGACGGTAGTTCGCCAGGGCTTGGTCGGCGACGGGCCGCCCCGAGGCGACCAACCCTCCTTGGGGGGGCGCCACGCCGTGCGCGCGACTGGGGGGCGATTGCGTTTCGGCGGACAAGTCGATCATGAGCAGTCTCCAGGAGCCTTGCGGGTGCGGCGCCCGCAATTGACGTTTACGTAAACGTCAAATGTAATCGATTTCTCCTTTTTGGTTGCTGACAAACAAGGCCTCGACCGGTCACAGCACCCAAATCCGGTACAGTGCGCACCAGCGCGCAACCCCAGCCTCTCGTCGCAAAAAGGTTCCCCCATGACGCCTCCGCCGCCCGACACGGAAAACGCCAGCGTGTACCCCGCAGAAGGGTATGCCGGTGACATTTCACCGCAGCTGGCCTGCGCCTGGTG
>JBEEJZ010000106.1:0-7367 GCA_041168905.1 Pseudomonadota bacterium | reverse complement strand
GGCCAACCTGCTTGACTTTGACCTTGATGGGTTGGCTGTTTTTTGCGAACGGCTCGGGGAAAAACGTTTCCGGGCCACCCAGCTTTTTCGCTGGATCCATCAAAAAGGTGCGTCCCAATTTGATGACATGAGTGACCTGGCCAAGTCCTTGCGCGACAAACTCAAGGACGTGGCCCATGTACAGGCACTTCAGGTCAACGCCCAGCATATCTCCTCAGACGGCACCATCAAGTGGCTGTTTGATGTGGGCGGCGGCGATGCCGTCGAGACCGTTTTTATTCCCGAAGATGACCGCGGCACCCTGTGCATTTCCTCACAGGCTGGCTGCGCGGTGGGCTGCAGGTTTTGCAGCACCGGGCATCAGGGTTTCAGTCGCAACCTGAACGTGGGCGAGATAATTGCCCAGCTTTGGTTTGCCGAGCATTTTTTACGCAAGCACCTGGGGCGCGATGAGCGTGTGATCTCCAATGTAGTGATGATGGGCATGGGCGAGCCGCTGCAAAACTACAGTGCTCTGGTGCCTGCCCTGCGTGTGATGCTGGATGACCATGGTTACGGCCTGTCGCGTCGACGGGTGACGGTGTCCACCTCGGGTGTGGTGCCCATGATGGAGCGCCTGGGCCAGGACTGCCCGGTGGCTCTGGCAGTGTCTCTGCACGCGCCCAACGACGCGCTGCGCGACGACCTGGTTCCCTTGAACCGCAAGTACCCGATTGCCGAGTTGCTGCAAGCTTGCAAGCATTACCTGGAACCTGCGCCGCGCGACTTCATCACCTTTGAGTACTGCATGCTCGACGGCGTGAACGACCAGCCTGAGCATGCACGCCAGCTGGTGGCGCTGGTCAAGGAGCACGGCCCGGGCGTGAACTGGTGCAAGTTCAACCTCATTCCTTTCAATCCTTTTCCGGCGTCGGGCCTGCTGCGTTCGCCCAAGGCGCAGGTACAGGCCTTTGCCCAAATTTTGCTGGCAGCCGGTATCGTCACGACCGTGCGCAAGACCCGAGGCGATGACATCGACGCAGCCTGCGGGCAATTGGCAGGTGATGTGAAAGACCGAACCCAGGCCGCCGAACGGATGGCGCGCCGTCGCACGGTGACGATACACGCCGTGCCCCAAGCGGCTGCAACTTCCACACCCGAGGTCCAGGGATGATGTATCCAAGCAATCTTTCGCCGCGTGGCTGGTTGTCCTGGCTCGTGATCAGCCTGATCGCGCTGGGCACACTGGCCGGGTTGGCCGGCTGCGCTGGAGGCGCTCCCTCCGGAGCCATGCGCAATGACATCGTGACCGATTCGGACGAGCCCGAGGCCCGCCGTCGCGCCCGCATACGCCTTGAGTTGGCGGTGGGCTACTTTGAACAGGGCCAGACCACCGTGGCGCTGGACGAACTCAAACAGGCGCTGGTGACCGACCCTAGCTATGCCGACGCCTACAACATGCGCGGCTTGATTTACATGCGGCTCAACGACATGGTGTTGGCTGAAGAAAGTTTCAGGCGCGCGCTGTCCTTGAAGCCGGGCGACCCTGATACCCAGCACAACCTGGGCTGGTTGCAATGCCAGCGGGGCCGTTACACCGAAGCCGTGCAACAGTTTTCTCAGGCCTTGGCAAATCCGACCTACGGCGGACGTGCCAAAACCTGGATGGCGCAGGGGCTGTGCCAGTTGCGTGACGCCAAACGCGCCGCAGCCGAGCAAAGCCTGTTGCGTTCCTATGAGCTGGATGCAGGCAACCCTATCACCGGCTACAACTTGGCCCAGCTGCTGATGGAGCGCGGTGAGCTGGTGCGTGCCCAGTTTTATGTGCGCCGCATCAACAACAGTGAATTGGCCAATGCCGAGTCCTTGTGGTTGGGTATGAAAATTGAGCGTCGGATGCAAAATGCCGATGCAGTTGCGCAGTTGGGGAGTCAGCTTAAAAAGCGGTTTGCATCATCCAAAGAGTATTCCGCCTATGAACGAGGTGCCTTTGATGAATGACGACGCCGTGCTGAGCGCGGGCTTGCGTACCCAGGCCACTGAAGATGCCGGTTCCGGGGCTGTTGCTGTTAGCGTCGCCGAGCCCGTGGCTGCGTTGACAGCGGGCCAGCTGCTGCGCCAGGCCCGTGAATCCAAGGGTTTGCACATCGCTGCCTTGGCCGTGAGTCTGAAAGTGCCCGTGAAGCGCCTGGAGGCCCTGGAGGCTGATCGTTATCAGGATTTGCCAGGGGCGGTGTTCACCCGCGCGCTGGCCTCCAGCGTTTGCCGTTCTCTCAAGGTCGACGCGCAAGCGGTGCTGAATCTTTTGCCGCAAGCGGGCGCACCGGTCCTCGCGACCTCGGAGCCGAGTTTGAACGCACCTTTCAAGGGAAGCCCTGCCGGGGTGATGCCGTTCACCTCTTCTCTCGGCAAACCTTCTGTTGTGCTGGTGATTGCACTGGTTCTGGCGACGCTGATCCTGTTGGGGTGGCCGTGGCTGAGCGACCACCTGCCTCGTGTTCTGGGTCAGGCCGCTGGTGATTCCAGCTCATCGTCTGCCACTGCGGCAGCAGGCGCGCCGAGTGCTCCCACCTTGGCCGCTGCGCCGTTGGTCGAGCAGACGCCCATGGCTCCCCAAGCTGTTGCGCCTGTACCTGCACCTCTGCCTGCTGCCGTCGCTGCGGAGGCAACAAAGCCCATTGCGGCAGTGCAGCCCGCGGAACCCGTGGCACAGACCGCGCAGGCGGTGTCTGCCTCGGTCAACGACTCCTCCAAGGCTGACCTGAGCCTGAAGGCACGCGGCACCGTGTGGATCAAGGTGCTGGATGCACAAGGCAGTGTGCTGGCCAGCAAAACCCTCTACACGGGTGAGGCCCTGCCGCTCAGCGGCGCGGCGCCTTTATCGGTGGTCCTGGGCAAGGCCGATGCGGTGGATGTGATGGTGCGTGGCAAGGCCTTTGATGCTCTAGCCATTGCCCGCGATAACGTTGCACGTTTTGAGGTGAAGTGATGTCAGCCGTGATCGTCCACTCGGATTTGCCCATCCCTGCCGCAGCGCCCGCAGCGCGACGCTCGTTGCAGGCGCGTGTCAGCTGGGGCCAGCGTGTGGTCACAGTGGGTGGCGATGCGCCGGTGCGTGTGCAGTCCATGACCAACACCGACACCGCCGACGCCGTGGGCACAGCCATCCAGATCAAGGAATTGGCGCAAGCGGGTTCGGAAATGGTGCGCCTCACCGTCAATACCCACGAGGCCGCCCAAGCGGTGCCCTACATTCGAGAACAGCTCGACCGCATGGGCATCGACGTGCCCCTGATCGGCGACTTCCATTACAACGGCCACACCTTGCTGACCGAGGTGCCAGCTTGTGCGGAGGCCTTGTCCAAGTACCGTATCAACCCGGGTAACGTAGGCAAAGGCGACAAGCGCGACCGCCAGTTTGGCCTGATGATCGATGCCGCCGTGCGCTGGAACAAGCCGGTGCGCATCGGCGTGAACTGGGGAAGTCTGGACCAGGAGTTGCTGGCCAGCCTGATGGATGCCAATAGCCAGCGCGCCCAGCCCTGGGATGCCAAGGCCGTGATGTACGAAGCTCTCATCACCTCGGCCCTGACCTCGGCTGAGCGTGCGGTGGCCATGGGCATGCGTCCCGAGCAAGTGCTGCTGTCCTGCAAGGTCAGCGGTGTGCAAGACCTGATTGCGGTGTACCGAGAGCTGGGCAAGCGTTGCGACTATCCCCTGCATCTGGGCCTGACCGAGGCCGGCATGGGCACCAAGGGAACGGTGGCCTCCACCACGGCCCTGTCCATCCTGTTGCAGGAAGGCATAGGTGACACCATCCGTGTGTCCCTCACGCCGGCACCTGGCGAGGCACGCACCCAGGAGGTGGTGGTGGCTTCTGAAATTTTGCAGGCGCTGGGCATGCGCAGTTTTGTGCCCAGTGTCACGGCTTGCCCAGGTTGCGGGCGGACCACCAGCACCACCTTCCAGGAGCTGACCCAGCAAATCGACGATTTCCTGCGGGCGCAAATGCCGGTGTGGCGCAACGAGTACCCGGGAGTCGAGGGCCTCAAGGTGGCGGTGATGGGCTGTATCGTCAACGGCCCCGGCGAGAGTAAACACGCCGATATCGGCATCAGCTTGCCGGGCACAGGCGAGGCGCCGGCGGCGCCGGTGTTCATCGATGGCGAAAAGCGCATGACCCTGCGCGGCGAGGGCATCGCCCAGGAATTTCAGCGCGTTGTTGAAAACTACATTGAAAACAGATTTGGAACACCCTCGTCAAGCGGGGCGTGAGCAAGCGAAACATGGCTGAATCATCTAATGCGCCCAAGCCGGGCAAACTGCTGGCCGTCAAAGGCATGAACGACATCCTGCCGCCGGATTCGGCGCGCTGGGAATGGCTGGAGGCGCAGGTTCGCGAGCTAATGGCCGCCTTTGCCTACCGCAACATTCGAACACCGATCGTCGAGCCCACCGCATTGTTTGTGCGCGGCTTGGGTGAGGTGACGGACATCGTCGAAAAAGAGATGTACTCGTTTGAGGACCGTCTGAATGGTGAGGCCCTCACTCTGCGCCCCGAAAGCACCGCCGGCGTGGTGCGTGCTGTGGCCGAGCATTCGATGCTCTACGACGGCGGCAAGCGCCTGTACTACATGGGCCCGATGTTTCGGCACGAGCGCCCGCAGCGGGGGCGCTATCGCCAGTTTCATCAGATCGGCGCCGAGGCGCTGGGCTTTCCGGGCGCAGAGGTCGATGCCGAACTGATTCTGTTGGCAGATGCGCTCTGGAAGCGGTTAGGCCTGACGGATGTGCGGCTCGAACTCAACAGCCTGGGCCAGCCCGAAGAGCGCAAGGCGCACCGTGCTGCGCTCATCAGCTATCTGGAAGGCCACATGGATGTGCTGGACGAGGAGGCCCGCCGCCGTCTGCACAGCAACCCCCTGCGTATCCTGGATACCAAAAACCCGGCGATGCAGGCGGTGGTGGAGGGCGCTCCGCAATTGATCAGTTTCCTGGGTGCAGCGTCGCTGGCGCACCTCAAGATGGTTCAGTCGATCCTGGATGCGGCCGGCGTGGCCTGGCGCATCAATCCCCGACTGGTGCGGGGCATGGACTACTACAACCTCACGGTGTTTGAGTTTGTGACAGACAGGCTGGGCTCGCAGGGAACCATCTGTGGCGGTGGGCGCTACGACTACCTGATTGAGCAGATCGGCGGCAAGGCAGCACCTGCGGTGGGCTGGGCGCTGGGGGTCGAGCGTGTGTTGGAGCTCATCAAGGAGCAGGGAAGTGCATTGGAGTCACCCGTGCCAGATGCCTATGCCATCGTGCCCGATGCAGGGGCGTTGCCGGTGGTGATGCGTACTTTGCAGGCTTTGCGTGGTGCCGGGGTACACGTGCAAATGCATGCAGCACCCCCAGCCGCAAACGGTGCCGCCGATGGCATGGGCAGCATGAAGTCGCAGTTCAAGAAAGCGGACAGCAGTGGCGCCCGCTTTGCACTGATTTTTGGAGCCGATGAACTGAGCCGCGGCGAGGTGATCGTCAAGGCGTTGCGCGACGGGCAGGGCGCCCAGCAAGCGCAGCCTTTGGTCGACGTCCCCGCCTGGGCTGCAACCCTACAATCCCGCACCTAATTTAAAGACAACATGGCCAATCATCTCGATCTCGAAGAACAGGAACAGCTTGACCAGCTCAAGCATTTCTGGAAGCAGTACGGCAACATCATCACCTGGGCCCTGATCGCGGTTCTGGGCAGTTACGGTGGCTGGAATTTTTACCAATATTGGCAGCGAAACCAGGCGGCTCAGGCGTCTGCCATGTTTGACGAAGTCGACCGCGTGGCACGCAGCGGTGATCTGCCCAAACTGGACCGCGCCTTGGGCGACATGAAAGATAAATTTGCAAGCACGGCTTACGCCCAACAGGCCGCATTGCTGGCCGCTCGCGTGTATGCAGAAGCGGGCAAAAATGATCAAGCGCAGAGCGCCCTGAGCTGGGTAGCAGAATCCACCAAGGATGAAGGCTACCAGGCGGTGGCGCGTTTGCGCCTGGCCGCAGTGCTGGCCGAGTCCAAGGCTTACGATGAAGCCATCAAGCAACTCACGGGCTCCTTTCCGGCATCTTTTCTGCCCTTGGTGGCCGATCGCAAAGCGGATGTCTTAATGCTGCAAGGCAAGCGCGATGAAGCCAAGGCCGAGTACCTGAAGGCCTATCAGTCATTTCAGCAAAGCTCCGAATACCGCCGATTGGTGGAGATCAAGCTCAATTCCTTGGGCGTGGACCCCCGCGTGTCTGCCGGATCGAGTGCGTCCGACGAGGTGAAAAAGTGAAGTGGCATATGGCGGGCCTTCACCACTGGCAGCGACTGTGCCTGTTGGGTGTTGCCTGGGTGCTTGCCGCTTGCTCCAGTGGGCCCGTGAAGCCAACGCCTGCAGAACTGGTGCCGAGTCCAGATTTGATCTCGGTTCAACGCGTGTGGGCTGCACAGATAGGTGCCGTTGCCTTGCCCCTGCAGGCCCATGTGCTCGGCTCGGTGGTGACGCTGGCCAGCGATGATGGACAGGTGTTGTCCCTGGATGCTGGCTCGGGTGCAGAGCTGTGGCGCGTGGCAGCCGGTGGCACAGACCGGAGTGGCCTGAGCGCCGGCGTGGGCAGCGACGGCAAGGTGGTGGCCGCCGTTTCGCGAAACAACGAGTTGGTGACCTGGGTGTCGGGTACTGAGGCCTGGCGCCTGCCGCTGCCGGCCCAGGTTTTTACCGCGCCTCTGGTGGCCGGAGGCCGTGTCTTTGTGCTGTCGGGCGACCGGGTGGTGTCTGCTTTTGATGCGAGTACCGGGCGCAAGCTGTGGACACAAACCCGCACTGCCGAGCCGTTGGTCCTGCGTCAGGCAGGTGTCCTGGTTCCCGTGGGCGACACCTTATTGGTCGGCATGTCGGGTCGTTTGCTGGGTCTGAATCCCGCCAATGGCAATGTGCGCTGGGATGCGCCCATCGCCACGCCGCGCGGCGCAAATGAAATCGAACGCTTGGTTGACCTGGTTGCCGATGTCGGGCGCCAGGGCGACGAGGTGTGCGTACGTGCATTTCAGGCTGCTGTAGGCTGTGTGGATGCCGCGCGTGGCAAGCTCTTGTGGACCAAGCCCGCTTCGGGCTCTGTGGGACTGGACAGTGACGAAAAACGGGTCTTTGGCGTGGAAGGCGACGGCAAGGTGCTGACCTGGCGCCGCGCAGATGGCGAGCGCGCCTGGTCGTCCGATCTGCTCAAGTTCCGCGGGCCGACGGCACCCTTGGTGCTGGGGCGCTCTGTGGTGATTGGCGACGCAGCCGGTTACATGCACTTCCTGTCTCGCGAGGATGGCAGCTTGCTGACGCGCTTGGCCACTGACGGCTCCGGTATCGCTGCGA
>JBEEJZ010000105.1:0-4957 GCA_041168905.1 Pseudomonadota bacterium | reverse complement strand
TTGGCATGGAGAACGCGACCCTGCAGGTCAAACTCGATCAGGGCTTGTACACGGTTGATGGCATCCATCATGGAAGACAGCTGCTGTGCGTTTGCACCAAGGCCTGCCGGCGCTGCCTGAGCCAAAGGCGACTCGTCCGATTTCATGAGCATGTTTCCCTCGTCCAGATGAACTTCGCTAAAGCCCTCAGGTTAGCACGGCCATTGCGGCTAGCCACTCAGTCGCCTCGCCAGGCAAGTGCTGCCGAGGGTCCCTGAGTTCAACGAAAATGCCGCGCAAGGCAACGAACGGCCGCGTCTGGCCAAAGATGCAGAAAGACAAATCTTGAGCGAAAAAAGTTCCGGGGTGAGCGCCCAACACACCCCCATGTTCGTCCAATACCTGGCCCTCAAGGCCGACTTCCCGGACACATTGCTTTTCTACCGGATGGGCGATTTTTACGAGCTGTTTTTTGAAGATGCAGAAAAAGCCGCTCGCCTGCTCGACATCACCCTGACACGGCGTGGCCAGTCCGCCGGTGAACCCATCATGATGGCCGGCGTGCCCTTTCACGCCGTCGAGGGCTACCTGGCCAAGCTCATCCGCTTGGGAGAGTCGGTCGCTATTTGTGAACAGGTGGGCGAAGTGGGCGGCAAAGGGCCGGTCGAACGCAAGGTAGTGCGGGTGGTCACCCCGGGCACGCTCACCGAGTCTGAACTGCTCGCCGACAAGTCCGAAGCCTTGCTACTGGCCGTGCACCAGGGCCCACGCCTGCGCTGCGGACTGGCTTGGCTGAGCGTGACGCAGGGCTTGGTGCATCTGGCCGAGTGCACACAAGACGAGCTGGCAGACTGGATCTCCCGCATCGCCCCGCGAGAGTTGATTTACAGCGCCGCCGCCACCGACGCTTTTGAAGCACGTCTCAAGTCGCTACGCCAGTCCCCCGCCATGACCGGCGCCGTAGCGCTCACACTTCGGCCCGACTGGCAGTTCGACGCATCGCTGGGCCAGCGCAATCTGCTCGACCGTCTGCAAGCCGCCAGTCTTGCGGCATGGAAGGCCGATGAACTCCTCCAGGCCCATGCCGCAGCTGCGGCCTTGCTGGCTTATGCCGACCACACCCAGGGCCGCGCACTCACACACCTGCAGGGCATACGGGTGCAGCGCAGCGATGAACTCATCGATTTGCCCGCCAGTACGCGGCGCAATCTGGAACTGGTGCAAACCCTGCGCGGCGAAGACTCGCCCACCCTGTTTTCGGTGCTGGACACCTGCCTGACCGGCATGGGCAGCCGCTTGCTCAAGAACTGGCTGCTGTCGCCGCCCCGAGATCGCAGCACCGCACAAGGTCGTCTCGACGCCATCACGGCCCTGCGCTCCGGCCCCTGGCAGAGCCTGCGTGAGCAGCTCAAGGGCAGCAGCGACGTCGAGCGCATCACCGCGCGCGTGGCCCTGCGCCAGGTGCGCCCGCGTGAGCTGGTGGCCCTGAAGTGGACGCTGCGCAAAGCAGCCGCCCTGGCCCCCATCCTGGCAGGCGCCCAGGGTGAACTCGCAGCGCTGGCCGCCGACCTGACCCCACCACCCGACTGTGCGGACCTGCTGCAGCGCGCGGTGATGGAAGAGCCTGCCGTGCTGGTGCGTGAGGGAGGCGTGATCGCAGCGGGGCTGGATGCCGAGCTCGACGAGCTGCGCGCCATCCAGGGCAATTGCGATGATTTTTTGCTGGACCTGGAAAACCGCGAGAAAGCCCGCACCGGCATTGCCAATTTGCGCGTGCAATTCAACAAGGTGCACGGCTTCTATATCGAGGTCACCCAGGGCCAAGTCGACAAGGTCCCTCTGGACTACCGCCGCCGCCAGACCCTGAAGAATGCCGAGCGCTTTATCACGCCCGAACTCAAGGCCTTCGAAGATAAGGCCCTGAGCGCCCAGGAGCGCGCCCTGGCCCGCGAAAAATGGCTGTACGAGCAACTGCTGGACCAACTGCAGGCTTTCGTACCCATGCTGGCACGGGTGGCCCGAGCCCTGGCCAGCCTGGACGTGCTGTGCGCCTTGTGCGAGCGCTCGCTCACGCTCGACTGGTGCGCGCCCCAGTTCGCGCCCGAGCCCTGCATTGACATCACCGCTGGCCGCCACCCGGTGGTGCAAATGCGCCTGAATGAGACCAGCAGCGGCAGCTTCATTGCCAACCACACGCGCCTGGGGCTGAAGAACCGCATGCAGATCATCACCGGCCCCAATATGGGCGGTAAATCGACCTATATGCGTCAGATCGCGGTGATTGTGCTGCTGGCAAGCATGGGCAGCTATGTGCCGGCCAGCGCCTGCCGACTCGGCCCCATCGACGCCATCCACACCCGCATTGGCGCGGCCGATGACCTGGCCAACGCCCAATCGACCTTCATGCTGGAAATGCTGGAGGCCGCCCAAATCCTGCACACCGCCACACCGCATTCGCTGGTGTTGATGGACGAGATTGGCCGGGGCACCTCCACTTTTGATGGCCTGGCCCTGGCCTCGAGCATTGCCACCCAGCTGCACGACAAAACCCAGGCCTTCACCCTGTTCGCCACCCATTACTTTGAATTGACCGAATTCCCCGCCCAGCACCGCGCGGCGGTCAATGTGCATGTGAGCGCCGCCGAATCGGGGCAAGACATCGTGTTTTTGCACGAAATCCAGGCTGGACCGGCCAGCAAGAGTTACGGCATCCAGGTTGCACGGCTAGCAGGCATGCCGACCAGCGTGGTCAACCATGCGCGCCAAACCCTGGCCGCCCTGGAAGCCCAGGCCGACAGCAGCCGGGTGCAAGTCGACCTGTTTGCACCGCCGCCAGAGGCTGAGAACAGCCCCCCCAGCCCCGTAGAATCCAGCCTCGCCAGCATCAACCCCGATGCCATGAGCCCTCGCGAGGCCCTTGATGCGCTCTACGCGCTTAAAAAACTGGCTGCCCAGGCCAGTCGCTGAACTTCCATACCGAAAGCCGATTCATGACCTATTGCGTCGCCATCAAACTCAACGCCGGACTCGTTTTTCTGTCGGACTCCCGCACCAATGCCGGCCTCGACCAGATCAGCACCTTTCGCAAGATGATCGTTTACGAGAAGACCGACGACCGCTTCATGGTGTTGCTCTCAGCCGGCAACCTGAGCATTTCCCAGTCGGTGCGTGAAATTTTGCAGATCGAGCAACTCAAGGACAACCCCGACAGCGAGCCCATCACCATCTGGAACGCCCGCAGCATGTTCGATGCCGCCCGCGTGCTGGGTTCGGCCATACGCCGGGTGCATGACCGAGATGCCGCCTCGCTCAAGCAAGCCGGTGTGGATTTCAATGTCTCGCTGATCTTCGGCGGCCAGATTCAGGGCGAAGGGATGCGCCTGTTTCAGGTGTATTCAGCGGGCAACTTCATCGAAGCCACGCCCGAAACGCCTTACTTCCAGGTGGGTGAGTCCAAGTACGGCAAGCCGGTGCTCGACCGGGTGCTGACCCCCGACACCCCGCTGGACGAAGCAGCCAAATGCGCGTTGGTCTCGATGGACTCCACGCTCAAATCCAACCTGTCTGTCGGTTTGCCGCTGGACCTAGTGGTCTATGAAGCCAACACCTTCCAGACCGACAAGGTGGTGTGCATCGACGAAGACAACCCCTACTTCCGGATGATGCACAACAGCTGGGGCGAGAAGCTGCGCCAGGTGTTCGACAGCATCGAAGACCCCTCATGGAACGGCGAGCAGACCGCCGTGCCGCTGATGGTCAATGGCCGCGCCAAGCCCCTGCGCAAGCTCAGCACCCCCGACGAAAAGTTGATTTAAGCCGACTGGATCAAGCCGACCAAACCACTGCTCCGCTCCAGGCGGTGGCCAGCACCACCAGACCAAAGGCGATGCGGTACCAGGCAAAGGGCACAAAGCTGTGCGTCGCAATGAAGCGCAAGAGCCAGCGTATGCACAGCCAGGCACTGACAAATGAAAACAGCAGGCCCACGCCAAACAAGGGCAGGTCTGCCATGGACAGCAGCGCGCGCTCTTTGTACAAGCTATAGGCCCCTGCTCCGATCAGGGTCGGAATCGCCAGGTAAAACGAAAAGTCGGTGGCTGCCCGGCGCGACAAACCCAGCAACATGCCGCCGATGATGGTGGCACCACTGCGACTGGTGCCCGGGATCATGGCCAGGCACTGCACCAGGCCCACCTTGATGGCGTCCAGGGGCGTCATGGCATCGACCGAATCGATGCGCACCACACCAGGGGAACGCGCCTGGCGCCGCTCAGCCCACAAAATCACCAGGCCACCCAGGATGAAAGTGCTGGCCACCACCACCGGTGTGAACAAGTGCGCCTTGATGGCCTTGCCAAACAGCAAACCCATGACGACGGCGGGCACAAATGCAATCAGCACATTCAGGGCAAAGGTCTGCGCCTGACGGCTGCTGGGCAGGGCCAGCACGGTGCTGCGGATCTTGTCGAAATACACCAGGATCACGGCAAAGATGGCACCCGTCTGAATGGCAATGTCAAACACCTTGGCCTTGTCATCGTCAAAACCCAGCAGGGCCCCCGCCAAAATCAAGTGACCTGTGGATGAAATAGGCAAAAACTCGGTCAGCCCCTCCACCACACCCATGATGGCGGCCTTGATCAGCAATGCAATGTCCATTGGTAAACGTCAGCGTTGAAAGCGGGCAAGTGTATGGGGGATGAGGCGGACCTCGACCACCAGGTAGAACACGGCGCCGGCCAGATTGCAAGCCACCCAGGCACACAACACACCCAGTGTTTGTAGCCAGGGGTCGGGCGCCACAAAGCGGGTAAACAGGGCGTTCACCACCAGCGCCACAGGAAAATTCAGCAGGAATACCCCGTAGGAGATCTGTCCCATGAAAGCCCAGACACGACCCTGGGGCCAACGGGTCAGCCACTGGCCGTGCTGCGCCCAACCGAGCAGCAGCGCCACACACAGGGCCAGCGCGATGCGC
>JBEEJZ010000104.1:0-3381 GCA_041168905.1 Pseudomonadota bacterium | reverse complement strand
ATTCGAGCAAAAAGCTGTTGGCCGCAGGCTCGGCGGCACCGGGGGCGCGGGCCAGCTTGAGGTACAGCGAGAGTGGCGTTTCCAGGTCGGCAAACGCCTGGGCGGTCAGCGGGATGCGGTTGTAGCCAAGGGCCGCCAAGGCCAGAAATTCAGATTCAGTCATAACAAGAGGCACCTCAGGGGTGAGAGCAAATCAGGGGCCAGGCCTGCGAACGTGTGCGGCGCGCATGGTGTGGCAGTGAACTTGGGGGATTGTGCGCAGAGCAACTGCGCGCCGCTGGCCGCCTGCAAAAGGCGAAGGGCTGTTACGCGTGCTCAGTCACGGACGGCAAGGTACGCCAGGGCCAGGCTCCCCGGTCGCTACAACCCGTGATAAAAATACGATGAATGAACATTTGCACAGTGTAGCAAACGATTCCACGGGCAAAGGAGTTCAAAATAGCACGACCGTCCCTTTTAAGAGTACCCATGAAACATCTTTTGAAAGCCCTAGTGCCTGCCGTCACACTGGCAACCCTGCTCTTTGCGCCTGCAGCCCAGGCCACGCTGGAACTCAGCGGCGTGAAAGTGGAAGACACCGCCACTGTGGCAGGCACCAAGCTGCAACTCAACGGCGCAGGCATTCGCTACAAAGGCCCGTTCAAGGTCTACGTGGGCGATCTGTACACCACCAAAAAAGTCAACACACTGGATGCCTTGACCTCTGCACCCGGTCCCAAACGCCTGACCATGACGTTCTTGCGCGACATTGAGGCCGAGTCCTTCGGCAAATTGCTCACCCGGGGCGTGGAAGACAACGTACCCAAACCCGAGATGTCCAAGCTCGTCCCCGGGCTGATGCGCATGAGCGACATTTTTACGGTCAACAAAATACTGGTGCCCGGCGACACCGTGGTGATTGACTGGATACCCGGCACCGGCATGGTCATCACCGCAAAAGGCAAAGTGCAGGGTGAGCCCTTCAAAGAGCCCGAGTTTTACAAGGCCATCATGTCCATCTGGTTTGGCCCGGTACCTGCGGACTTCAAACTCAAAGACGCATTGCTGGGCATCAAGTAGCTATTTGGCCAACTCCAGGCGCATCGCGTCCACCACGCTCTTGTAGTCGGGTTTGCCAAAAATGGCGCTACCGGCCACAAAGGTATCGGCACCGGCATCGGCCACGCGACGGATGTTGTCGGTCTTGATGCCGCCGTCCACCTCCAGGCGAATGTCTTTGCCCGAGGCATCGATGCGCTTGCGTACGTCTTCAATTTTGCGCAAGGCGGAGTCAATAAAGCTCTGACCGCCAAAGCCCGGATTCACACTCATGATCAGCACCAGGTCGATGTCGTCAATCACCCAGTCCAGCACGTCCAGCGGCTCCGCCGGGTTGAAGGTCAGGCCGGCCTTGACACCTTTGCTCTTGATAGCCTGGATGCTGCGATGCACATGGCCAGCAGCATCAGGGTGAAAGCTGATCAGGTCGGCACCGGCATCGGCGAAGGCGCCGGCCAGGGCGTCCACCGGAGAGATCATCAAATGCACGTCAATCGGCACGGCCACGCCCGCCGCCGTTTTGGCGTGGGGTTTGAGCGCCTGGCAGACCATGGGGCCGAACGTGAGGTTGGGTACATAGTGGTTGTCCATCACGTCAAAGTGAATCCAGTCGGCACCGGCGGCAATCACGTTTTTGACCTCTTCGCCCAAACGGGCAAAGTCGGCAGACAGGATGGACGGGGCAATGCGGTAGGTCATGGCAGGGGTTTTCCGGTAAGGTTGGCAGATGCTTTATTTTCGCAGGTAGCATTGCACTATGGCCAAGTACCAATTTACCGTCGAAGTTGTCCCTGAATACCTGCCTGACCAGTCCACACCGGATGAGGGCCTGTATGTGTTTGCGTACACCATCACCATCACCAATACCGGCGATGTCACCGCGCAGCTCATCTCGCGAACCTGGAACGTGAACGACGCCAATGGCCACACTGACAAGGTCAAGGGCTTGGGCGTGGTGGGTCAGCAGCCCCTGCTCAAACCGGGGCAAGCCTTTGAGTACACCAGTGGCACCCGCCTGCGTACGCCCACGGGCACCATGCACGGCAGCTTCTTTTGCGTGGCAGAAGACGGCGAAAAATTTGACTCCGATATCCCCATGTTCGTGCTGGACGCACTGAGCGGCATAGAGGGCACGGGCGGGCCGCGCACACTGCACTGATGGCCACCCGGATCGCCACGCCAGACATCTCCAACCTCCTGGAGACGCTGGACCCCCATGCGGGCTTGGTGCAACGCCATGTGTGGCTCAACACCCTGCTGGACTGGATTCGCGGCCACAAGGACACGCCCGATGCCGCCGTTGCCCGTGTCAACCTGCTGCTCGATGTGCTGGATGCCCGGCCCGCCACCCGGGAAAAAGTGCAACTGTGGTGGAGCGCGCTGGTAGCCAGCGTGGACGGCAGCACGCTGCTGTCGGACTACGGGTTTGCCTCGCGCAACGCCTTTGTCAGCGAGTTGGTTCAGCGCTTGCACTTCAAGCTCCTGCCGGCCACACCCGAGACCACCGACGCCTCAGAACTGTTTGGTTTGTTGTTTGACGTGGAACACGATGCACAGTGGCTGGCTGCCTTGCCCGACACCACATTGCTGCGCCTGGGTCACTTGCTGCAAGTGCCTGCCAATGGTGCCTATGCCGCCGAACACCCCCAGCTCACCCACTGGCAGTACACGCTGCTGGATGCCATGACGTTTTGCACCAGCCAGATTCGGGCCGCTGGCTTTTCGGCGGACATTCGCCTGCGCATGAGTCCATCAGCGCGCGATTCCAACCCCTTTCACAGTCTGGCCGCTGACCTGAGCGCCGTGCAAGCCGCATGGCTGCACGGGAAGGACCTTGCCGGTGCAGTGAAGCAATTTCGTACCCAACTGGAAGCCTGCCGCCATGCAGCAGCATCGGTCTACACCCACCTGGATGCACACGGCATTTCAGTGGACCTGGTGTTTCGGTTGCGGCAGCTGCGCGAGCGCGCGTTACGTGTGCGGGCCCTGCTGGACTGCCTGCTGGACGACGACACCCACCGGGCCAACGCCAAACTAATTTCCCACCTGGCCAGCGTGCGCCAAGAGCAACACAGCATAGGTGCGCTGGTTGCGAGCAACTCGTCGCTCATTGCAGCCAAGGTGGCCGAACGCAGCTCGGAGACTGGCGAACACTACATCACCCGCACACGCAGCGAATACCGCGCCATGCTGGGTAACGCGGCGGGCGGCGGCGCGCTCACCGCCGTGACCACCGCCATGAAGTTTGGCGTGATGGCGCTGGGCCTGTCGGCGTTTTGGTATGGCTTTTGGTCCGGCCTGGCCTATGCTGCCAGCTTTGTGGTGATTCAGCTGCTGCACTTC
>JBEEJZ010000103.1:0-10702 GCA_041168905.1 Pseudomonadota bacterium | reverse complement strand
CCCGGGTGATCAGGCAATACGGGTTTTGCACCGTGGCCACGCGCGGCAGGCCATGCTGTTCGGCCAAACGCACAAACTCCATCACGCCATAAGGCGACTCATTCGACAAACCAATCTCGCGCACCTTGCCGGCGCGCACCAGCCGAGCCAGGCCTTCGAGCTGTTCGTGAATGCTGGAGATATCGGTGCGGTCCTTGGACGGCTCGAAGTATTGATTGCCGAAAGCCGGCACATGGCGCACCGGCCAGTGAATCTGGTACAGATCAATCACATCGGTCTGCAGGCGGCGCAGGCTGTCTTCGCAGGCGCCCACAATGTCATCGGCCGTGAGGTTGTGACCGCCACCACGCACCCAGTCCAGCCCGCGAGACGGCCCCGCCACCTTGCTGGCCACGGTCCATTTCTGGCGTACGCCTGGGTTGCGGGCAAAGTAGTTGCCGATGATGGTTTCGGTGGAGCCAAAAGTAGCCGCGCGGGTAGGCACCGAATACATTTCCGCGGTGTCCAAAAAGTCCACGCCGCGCTCCAGCGAACGGGCCAAAATGGCATGTGCATCGGCTTCGTTAACCTGCTCGCCAAAGGTCATGGTGCCCAGGCAAATCGGCGTCACTTCCAGTTGGCTTTGACCTAGTTTGATTTTTTTCATAGCAGTTGTTGAATTGCTCAGTTCAAGACGCCAAGTTTACGGGCCCGCGTCTCCTCCTCCAGCCGCAAGACCCGGCGCTGCACCTTGCCTGTCGTGGTCATGGGCAATTGGTCGATGAACTCGATTTCTTTGGGATATTCATAGGGAGCGAGCTGGCCTTTCACATGAGCCTGCAGCTCAGCCACCAGCACCTTATCAAAGTCTGCGGGAGTAGCGGCAAGCGTTCTCTGCCGGGCAAAGTCAGCCGACAGCACCACATAGGCCTTGACCAGCGCGCCACGCTCGCGGTCCGGCTTGGGCACCACGGCTGCGTTGGCAACGGCCGGATGCTTGACCAGGCAATTTTCAATTTCGCCGGGGCCGATGCGGTAGCCGGCCGACTTGAATACATCGTCCGCCCGGCCCTGGTACCACAGGTATCCGTCGGCATCGCGCACCGCCATGTCGCCCGTACGGCACCAGTCGCCGGTGAATTTGGCCAGAGTGGCGGCATCGTTGCGCCAATAACCCAGGAAGAAAATCGGGTCCGGGTCGCCGTGCACATCCTTGCGGTTCACAGCCACATCGCCGGGCACGCCGTCCGGGCATTCGTTGCCGGCCTCGTCGATGACCTGCACCCGGTGCCCGGGATAGGCCTTGCCCATGCTGCCGGGTCGGGCAGGCCAGCCCGTCTGTGCGCTCGCTGCGCCGGTCTGCACAGGGGCGCAGTTACCTACGATGTAGTTGATCTCGGTTTGGCCAAACATCTCGTTGACGGTCACGTCCAACTGGCTCTGGCAATAGGCAAACACGGCATCACCCACAGACTCGCCCGCACTCATTAGGGCTTGCAGCTTCAGCTTGAAGTGCTGGCGCGGCTGCGGGTAGGCCTTCATCATGGCTTTCAGGGCGGTCGGAAACAAAAATGTGTGCGTCACCCCGTGCGTCTGCATCAAACCAAACGCCAATTCGGGGCTGAAGCGGCCGCCATAGGCCACGATCGGTCGGCCAAAAAACAGCGTGGGCAACAAGGCGTCCATCAGGCCACCGGTCCAAGCCCAGTCTGCCGGCGACCACAATACGGCCTGCGAGTCGGTGCTAGGCTGCAGCGGATCGTCGAGCAAGGTGGCATCAAACCCAAACCAGTTCTGGCTGCATAAAAAGCCAGTGAGGTTGCCAATCAAGGCGCGATGCGGAATCAGCGCTCCCTTGGGCTGGCCGGTGGTGCCACTGGTGTAGATCAACACTGCGGGGTCATCGGCCCGGGTTGAGACAGGCTCAAAAACCGCTGGCTGCGCCGCCAGGGTTTGGGAGTAGTCCAGGTCTGACACGGCGGCGGCATCGCCCACGCCCACCAGGCAGCACAGGTCTGGGCATTGGGCGCGTATCGACTGCACGTTAGTCACGCTCGACTCGTCTACCAAGGCCAGGCGCGCCCCGCTGTCCTGCAGCCTGAAAGCCAGCGCATCGGGCCCGAACAGCATCGACAGCGGCATGGCCACCGCCCCCATCTGCAGCACCGCCATGTAAGCGACTGCAGTTTCAAAGCGTTGCGGCATGACGATGGCCACGCGCTCGCCCGGCTGCACGCCCTGCGCACGCAGCACATGAGCCAATCGATTGGCTTGCTCGTGCAGCCGGGCGTAGCTATGGTTTTGGCCCTGCGCCTGCGAGGACAACCCAGCACCTGGCACGTGCTCGATGACCGCAGTCCGTTGGCCGGCGTCGGCTCGCTCCGCCCAGCGCCGGCAGCAAAACTGGGCCATGTTGAAATATTCCGGCACCCGCCAGCGGAACTGGCCGTGCAACTCGGCATAACGATCTGAAGAGCCACCGGGACCGGGGTCTGGGCGGCTCTGGGCAAGGTGTTCGTTACGTATCATGATGCGAATGTACCAAGTCAAACACCCTTCCCGCAGTGAATTCGTGCCCGTCAGGGGCCTGCAGTACCACGTCCGTATTTGGGGGCAAAGCCACCCCGCCCTGCCACCGTTGGTGATGCTGCATGGCTGGATGGATGTCGCCGCGTCGTTTCAGTTTGTGGTGGATGCGCTGCAAGCTGGCCGGCAAGTGATTGCCCCAGACTGGCGGGGTTTCGGACTCACCCGCAGCGCCCAGCCCGACACAGCGCCCCTGGCTGAGAGCTTCTGGCACCCCGATTACCTGGCTGATCTGGAGGTGCTGCTAGATCACTTTGTGCCGGGCCAAGTCATAGACCTGCTCGGCCACAGCATGGGGGGCAACATCGCCATGGTGTACGCCGGTGTGCGGCCCGAACGCGTGCGCCGCCTGATCAACCTGGAAGGCTTTGGCCTGCCGCAATCGCGCCCATCGCAAGCGCCGGGCCGCATGGCCAAGTGGCTGGATGATGTCAAGGCAGCCCGCCAGGGCAAGATGGCGCTCAAGTCTTACGACGCGATCGACGGCGTGGTGGGGCGCCTGCTCAAGACCAACCCTCGCCTGGGCGCCGACAAAGCCACCTGGCTGGCGCAGCACTGGGCACGCCAGGACGAAACGGGCCGCTGGACGGTGCTGGGCGAAGCCGGCCACAAGGTCACCAACGCCTATCTCTACCGGGTGGACGAAACCCTGCAAATTCACCAGCGCATCACCGCGCCCGTGTTGGTGGTAGAGGCCGGCGAGAACGAGATGAACCAGTGGTGGCAAGCCAGCTACACCCTGGGCGAATTTCATGAGCGGCTCAAGGTGATAACCCAGCTTGAACGAAAAGTGGTGCCAGGTGCCGGGCACATGCTGCACCATGACCAGCCCGACGCGGTGGCGCAGCTGATCGAAAACTTTCTTGCATGAGAAAATACGGGGTTATCCCAGATCATCGGAACAGGACCCCCTCATGGACGCAGAACACATCAACACCATCGGTACCCAGCTGGCTGACCTGAGCGCCCGCACCCTCGATTTACGGGGGTATCTTTGACTACGATGCCAAAGCTGAGCGCCTGAGAACCGTCAACGCCTCACTGGAAGACCCCACGGTCTGGAACGACCCCAAAAAAGCACAGGAACTGGGGAAAGAGAAAAAAGCCCTGGATGGTGTGGTGGACTCCATCAACACCCTGACCAGCGAGCTGGCCGACAATGCCGAGCTGTTCGAGATGTCCAAGGCCGAGGACGACGAAGCCGGCCTGCTGACCATCGAGGCCGAAACCGCCAAGTTGGCAGCCATCATCGAGCAGCTGGAGTTCCGCCGGATGTTCAACAACCCGGCCGACCCCCTGCCCTGCTTCCTGGACATTCAGGCCGGCGCCGGTGGCACCGAGGCCTGCGACTGGGCCAGCATGCTGCTGCGCCAGTACCTGAAATACGCCGAGCGCAAAGGCTTCAAGACCACGATCGAAGACGAAACCGCGGGTGATACGGCGGGCATCAAAGGCGCCACCATCAAGATCGAGGGTGAATACGCTTTTGGGCTGCTGCGCACAGAAACCGGCGTGCACCGTCTGGTGCGCAAATCACCGTTTGACTCATCGGGTGGTCGTCACACCTCGTTTGCCTCGATTTTTGTCTATCCCGAAATCGACGACTCCATCGAGATCGACATCAACCCGGCAGACGTGCGCACCGACACCTTCCGCGCCAGCGGAGCCGGCGGTCAGCACATCAACAAGACCGACTCGGCTGTGCGCCTGACGCACATCCCCACCGGCATCGTGGTGCAGTGCCAGGATGGTCGCAGCCAGCACAGCAACCGCGACGTTGCCTGGAAGCGCCTGCGCAGCCGCTTGTACGACCACGAAATGCGCAAGCGCCAGGAAGAGCAGCAAAAGCTGGAAGACAGCAAGACCGATGTGGGCTGGGGCCACCAGATCCGCAGCTATGTGCTGGACAACAGCCGCATCAAGGACCTGCGCACCAACGTCGAAGTCTCTGCCACCCAGAAAGTGCTGGACGGCGACCTGGATGTGTTCATCGAAGCGTCGCTGAAACAAGGCGTGTGATGAGCACGCTGATCCACACCGAGGGGCTGATCTTCGACATGGACGGCACCATGATCGACTCCATGCCCCACCATGCCAACAGCTGGGTGGAGTTCACCCGTCGCCATGGCATACGCATCGACCTACCCGACCTGATGCGCCGCACCACTGGCCGCACCGGCATCGAGTGCATGAGCGAACTGCTCGGTCGCGAGGTGCCCCTGGACGAGGCACGCGAACTCATCCACGAAAAAGAGGTCATTTACCGAGAGCTTTTTGCACCGGTATTTGCCGAAGTGGCAGGCTTCAAGGCCTTTGCGGATGCCGCCCGCGAGCGCGGACTGAAGCTGGGTGTGGGCACGGCGGGCGACCAGCACAACATCGCTTTTGCGTTTTCCAACCTCAAGATGCGGGTGCGCCCCGAATCTGTGGTGGGTGGCGACGAAGGACTGCCAGGCAAGCCCGAGCCGGCTATTTTTCTGGAAGCCGCGCGCCGCATGAAGGCCGAGGCCAGCCGCTGCATCGTGTTTGAAGATGCCCCTTTTGGCATCGAAGCCGCGCGCCGGGCTGGCATGAGAGCTGTGGCCATCTGCACCAGCCACCGAGCTGATGAACTCAAGGGCCCACACGTTGTGGCCCAGGTTCGCGACTATCACGAACTGTTTGAATCTAAATTTTTGGAGAGTCTGCATGTTGCAACTGCGTGATGGACAGGGAGACGCCGTGGTCATCCACCGGGCCGACTACGCCGCGCCAGCGTTTCTGGTCGACACCGTGGACCTGAGCTTTGACCTGGACCCGGCCAAGACCCGCGTGCTGAACAAAATGCGCCTGCGCCGCAACCCGGACGTGGCGGCGCAAGCCCTCAAGCTGGATGGCGAAGAGCTCAACCTGGCCCGCGTGCTGGTCAACGGCCAGGGCACGTCCTTCAAGATGGAAGGCAATCGCCTGGTGCTGGAAAACCTGCCGCAAGGGCACGAGCCCTTTGATCTGGAGATCTTTACTACCTGTGCCCCCGCCAAGAACTCCAAGCTGATGGGGCTGTACGTCAGCAATGATTCGTTCTTCACGCAGTGCGAGGCCGAGGGGTTCAGGCGCATCACTTATTTTCTGGACCGCCCGGATGTGATGGCCAGCTACACCGTCACCCTGCGTGCCGACAAGGACAAGTACCCCGTGCTCTTGTCCAACGGCAATCTGGTGGAAGAAGGCGCCCTGGAAGATGGCCCCAACGGCCCGCGCCACTTTGCCAAGTGGGTGGACCCGCACAAGAAGCCCTGCTACCTGTTTGCGCTGGTGGCCGGCCAGCTGGTGTGCCGTGAGCAGCGCATTACTTCGCGCGCCGGCAAGGGCCACCTGCTGCAGGTCTATGTGCGACCTGGCGACCTGGACAAGACCGAGCACGCCATGAACTCGCTGATGGCCAGTGTGGCCTGGGACGAGGCCCGCTTTGGTCTGCCGCTGGACCTGGAGCGCTTCATGATCGTCGCCACCAGCGACTTCAACATGGGCGCCATGGAAAACAAGGGCCTGAACATCTTCAACACCAAGTACGTGCTGGCCAATCAGGCCACCGCGACCGACGCCGACTTCGCCAACATCGAGTCGGTGGTCGGGCACGAGTACTTTCACAACTGGAGCGGCAACCGGGTGACCTGCCGCGACTGGTTTCAGCTGTCCTTGAAAGAGGGCCTGACGGTTTTCCGCGACCAGGAATTCAGCCAGGACCTGTGTGCCGAGCCCTCAGCCCGCGCGGTCAAGCGCATTGAAGACGTGCGGGTGCTGCGCTCCGCCCAGTTCCCCGAGGATGCGGGTCCTATGGCCCACCCGGTGCGGCCTGACAGCTTCATCGAGATCAACAACTTCTACACCGTCACCATTTACGAGAAAGGTGCGGAGGTGGTGCGCATGATGCAAACCCTGGTGGGCCGAGCCGGCTTCGCCAAGGGCATCACGCTCTATTTTGAGCGCCATGACGGACAGGCCGTGACCTGTGATGATTTTGCCCAGGCCATTGCCGATGCCAACCCCGCATCCGACCTCGCTCGCCTGCTGCCTCAATTCAAGCGCTGGTACAGCCAGGCTGGCACGCCCCATGTCCGGGCTGTGGGCCAATTTGACGCCGAGGCCCGCACCTACACCCTGACGCTGACCCAAAGCTGTGCACCTACGCCGGGCCAGTCGGCCAAAGAGCCCTTTGTGATTCCGGTCACGCTGGGGCTGGTGGCGGCAAATGGCACAGATGTGCCCCTGCAATTGGCGGGCGAGGCCGTGCCATTAGGTACCAGCCACACGGTGGTGATGACTGACGCACAGCATGTGCTGACCTTCATCAACGTCGATGCCGAGCCTGTGCCCTCGATCTTGCGTGGCTTCAGCGCGCCGGTGGTGCTGGACTTTGACTACACAGATGCCCAGTTGCTCACCTTGCTGGCCAGCGACTCGGACCCTTTCAACCGCTGGGAAGCGGGCCAGCGGCTCACCCTGCGCGCAGCGCTGACACTGATCCAATCCGGCCAGGAGCTGACAGGCACCCTGCCCTTCAGCGACACCTACCTGCAGGCCATGCGCGGCGTGCTGCGCCATCCCACGCTGGATGCCGCGTTCAAGGAACTGGTACTCACCTTGCCATCCGAAGGCTACATCGCTGAGCAACTGGAGGTGGTGGACCCACAGCGCGTCCATCAGGTACGCGAAGCCATGCGCACCCAGCTGGCCCAGGCACTGGCTGCCGACTGGCAATGGGCCTTTGACACACATCAGGACAGCGGCAGCTACCGCCCCGACCCGGTTTCCAGTGGCCGACGTGCGCTGGCCGGCATGGCGCTGAGTCAGCTGTGCCTGGCAGCCACGCTTCAGGGTGATGCCGTGATCCCCGGCAAGGCCTACCAGCGTTTCAAGGATGCCGGCAACATGACCGATCGCCTGAACGCCTTGAGCGCGCTGGTCAACAGCGGCCATGAGCTGGCCGTGCCAGCCCTGGCGCGCTTTCATGAGCTGTTCAAGAACGAGGCGCTGGTGCTGGACAAGTGGTTTGCGCTGCAAGCCGGCGCCTGCGACCGTGGGGGCAACGTCCTGCCCGCCGTGCGCCAGCTGATGAAGCACCCTGACTTCCACCTGCGTAACCCCAACCGCGCACGCAGCCTGATCTTCAGCTACTGCAGTGCCAACCCCGGCGCCTTCCACAGGGCGGACGCTGCGGGCTATGTGTTCTGGAGCGAGCGGGTCATGGAACTGGACAGTTTCAATCCGCAAGTGGCGGCTCGCCTGGCACGTGCCCTGGACCGCTGGACCAAGCTGGCCGCGCCTTACCGCAGCGCGGCACGCGAGGCGCTGGCCCGCGTTGCTGCAAAACCCGACCTGAGCAACGATGTGCGTGAGGTTGTCAGCCGCGCGCTGGGCACCCCTGTTGCCGCCTGAAGGACACCCCATGAGCCAACCCATCAGTCTGACCCGATACCTCGTCGAGCAACAACGCAAAGGCGGCCTCATCCCTTCGCAACTGCGCCTGCTGCTGGAAGTGGTGGCACGCGCGTGCAAGAGCATCAGCCACGCCGTCAACAAAGGGGCGCTGGGCGGCGTTCTGGGCACGGCAGAGTCCGAGAACGTGCAGGGCGAAATCCAGAAGAAGCTCGACATCATTGCCAACGAAGTCCTGATCGAGGCCAACGAATGGGGCGGTCACCTGGCCGCCATGGCGAGCGAGGAAATGGAAGACATCTACGTGGTGCCCAACCGTTACCCGCAAGGCGAATATTTGCTGCTGTTCGACCCCCTGGACGGCTCCAGCAACATCGACGTGAATGTGAGCATCGGCACCATTTTCAGTGTGCTGAGGAAGCAGGAAGACCCCTCGGGCCGGCACTTTGATGTATCAGAAAAAGACTTCTTGCAGGCGGGTAGCCAGCAGGTGGCGGCTGGCTATTGCATTTATGGCCCGCAAACCACGCTGGTGCTGACGGTCGGCAACGGCGTGGCCATGTTCACCCTTGACCGCGAGCAAGGCTCCTTCGTGCTGACCCAGGAGAATGTGCGGATTCCCGAAGACACCAAGGAATTTGCCATCAACATGAGCAATATGCGCCACTGGGACACACCGGTAAAGCGCTACATCGACGAGTGCCTGCAAGGCACTGAAGGCCCACGGGGCAAAGACTTCAACATGCGCTGGATTGCCAGCATGGTGGCCGACGTGCACCGCATCCTGACTCGGGGTGGTGTGTTCCTGTACCCGTGGGACAAGCGCGAACCTCAAAAAGCGGGCAAATTGCGCCTGATGTACGAGGCCAACCCCATGAGTTGGCTGGTCGAACAAGCCGGGGGCGCATCCACCAACGGCAAGCAGCGCATTCTGGACCTGACACCGGCCCAATTGCACGAACGCGTCAGCGTCATGCTGGGCTCACGCAACGAGGTCGAACGCCTGACGCGCTATCACACCGAGATATAATCTCGGGCTTGTGCCGGTGTAGCTCAGTCGGTAGAGCAGCTCATTCGTAATGAGAAGGTCGGGTGTTCGATTCATCTCTCCGGCACCAATGAAATCAACAACTTAGCCAACCTCAAAAGGGTTGGCTTTTTTGTTTCTGGCACCCGCGTAGCCGTGACGCTCTCCATTGCAAGGTTTACACGCAGTTCTTTCTCGCCGACTAGGGCACACCCCAACCTTGCTTTTTGACAAGGCTCAAAATTCCGAGAGCGATCAGGTAAGAGCGGCAAGCTGCAGGACAACCTTGAAACGGCCATGGGACGCCCAAGCCACATAATATTGAGCCACTGTCACACCTGATAACAACATGCTCGACGACATCAAAAAGACCCTCTGGGCTACCGCCGACAAACTGCGCGCCAACATGGACGCCGCCGAGTACAAGCACCTGGTGCTCGGCCTCATCTTCCTGAAGTACGTCTCCGACACCTTCACCGCCCGCCGCGCCGAGATTGAAGCCCGCCTGAAGGACCCGGGCGACGACTTCTACTTTGCCGACGCCACCCCGGATGACCTGGCCGCCGAGCTGGAAGACCGCGACTATTACAAAAGCGCCAACGTGTTCTGGGTGCCAGAAGGCGCCCGCTGGGAAACCATCCGCTCCATGGCCAAAAGCGTGGAGATTGGCAAATTCATCGACAACGCCCTGGTGTTGATCGAGCACGAAAACCCCAAGCTCAAGGGCATACTGGACAAACGCTACGCCCGTGCCCAATTGCCCGACGGCAAGCTGGGCGAGTTGGTGGACCTGGTTTCCACCATCGGTTTCGGTGACAACCCTGCCGTGGCGCGCGACGTGCTGGGCCAGGTGTACGAGTACTTTCTGGGCATGTTCGCCAGCGCCGAGGGCAAGCGCGGCGGGCAGTTCTACACCCCGGCCTCCATCGTCAAAACCCTGGTGGCCGTGCTGGCCCCGCACCAGGGCAAGGTGTACGACCCGTGTTGCGGCAGCGGCGGCATGTTTGTGCAGAGCGAGAAGTTCATCGAAGCCCATGGTGGCAAGTTGGGCGATGTATCCATCTACGGGCAAGAAGCCAACCCCACCACCTGGCGCCTGGCGGCCATGAACCTTGCCATACGCGGCATCGACTTCAACCTGGGCCGCGAACCCGCCGACACATTCACCCGCAACCAGCACCCGGACCTGCGCGCCGACTTCATCCTGGCCAACCCGCCGTTCAACATCAGCGACTGGTGGCATGGCAGTCTGGAAGGCGACCCACGCTGGCACTTTGGCGACCCACCGCAAGGCAACGCCAACTACGCCTGGCTGCAGCACATGTTGCACCACCTGAAAGACACAGGCCGCGCTGGCATTGTGCTGGCCAACGGCAGCATGTCCAGCAGCCAGAACAACGAGGGCGTGATACGCGCCGCGATGGTCGATGCCGACGTGGTGGAAGTCATGATCGCCCTGCCCGGCCAGCTGTTCTTCAACACGCAAATCCCCGCCTGTCTGTGGTTCCTGGCCAAAACCAAGAAGCGCAAGGGCGAAGTGCTGTTCATCGACGCCCGCAAGCAGGCCAAGATGATTTCACGCGTGCAGGCCGAACTGGACGATGCCGCCATCCAGCGCATTGCCGATACCGTGGCCGCGTGGCGCGGCGAGGTGGATGCAGGCGCCACCGTCACTGAATACCAAGACCAACC